>JAEUOY010000133.1 GCA_016790515.1 Burkholderiaceae bacterium | reverse complement strand
GGCCAGCGCGCACGCCGCTGTCGCGCTCGCCCTGGCGAACCCACTTGCGCAGCGTCTCGCCCGAGCAGCCGATCTTGGAGGCGATCGACTCGATCGCCGCCCACTGCGACGGGTACTGATCCTTGGCGTCGAAGACCATGCGCACCGCACGCTCGATCACCTCGGGGGAAAACTTCGGGGACTTCCTCATGTTGGCTCCATTCTCAATCGAAGGAGCCTCCTCAAAGTCCGGGGCGGTTTAGTCGGCTTGCTGCGCTGAGCGCCGCCGTGTCGGTGTTCCCGGAAGTCGCCGTGAGAACCAGGGTGACGAGCACCGCGTCGACCCGCGATGTGGCTTGGCTCAGGAGGCGATGTGCTGTCCGCGCCTCAGTAAAGAGTGCTTCGCGTCGTTGAGCAATGTCCCAACGCACGAGCACCGTCGCCCCGGTTGCCATCACGAGCAGCAGGATTCCGAGCCGCTTCGAACGATTTGACGTCCCCGGCCACACGCGTGAGGTAGTCATCTGATCGGCTACGGCTCGGACTCAGTGAGTCTCACCGCCGATCGGGTCAGGAGCGATCTCAGCCATCGGTGAGATGCCTGCTGATGAGATCTCTCGTGCCACAACTGGTAGAAGCGCATCTTCGGAAACTCCACTGGCAGCGGCCGGATCGCCAGCGGCAGGTGGCGCGAGAACTGTCTGGCGAAGTGGCTCGCCGTCGTGAAGAGCAGGTCCGTATTGGGCAACAGGTGGGGCGCGACCTCGAAGTAGGGAACCACGACGCGGGCGTCACGCGCCAGTTTCCGCGACGCAAGGAACGTCTCGACCACTCCTCGTTGGGCGAGGGAGTAGGGGGCAGGCACGACGTGAGGCGATGCCAAGTAGCCCTCCAAGGTCAACGGTCGATCGGCAAGCGGGTTGTTCTTGCTCATGAGGCAGACCAACTCGTCCTCCAGCAACAGCGACAGATGAAGTCGCTCTGGGGGTTGAGGCCAGTTGCCGATCACGACGTCCAGGTGGCCGTCCGCCAGAGCCTGCTCGTAGTCGTACGAAGGCGCCAGCGGGTGTACTTCCAGCCTCGCCAGCGGGGCTTCCTTTCTGAGTCGCTCGGTGACACTTGCCAGGAAGCCCATCGCCAGATAGTCGGGCGACGCAATGTGGAACGTCTGCCGGCTCTCAGCGGCTTCGAAGCCACTGGGTACGGTGAGCATCGCGTCGATCTCGCGGAGCGCAGCCTGCGCGTGCTCGCGAAGTTGCAGGGCTCGAGCGGTTGGCACCATGCCACTGCGTTCACGGACCAGCAGTGGATCCTTGGCCAGTTCGCGGAGCTTCCTCAGTGCCGTACTGACCGCAGGCTGAGTCTGGTTCAGCTTGACCGCGGCGCGAGACACGCTCCGTTCGGCAACCAGTGCGACGAGAACCCTCAGCAGATGAACGTCGATGAGGCGGGAGGCGTGCTTCATGGGTGGCGGTGGTTGGCTCTCACCCAAGCCTACACCGACCACTATGCGATTTTCGATATATCCAACATTCCTTCGGCAGCGCGCACGTCGATCGCAAGCAGGGAAGATTGCACGCCACGCCGCAACCAAGAACGGCGGCTGACGTCCCCCTTCCATGCTCCCCCGCGGCACTGCTTGTTGGTGCCCGGTGCGGCGCCAACGCAAACGTCACTGGAGACAAACATGACGTACCAAGCCGCAAGAGGCGGTTCCGGCGGCGCTGCCGCCAAGACGGAACTGGAACAGACCTACAAGAAGATCCTTTTCCGCCTCATCCCCTTCCTGATGGTGCTGTGGGTCCTGGCCTGGATCGACCGCGTGAACATCGGCTTCGTCAAGCTGACGATGCTCGATGACCTGAAGTGGAGCGAGGCGATCTACGGCCTGGGCGCCGGCATCTTCTTCCTCGGTTACTTCTTCTTCGAGGTGCCGAGCAACCTGCTGCTGCAGAAGATCGGTGCGAAGAAGACGATCATGCGCATCACCATCGGCTGGGGCTTGACGAGCATCGCCATGATGTTCGTGAAGACGCCGGAGATGTTCTATTTCCTGCGCTTCCTTCTCGGCGTGTTCGAGGCCGGGTTCTACCCCGGCATCATCCTGTACCTGACCTACTGGTTCCCGAATGACCGGCGGGCCAAGGCCTTCGGCATGTTCATGTCCGCTTCGGCGCTCGCGGGCGTCATCGGCGGGCCGCTGGCGGGTTGGATCATGACCAGCCTCAACGGCGCCAACGGCTGGGCCGGCTGGCAGTGGGTGTTCCTGCTCGAGGGAATTCCGTCGGTGATCGCAGGCATCGTCACGTACTTCTACCTGACCGACAAGCCGGAGCAGGCGCACTGGCTGACGGCGCGTGAGCGCCAACTGGTGCACGATGACCTGGAGCGCGACCACAAGTCGCTCGGTGACCGCGAGCACAGCATGCTGGCCTGCCTGCGCGACAGCAAGATCTGGATCCTGATCGCGATCTACTTCTGCATCATCGCGGCGAACTCGTCGCTGACCTTCTACGGCCCGACGCTGGTCAAAGAAGTCGGCTTCACGAGCCCCGTCGCCGTCGGCTGGATCATGGCGGCCGCCTACCTGTGCGGCGCCGCGGGCATGATCCTGAACGGCTTCCACTCCGATCGGCAGCAGGAGTCCCGCTGGCACTGCGGCCTCGCTGCTGCGATCGGCGCGGCAAGCCTGCTGGTCGTCGCCCTGATGCTCAAGCAGAGCGCGGCGGCGGTGCTGCTCGCACTCACACTGGCCATCGTCGGCACGATGAGCGCCATTCCGGTGTTCTGGCAGATGCCGAATCGGTTCTTGTCCGGAACGGCGGCTGCAGGGGGCGTCGCGCTCATCAACTCCATCGCCAACCTGGCCGGCTTTGGGGCGCCCTACATGCTGGGTCTGATCAAGACCAGCACCGGCAGCTTGTCGCCAGGTCTGTACGTGGTTGCTGCTGTCGAGGTCTGCGCGACGCTGCTGATCCTCGCACTCATCCCGCCGTTCAAGAAGGCTCTGGCCGCGCCGGCGCTCTGCCACTGACTTCGAAATAGGACCTGAACATGAGCACTGCAATCGACAATCGCTTGCTTGACGTCGCTTCGCTGAACTCGATGAGCCGAGAACAATTCGTGGCTGCCGTCGGTTCGACGTTCGAGCACTCGCCCTGGGTCGCAGAACAGGCCTGGGAGGCGCGGCCGTTCGGGTCGTTGGACGCCCTGCACGCAGCCATGATCGACGTTGTTCGGCGGGCGCCGCATCCCGTGCAGCTGAGCTTTCTGTGTGCGCACCCCGAGCTCGCGGGTCGGGAGGCGCAAGCCGGAACGATGACCGACGACTCGGTTCGCGAGCAGCGCAGCGCGGGCCTGGACGCACTGTCAAAGGACGAGGTGGCCGAGATCAAGCGGCTCAATGGCGAGTACCGGAAGCGGCACGGCTTCCCATTCATCATCGCCGCTCGCAGACACACCAAGTCCCAGATCTTCATGGAGCTCCGCCGGCGCGTTGGCGCGGATTCGGCTTCCGAGTTCAAGGAAGCGCTGGAGCAGATCGGATTCATCACCAAGCTGCGACTGCGTGCGCTGGCGACGGATCGTTGAAAGGACACCTATGAACGACCATCAGATCGACCGGCGCGGCTTGCTCGCTTCGGCACTCGCAATTGGCGGCTCCGTGGTTGGCAGCCGCGCGATGGCCGCCGACTCCTCCCAGCCGCAGGCACCGGCAGCGCTGGGCGTGGCGCCGACTTCGCAGGCAGGCCTGAGCCCGCGCCTGACCTTTCATGCCGTGGACATCTTCCACGGTGCGTCAGGAGCCGGCTTGAAGTTGGAACTCTCCCGCTTCGAGGAGGGCAACTGGAAGCTGCTGAAGACGGTCGAGACCGTCGCTGGGGGGCGTCCGGCAGACCCGCTTCTGGTCGGCGACACCTACGTCCCGGGCCGGTACGAAGTCCTGATGAACGTGGGCGAGTACTTCGAGCGCTTGGGGGCCAAGTTGCCGCAGCCGGCGTTCTTCGGGAAGGTGCCCCTGCGGATCGTGATTCAGGACGCAGGCAAGCGCGTGCACTTGCCGGTCCTGTTCTCCCCTTGGGGGTTCTCGTTCTACCGCGGCAGCTGAACCAGCACAAGAGCAGGAGATAGACTCATGGCAGGAATCACGACACACGTACTGGACAACCTGGTTGGTCTGCCCGGCGCGGGAATGAGGATCGACGTGTCGATCTTCGAGGGCGGCAGCTGGAAATTGCTCAGGACGCTCGTCACGAACGCCGATGGGCGTACCGACCAGCCGGTCCTCAGCCCCGCTGAGGCCAAGGTCGGCCAGTACGAGCTGGCGTTCTACATTGGCGACTACTACGCGTCCCAAGGCGGCGGGAAGGTGCCCCCCGAAGCGATGTTTGTGGATCGCGTTGCTCCGCTGCGGTTCTCGCTCTTCGATGTCAAGCAGCACTACCACGTCCCAATGCTGTGCACGCCGTGGAGTTGTGCGACCTATCGAGGCAGTTGAGCCGGAGATCGCCGTGAGCGATCACGGGTGGCCGTCGGCGCGACGAGGCTGCGAATCATGAGCGGTACGCCCGCGCGCCAGCGGCGCCTTGACGTCGATCACGCGCCAGGCAATGACCTCATCGGCGCGGTCGATGCGTCCTGCGGGTTGGTTCAGCCCCTCGCGCCAGCCTCGTACCAGCCCTTGCTCTGGTTCACGGCGCGCACCACCAGCAACATCAACGGCACCTCGATCAGCACGCCCACCACCGTGGCCAGTGCAGCGCCGGACTCGAAGCCGAACAGGCTGATGGCCGCGGCCACAGCCAGCTCGAAGAAGTTGCTGGCGCCGATCAGTGCCGAAGGGCAGGCCACGCTGTGCGATTCGCCAAGCCGGCGGTTAAGCCAGTAAGCCAGGCCCGAGTTGAACAGCACCTGGATCAGGATGGGCACCGCCAGCATCGCGATGACCAGCGGCTGCTTCAGGATCGCCTCGCCCTGGAAGCCGAACAGCAGGACCAGCGTGGCCAGCAGCGCGG
This sequence comes from Burkholderiaceae bacterium, assembly GCA_016790515.1. Classification (GTDB taxonomy): domain Bacteria; phylum Pseudomonadota; class Gammaproteobacteria; order Burkholderiales; family Burkholderiaceae_C; genus Pseudaquabacterium. The sequence continues at coordinate 11,549 of JAEUOY010000133.1, read as the reverse complement.
TGATCGACCAGGGGCTGATCGTCGCGAGCATCGCATCCAAGGCCGCCTGCCCCCTGGCCAGCAGCCTCCTGCGCCACAGCTGCGCGATCACCACCGGGATGACGATGTACAGGACCACCGAAGTGATCAGCGTGTCCCAGGGCACGGTGATGGACGACAGGCCGAGCAGCAAGGCGACGATCGGCGCAAAGGCGAACACCATGATGGTGTCGTTCAATGCGACCTGGCTGAGCGTGAAGAGCGGATTTCCGCCGGTGAGCCGGCTCCAGACGAAGACCATCGCGGTCCACGGTGCAGCGGCGAGCAGGATCAGCCCGGCGATGTAGCTGTCCGCCTGGCCCGCCGGCAGGTGGGGCTGGAACACATGGCGGATGAAGATCCAGCCCAGCAGCGCCATCGAGAACGGCTTGACGGCCCAGTTGACGAACAGCGTCACGCCGATGCCCCGCCAATGCTCCTTCACCTGGCTCAGGGCCCCGAAGTCGACCTTCAGCAGCATCGGGATGATCATCACCCAGATCAGCAGACCGACCGGCAGGTTGACCTTGGCAATCTCCATCCTGCCGATGGCCTGGACCGGCCCGGGCAGCAGTTGGCCGAGTGCGATGCCGACGACGATGCAGAGCAAGACCCAGACGGTCAGGTAGCGCTCGAAAACGCCCATCGGAGCCGGCGCTGCGTGACGCGCCGCAAGAGTGGTCGTGTCCATGGACTTTTTCAGGCCCGTTGCTCAGCTCTTGCCGATCTCGACCAGCGCAGTCTGCAGGGCCCGGCGGTCCAGCGTTTGCAGCGGCAGCGCGAGCAGTTGCAGCATGCGATAGCCGATCGCCTGGCGGGTCAACTCGAAGGCGCGGCGCTTGCCTTCCTCGCCGCCTTCGGCGTTCGAGGGATCCGGGTAGCCCCAGTGCACCTTGACCGGCTGGCCACCCGTGCCGCCGAAGAACACCGGGCATTGCTCGGCAGCCGCGCTGTCGCACACGGTGATGACGATGGAAACCGGCGGTGCCCCGTTGGCGCTGAACTCGTCCCAGCTCTTGCTGCGGTAGCCGCTCGTCTCGATGCCGGCGTTCCCGAGCACCTCGATCGCGAACGGGTTGATGCGGCCGCTCGGGGCGCTGCCGGCGCTGTGCGCCTGCACGTCCCGACCGAGCTTGCCGGCCAGGTGGTTCAGCATGCCCTCGCCCAGCACGCTACGCGCCGAGTTGTGGGTGCACAGGATCAGGACATGGGTGGTCACGGATCAGCGGTTCCGTTGGCTGCCCGTGGAGAAGGCGATCAAGCGGCCCTTGCCGATCTCGCTCATCGATCCTCCTGCAATCACGGAGCGCGCCGAGTTGCCCGTGCCTATGAACAGCACGTTGCAGGGCTTGTCTTGCATGACGCCTCAGCAGCAGGTGTTCGACGGCTTGACAGCGATGCCGACGGGCTTGCCGCGGGGTGCGGGCGTGCAGCAGGCCGACGACTCGGCCGTCGCCAGAGCCGTGGTGTCCGGGGTGCAGCAGGCCCCTGCGGCGTCGCCCTTGCTGCCTTCGCCGAAGACCGGGATATTGCCCAGCGTATGGAAGTGCTCCCACGCGATGCCCTGCGGGTCGGTGACCCAGTGCTTCTCACTGCGCGCGTAGCAACAGGTGGTCTCGCCCTCGTCGAGCAGCGCCATGTCGGCCGACTCTGCCCGCGCTTTCATCTCGGCCAGCTCGGCCGGGTCATCGGTCTGGAGGCCGAGGTGGTCGATGCCGGGCCGGCTGCCGCGTGTGGAGATGGCGAAGTTGATGCGCGGATCTTCGAGCATCCATTTGGCGTAGTCGCCCTCGACTCGCGTGGGCTCTGCGGCGAAGAGCTTCGAGTAGAAGCCGATGCTCTTGCCGAGATCCTCGACATGCAGATGGACATGGAATCGCTTCATGAGGTTCTCCGTATCAGCAGGTGGTGCGGCGCTTCGAGCCGCTGGGCGCACAGGACTGGCCCATGCAGCAGTGATCGGTGAGGTAGGCCAGCAGATCGTTCATCTGCTCGAGAGCCGGTCGGTAGTGCAGGTTGCGGCCTTCGCGCTCGACGCTCACGAGGTCCGCATGCACCAGTTCCTTCAGGTGGAAAGACAGCGTGGAGCCGGGGATGTCGAGCATCGCGGACAGCGCACCAGGCGTCATGCCCTCTGGGCCGGCGCCGACGAGTGCACGGAACACGCGCAGGCGCGCCTCCTGGGCCAGGGCGGCGAGTGCGGCGACGGCCGATTTTTCGTTCATGTTTCCAAGTCTATAGAAACATAGACCGAAGTCAACCCTGCGGGCTTCCGTGGCGCTGAAACTGACCTTTCCAGGGGACGTGAGGCGCCCCAGTGCGGCCCCCGCTGGGCTGCGCAGCTTCGAAGGACTGATCGTCGGCGCGTTGCTGCTGTTCGCGCTGCAGCAATGGCTCGGCGACCTCGGCGCCTGGTACCTGGCCGGGCTCGGCGCGGTGGCGATCGGCTTCGCGCTGTGGCTGCCGCAGGGGCTGTGGGGCGTGCTGCGGCAGCGGCGCGGCTGGCAGCTCGTCTCGACCACGGCGCATCCGCCGGACGCGCGCGCGCCCGGCCCTCTTCCGCATCCCCTCGAAAGGAGACCCACCCCATGAACGACCTCCGAGGCAAGACGCTGGTGATCACCGGCTGCAGCTCGGGCATCGGCGCCGAGACGGTGCGCCTGGCGCGCATGCAGGGCGCGCGCGTGATCGGCGTCGACCGCGCCGAGCCGATGCTCACGCTCGACGGCTTCGTCAAGGCCGACCTGGCCGAGCAGGCGGCGATCGACGATGCGGGCAAGCAGCTGCCGGCGAAGATCGACACGCTCGCCAACATCGCCGGCGTGCCGGGCACCGCGCCGGCCGCGAGCGTGGCGCGTGTCAACTACCTGGGCCTGCGCCACCTCACGCAGCGCGTGCTCGACCGCATGGGCCAAAGCAGCAGCATCGTCAACATCGCGTCGATTCTCGGCGCCGAATGGCCGCAGCGCCTCGACCTGCACCGCGCGCCGATCCTCGGCGACTTCGTGCAGATGCTCGGCCAGCCGCGCGTGCAGAAGGACGCCCACCGCATGAAGCGACCGCGCTGCCCGACGAGGTCGCTCCCGTGGTGAGCTTCCTGTGCAGCGACGCGTCGCGCTGGGTCAGCGGCATCAACCTGCAGGTCGACGGCGGGCTCGCTTCGACCTACCTTTGAAGCGGGGACATCCACGCTCGACCGACAGCCGATGACGCTGCTCGAAGGCGCCGGTGCCGCGGGTGCGCCCGACCTGTGCGAGCTGCCCGTGTCCGCCGCGCGCGGCCTGTACCGCCAGATCCTGCCGGCCTCGGGCGGCTGCGCCGTGCCGAGGTTGGTGCGCAGCAGGTAGCGGCCCTCGCGGGCGCGCACGCGATGCCGCCGGGCGCGATCGAGCTTGAACGCCAGGCTGCCCGTGGTCGCGGTATCAGTGGCCTTGGCTGCCGTGACCTTGACCACCTCGGCAGCCTGCCCGGCCTCCTGGCGCGCGGCACCGAGCTTCATCGGCAACTGGTCGCGGCCGAGCACATGCGTCTGCAGCGCCTTCAGCCGCCGTAGCCAGCCCGCCTTTCTCAACGCGCCGATGCATCCGCGCAGATCAGCCTGTTCTGCGCGTGCAAGTACTTGATCGACATGGACGGGGTCGGCGCCAGCGCCTGGTGTGAAGACTTTGGTCGTTGCGGCCTCGCAGGTCGCTTCGTACACTGCCCGGCATGTTCCTGCGCTGCCAACGACGCAAGAAGGACGGCAGGTTGCAACGGGCACTGGAGCATCGTGGCGTCGCGTCGTTTGGCTGATGGGCGCGTGGCGCAGCGCCAGGTTCAACGCCGGCCATCGCGAGGCGTGGCGCATGATCATCGAAGTCCAGGATGCCGGCCAGCGCCGCCAGGTGGCACGGTTCCCCGCCGGCTCGATGCCCTGCGACGACGTCGCTGCGGTGGGCGTTCGCCTGAGCGAGCTGCGGCTGGCGCGCCCTCGCCAGTGGGGCGCATGCTGGCTGGCTTCCAGGACCGCATCGGGCACCGCTACGGCAGCGGCAATCGCATCCGGGTGATGGACCGCGGCATCCCCACCGAGGACAGCCTGGCCAAGATGCGGCGCACCGGCGCGAGCGACCAGGTGGGCAGGCCCAAGGGCCGGCAGAAGACGCTGGAGCAGGCGTTCGCGAGCCAGTCCTGGGCGAGGGTGCGCGAGGGTGTGCAGGTCAGGCGCCTGGCCACAGAGGAGGACGTGTACGTGCTGGCGCAAAGCGATGCGCGCATCGACAAGGGGCGCGGCATTCGCAGCAAGCGGCTGCGCCGCTGCATCGGGCGGCTCGAGGCGATCCAGCGCCAGCAGCTCACGCGCGACCAGCTGCTGATGAAGCTGGGCGCGGCCAGGCACGACGCAGGCCGCGCCGCCGGCCTGGTCAAGGTCACGATACCGAAGGCCGAGGCCACCACGGCGAGCCTGGAGTTCAGCATCGACCGGGCCAGGCTGCGCCAGGTCCGACGCCGAGAGGGCCGCTACCTGCTGCGCACCAAGCTCAACGCCGGCGAGCCCGCGCAGCTGTGGTCGTTGCACTTCCAGCTCACCGAGGTCGAGCAGGCCTTCAAGGAACTCAGGCACGACCTGTCGATCCGCCCGATCCACCACCACAGCGAACCACGCATCGAGGCGCACTGCCTCGTGGCCATCCTGGCCTACGGCCTGCAGGTCACGCTCAAGGCAAACCAGCGCCAACTGGCCGACGGCACCACGCCGCGCGAGGTGATCGACAGGTTCAGGACGATGCAGATGGTCGATGTGCTGCTGCCGACCATTGACGGGCGCGAGCTGACGCTGTCGCGCTACACGCAGCCCGAGGCCGAGCACCGCACGCTGCTCGAGCAACCGCGGCTGCAGCTGCCTGGCCAGCCGCTACCGAAGATCACCGCCAGGCCAGTCCGGCACGTGAGCGCCGAGAACGCCAGGTCGTGAAGACCTGCGGCGTCGCGACCATGAGAATCAACGACTTTGCGGCGCTGTCGGTGCCGGGTTGAGAAAGAGTTGTCAGGAACGGATCCCTTCAATCGATGGGGCCACCGGCATCCAGGGTAGGCAGCGGCGACGAGATTCCGGGCATCACAGGCGCTCGTCGCGAAGGTGGTACCAGTGGTACAGCGCGCGCTGGCCGAAGCGGCGGAACGGCGCGAAGGCGCGCGAACGCACCAGGTTCATCACGTTCGGGTACTCGAGCGCAGAGTCGTAGATCGGCAGCTCGAAGGCGCGGTCGGCCTTGCCGGCGATGCGCTGCGCCATGCGGCGGCCGGCATGGGCCGAGAACGACACGCCGTTGCCGCCGTAGCCGAGGGCGTAGAACACCGACTGCGCCGGATCGGGCTGGGTGATGCGCGGCATCATGTCGTGGCTGACGTCGACCCAGCCCCACCACGAATAGTCGATGCCGACGCCGCGCAAGGCCGGGAACTTGCGGTGCAGCCCCTCGACCAGCTTGGCCATGTGCACCGGGTTCGGCGCGTCGGCGCCGGTGATCGAGCTGCGGCTGCCGATCTGCACCCGGTTGTCCGGCAGCTTGCGGTAGTAGAAGCGCAGCGTGCGTGTGTCGGTGATGACCTCGGTGGTGCGGAACCTGGTCGCCGCCAGTTCCTGCTCGGTCAGCGGCCGCGTGACCAGCGAGTTCGACAGGATCGGCATGATCTTCGAGTCCAGGCTCGGGTGCAGCCCGTTGCTGGTGTAGCCGCCGGTGGCGAAGCCGACCGCGCGCGCGCGCACCGTGCCGCCAGGGGTGCGCAGGTGGTGGACGCCTTGGCGCGTCTCGAAGCCGATCACGGGGGAAGCCGGATGCAACTTGACGCCGAGCGCACGCGCCTGGCGCAGGTAGCCGAAGGCGAGCTTGAGCGGGTGCACGCCGATGCCGTCGGGCTCGTGCATGGCGCCGAAGCCCTCGGCGTCATCGACGTAGCGCTGGCGCAGTTCGTCGGCCGACAGGATGCGGGTGTCGTAGCCGAAGACCTCGCGCATCACCTTCGCCTCGTGGTGCAGGAAGGCCATCTTCTTCGCGCGGTGCGCGATGTACAGGTGGCCGCCGGGCTGCGGCTCGCATTCGGGGAACTCGGCGACCAGATCCTTGAAGGTCTGGAAGCCGGCACGGATCTCGGCATCCAGCTTCAGCGCCACCTCCTTGCCCCAGCGCGCGATCCACTGCGAGCGGTACAGTCGGCCACTGGCGTTCTGCCCCTGCCCGCCGTTGCGGCTGGTGCAGCCCCAGACGGCACGGTTGGCCTCCAGCACGGTGGCACGGATGCCGTGCTCGCGCGCCAGGAACAGCGCCGTCGCCAGCCCGGTGAAGCCCGAGCCGACGATCACCACGTCGGCGTCGACGTCGCCGGCGATCGGACCATCGTCGGCCGGCGGCGCACCGGCGGTCGCGACCCAGTAGGTCGGCGCGTAGTCGGTGCCGCGACCGGGGTTCGGCGCGACCAGCGGGTCGTAGCGCGGGTCGTAGTCGCGCAGCACGGTGGGTTTCGGCGAGGACATGTCCATGGTGGGGGCTCCGGGGCGCGGTCGTTGGCGCGGGGTTCGTGGACGCCACCGTCAGCGGCAGCGTCGATGTCGGCAGCCTATGCGCGCCTCGTGCGCCGGGTTAGCGCCAGTTGCCGCCATTCGATGAGGCCAGCCCGCGGGCCTGGGCGCTGGCTCCAGCGATCGGGCGCAACTGGTCCTACGCCGCCGTCTGGGCCGGGACTAACCTGCCGACAACGGCTGCCGAGCCGCCCGACCCCATTCCGAAGGAGACCCCGATGCCCGGTTCGAACCACCCGGTCGACGCTCAGATGCTGGCGGACTTCGCCGCCGCCTGGAACCGCCACGACATCGACGCGCTGATGTCGTTCATGGCCGACGACTGCGAATTCCACGCCGTCGCCGGACCCGACCTGCTGGGCCGCAGCTTTGTCGGCCGCGCCGCGGTGCGCGAGGGCTTCGAGCTCGCCTGGACCACCTTCCCCGACGCTGCCTGGCTGGACGGCGAGCACTTCGTCGCCGGCGATCGCGGCGTCTCGGAGTCGACCTTCCGCGGCACGCGCAGCGACGGCACGCGCATCGAGGCGCGCATGGTCGACGTGTTCACCTTCCGCGACGGCCGCATCGCCGTGAAGAACGCCTACCGCAAGGACCGGCCGCCGCTCGCGGCGCGCTGAACCCCATCCCCTTCGACCCACCAGCGGGCGGCATCCGATCGCCCACTTTCGCATCCCCGAGGAGACTTCGATGGCACTGAAACACAAGCCCTGGATCACCGCTCTCGCCGCCGCAGCGCTGTTCGGCGCATCGCTCGCCCATGCCGCCACCTTCAAGGTCGCGGTCGGCGACGCGCAGGGCGGTACCCAGTGGGAGCTGGCGACCAGGTTCAAGTCGGCCTTCGAGCAGAAGTCCGGCGGCAAGCACAAGCTCGATCTGTTCCCGAACGGCCAGCTCGGCAGCGAGGAGGCCACCGTCAGCAACGCGCAACTGGGCACGCTGGACTTCTCGATCCTGGCCATCAACAACGTCACGCCGTTCTCGCCGACGGTGGGTGTGCTGACCTTGCCCTACGTGATCCAGAGCGCCGAGGAGGCGAAGAAGCTGACCACCGGCGAGGTCGGCAAGGAGCTGACCGACAACACCGTGCGCGACGCCGGCGTCCGCATCGTCGGCTGGGCCTACTCGGGCTTCCGCGTGCTGACCAACTCGAAGAAGCCGGTCAGGACGCTGGCCGACCTGAAGGGCCTGAAGATCCGGGTGCCGAAGAACGAGATCATGATCGCCAGCTACCAGGCCTGGGGCATCAACCCGACGCCGATGGCCTGGTCTGAAACCTTCACCGCGCTGCAGCAGCGCGTCGTCGACGGCCAGGACAACCCGTACATCACCGTCGCGGCGATGAAGTTCAACGAGGTGCAGAAGTACGTCACCAACGTCCGCTACGTCTTCTCGCTCGAGCCGCTGATCGTCAGCGAGGCGGTGTTCAAGAAGCAGCCGCCCGAGGTCCAGAAGGCGATCGTGGAAGCCGGACGCGAGGCCACCGAGCACAGCTACCAGTACCTGCTGGCGACCGAGGACAAGATCCGCAAGGAACTTGCCGCCAAGGGCATGGAGATCAGCGATCCCGCCGACGCCGAGAAGGAGTTCATCGCCAAGGCGACCGCCGTGGTGTGGCCCAAGTTCCACCAAAGCATCGGCGGCAAGGACAGGCTCGACCGCGTGCTGAAGTCGCTCGGCCGCTGAGCCTGCCCCTTGGCCGGCCGCGGCTCCGGGCCGCGGCCGGCGCTCGACCCGAGGCCGCCGAACGGCCCGTCACCGGAGACAACGATGTCCGTTTCCCGCTCGAGCCTGCGCCGGCTCGACAACCTAGAGACCGTCCTCTGCGAGGCGCTGCTCGCGCTGTTCGTGCTGTTGCTGTTCGCCCAGGTGCTGGCGCGCCAGCTCTTCGGCTACTCGATCGCATGGAGCGAGGAGCTGTCGACCTACATGTTCGTCTGGTTCGCCTACCTCGGTGCGGTGGTGGCGGCGAAGATGTCGGCGCACAACCGCGTGACCTTCCACTTCCAGTACATGCCGCCGTGGCTGGCGAAGGTGCTGCGCACGCTCGCCGACCTGCTGTGGGTGGCGTTCAACGTCTACTTCGTCTGGCTGAGCTACGACTTCGTGTTCAACCGCATGAACCTGTTCTGGAAGTCGCAGACGCTGGGCGTGCCGATGAAGTGGTTCTACCTGATCCTGCCGATCGCGTTCTCGCTGATGACGCTGCGCATCCTCTGGAACCTGTACCTCGAGGTGTTCAAGGGCATCGAACTGATCGACCCCGAGAAGGCCGAGATCGAAAAACTCAAGCGCGACGCCGCGCGAGCCGCGGCCTGAGCCGGCGCCGCAACACCGGAGAACCGACATGGAAGCCTACGTCGTCGAACTGCTTTTCGGGGGGTTCCTCTTGCTGCTCCTGCTCGGTGCGCCGATCACGGTCGCGCTCGGCGGTGCCGGCATGGCGGCCTACATCGCGCTCGACAAGGACCCGATCGCGCTGGTCCAGATCGCCTTCAACTCGGTCGGCAGCTTCCCGCTGATGGCGCTGCCGGCCTTCGTGCTGGCCGGCGCCCTGATGGAGGCAGCCGGCATCTCGAAGCGGCTGGTCGACATCGCCGAGACGCTGGCCGGACCGATCACCGGCGGGCTGGGCGTGGCCACCGTGCTCGCCTGCCTGTTCTTCGGCGCGATCTCGGGCTCGGGCCCGGCCACCACCGCCGCGGTGGGCATGCTGATGATCCCGGCGATGGCGCGACGCAACTACGACCGCGCCTACGCGTCGGCGGTCACTGCATCGTCGGGCGGCCTCGGGATCATCATCCCGCCGTCGATCCCGATGGTCATCTTCGGCATCGCCGCGCTCGGCATGGCGCCGCCACCCGAGGCACTGGCCAAGTTCGGCAGCTTCGACTCGCTGTCGATCCCCAAGCTGTTCATCGCCGGCGTCGTGCCGGGGCTGGTGATGGCCGCCGCGCTGCTGGTGATGAATTACCTCATCTCGCGCCGAGCCGGCTACCGCGGGCTGTCCGAGCGCTGGCAGGGCGCCGACATCCGGGCCGCGCTGCGCCGCGGCGCGTGGGCGGTCGCGGCACCGGTCATCATCCTCGGCGGCATCTACACCGGCCTGTTCACGCCGACCGAATCGGCGATCGTCGCCATCTTCTACACGCTGTTCGTCGGCTTCGCGGTGCACCGCGAGCTGAGCTGGGGCACGATGCTCGCCGCACTGCGCACGACGACCTGGATCACCGGCCGCGTGCTGCTGATCCTGTTCACCGCGGTCGCCTTCGGCCGCCTGCTGGTCGAGCAGCGGGTGCCCGCGCAGATCGCCGAGTCGATGCTGGCGATGACCGACAACGTCTACCTCATCTGGACGCTGGTCATCCTGTTCCTGCTGTTCGTCGGCATGTTCATGGAGACGCTGGCCGCGATCCTGATCCTGACCCCGGTGCTGCTGCCGGTGATGTACATGATGGGCGCCGACCCGACCCACGTGGGCATCGTCGTCATCTGCACGATGTCGATCGGGTTCATGACGCCGCCGCTGGGCGAGAACCTGTTCGTCGCCTCGGGCATCGGCGGCGAGACTGTCGAGCGGATCGTCGTGCGTGTGCTGCCGTTCGTGGCGGTGTCGGTGGTCGCGGTGTTCGCAATCGCGTTCTTTCCGCAGCTGTCGCTGGCGCTGCCGCGGATGCTCGGCTACTGATCGCGCCGCCGGTGCGCGGCGGCCCGGACCATGTCGTCAAGCACGCCGGCCAGCCGGCGCACGCCCGGTTCGATCTTCTCGGCCGGGATCGACTGGTAGCCCAGGCGGACGTGACCCGCCGGCGGCGGATTCGCCAGGAAGAAGACGTCACCCGGCTCGATCAGGACCCCGTGCTCCGCGGCGCGCTCGGCGAGCCGGCAGGCATCGACGCCGGCGGGCAGGCGCACCCAGCAAGATCCGCCGCCCTGCGTCGGCACCACCTCGCAGCCCGGTGCGTACTGCGCCAGCGCCTGCAGCAGCACCGCAGAGCGCTCGCGCTGCGCCACCGCGAGCCGCCGCAGCTGCGCGTCGTGGTGGCCGAGCGCGAGGAACAGCGCGAACGCACGTTGCACGAACGCCGTCGGATGGCGCAGCATCAGCCGGCGCAAAGCACGCAGCTCGGCGACGAGCGGTGCGGCGGCGACGACGTAGCCGATGCGCAGCCCCGGCGCCAGGTTCTTCGACAGGCTGCCGACGTAGATCACGCGCTGGCCGCGGTCCAGGCTCTTCAGTGCCGGGATCGGCTCGCCGTCGAAACGGTTCTCGCTCTCGAAGTCGTCCTCGACGATGACGAAGTCGGCCTCCTCGGCCAGGCGCAGCAGCTTGCGCCGCCGCTCCAGCGGCATCGTCACGCCGGTCGGGCACTGGTGGCTCGGTGTCGTGTAGAGGTAGTCGAAGCGGCGCAGGCGGTCGTCGACCGGCAGACCGGCGGCGTCGACCGCCAGCGGCACCAGCTGCGAGGTGCGGCTGGCGAAGATGTTTCGCGCGTCCGGATATCCGGGGTCCTCGATCCCGACGCGCGTGCCTTCGCGCACCAGCAGGTCGGCGACCATGTACAGCGCGTGTTGCGCGCCGACCGTGACGATGAGTTCGTCGGCCGACGCCCAGACGCCGCGCCGCGGCAGCACCCGGGTGCGGATCTGCTGCACCAGCGATTCGTCGTCGCGCGTGATCTGGTCGGGTGCCCATTCGCGGATGTCGAGCACCGACAGCGTCTTCATGCAGCACTCGCGCCAGTCGGCGGTGGGGAACAGCGTCGGGTCGAACTGGCCGTAGACGAACGGGTAGGCCGCACGTTGCCAGTCGCCGGGCTTGACGATGCTGCGTTGGAGCGTGGGGTTCTGGCAGAAGCGGCGCTGCCAGTCGGGCTGATGCGGCCGGTGCGATGGGCGGGGCAGGGCGCGCTGGCGTTCGCCATCGCCATGCGCGGCGGGCAGGGGTGCGAGGCGCCCGGCGGCGATGCGCGGG
>JAEUOY010000037.1 GCA_016790515.1 Burkholderiaceae bacterium | reverse complement strand
AATCGCCGCCGCTTGCCCTGGGTCAATATGGGGTGGCGTCGCGCAGGTGGCAGGTCGGCCCCGGCAGGGCGGCTAGCATGCGGCGCCACTGTCTGCTCGAGGCGACCGATGTCTGGAACTAACCGCTACCCGCATGTCTTCCGCCCGCTGGACCTGGGCTTCACCCAGCTGAAGAACCGCATCCTGATGGGCTCGATGCACACCGGGCTGGAAGAAGCGCCCGACGGCTTCCCGCGCATGGCCGCCTACTACGCCGAGCGCGCGCGCGGCGGCGTCGGCATGATCATCACCGGCGGCATCCCGCCCAACGTGGAAGGCGGCATCGGCAGCAAGCTGTCCACGCCCGAGGAGGCCGCGCAGCACCGGCTGATCACCGAGGCCGTGCATGCCGCCGACCCGTCGGTGAAGATTGTCATGCAGATCCTGCACACCGGGCCGCTGGCCGGCACGCCGGCCTGCGTCGCGCCGTCGCCGGTGAAGTCGCGCATCGGCCGCTACACACCCAACGAGCTCGACGATGCCGGCATCGAGAAGCAGATCGCCGACTTCGCGAACTGCGCCGCGCTGGCCAAGGGTGCCGGCTACGACGGCGTCGAGATCATCGGCTCGGCCGGCTACCTGCTGTCGACCTTCCTGGTGCGCAAGACCAACCTGCGCACCGACCGCTGGGGCGGGCCCTGGGAGAACCGCATGCGCTTCCCGGTCGAGGTGGTGCGGCGCGTGCGCGAGGCGGTGGGGCCGGACTTCATCCTGATCTTCCGCATCTCGGCGATGGACATGCTCGACGGCGGCCTGGCCTGGGACGAGGTCGTCTCGCTGGCCCAGGCGATCGAGGCCGCCGGCGCCAACATCATCAGCACCCATTTCTGCTGGCACGAGGCGCCGGTGCCGACGATCGCGACGATGGTGCCGCGCGCGGCATTTGCCGGCGTCACCGGCCGGCTGCGCAGGCACCTGAAGGTGCCGATGATCACCAGCAACCGCATCAACATGCCGCAGGTGGCCGAAGACGTGCTGGCGCGCGGCGACGCCGATCTGGTGTCGATGGCCCGGCCGATGCTGGCCGACCCCGAGCTGGTCAACAAGGCAGCGCAAGGCCGCGAGGACGAGATCAACACCTGCATCGGCTGCAACCAGGCCTGCCTGGACCACACCTTCGGCGGCCACCAGCAGGTCAGCTGCCTGGTCAACCCGCGCGCCTGCAACGAGACGCGGCTGAAGTACCTGCCGGTGGCGTCGCCCAAGCGCCTCGCGGTGATCGGCGCCGGGCCGGCCGGGCTGGCCTTCGCCACCGTCGCGGCGCAGCGCGGCCACCGCGTCACGCTGATCGACGCCGCGGCCGAGATCGGCGGCCAGTTCAACCTGGCCAAGCGCATCCCCGGCAAGGAGGAGTTCCACGAAACGCTGCGCTACTTCCGCACGATGATCGCCAGGCTGGGCATCACGCTGCGGCTGAACACCCGCGCCGACGCGGCCGCGCTGAAGGCCGAGGGCTTCGACGAAGTGATCGTCGCCACCGGCATCGCGCCGCGCAGGCCCGACATCCCCGGCATCACCCACCCGAAGGTCGTGCCCTACATCGACGCGATCCTCGGCCGCAAGACCATCGGCCGGCGGGTGGCGATCATGGGTGCCGGCGGCATCGGCTTCGACGTCGCCGAACTGGTCACCCACGAAGGCACCTCGGCTGCGGTCGACATCGACGTGTTCGCCCGCGAATGGGGCATCGATTTCCAGAACCACCCGCGCGGCGGCGTCACCGGCGTGCAGCCGGTGGTCGCCAGGGCCGACCGCGAGGTGATCCTGATGCAGCGCAAGGCCGACGCGCTGGGCAAGAACCTGGGCCGCACCACCGGCTGGACCCACCGCATGGTGCTGAACCGCCGCGGCGTGCAGATGGTCGGCGGCGTCGAGTACCTGAAGATCGACGATGCCGGGCTGCACGTGCGGGTCAACGGCGAGCCCAAGCTGTTCGCCGTCGACACGGTGATCGTCTGCGCCGGCCAGACGCCGCTGCGCACGCTGTACGACGAGCTGCAGGCCGCCGGCGTCAGCGCGCACCTGGTCGGCGGCGCCTACGAGGCCGCCGAACTCGACGCCAAGCGGGCGATCGACCAGGCCAGCCGCCTCGCGGCCGCGGTCTGATCCTGCCATGAGCCACCAACCCAAGCTGCACCACACAGAGGCCAACGGCCTGTCGCTGGCCAGCTTCGAATGGCGTGCCCCGCTGCGTGGCCAGGGCCCGACGTTGTGGTTCGTGCACGCCACCGGCTTCCACGGCCGGGTCTGGGACCCGCTGATCCACCACCTGCCCGGCCGCCACGCGATCGCGATCGAGCAGCGCGGCCACGGCCGCAGCGGTGGCACCGATTTCGACAGCTGGGCCGACTTCGGCCGCGACCAGGCGGCGCTGGCCGCCGCCTTCGACCTGCAGGGCGCGGTGGGCATCGGCCACAGCATGGGCGCGCATGCGCTGGTGCAGGCCGCGGCCTTCGAGCCCGGGCGGTTCCGCCAGCTGATCCTGATCGACCCGGTGCTGCTGGCGCCGGCCGACTACCACCTGCCGCCGGTGGAACCGGGCACGCTGCACCCGGCGGCCGGCCGCAAGAATGCGTTCGAATCACCGCAGGCCATGTTCGAACGCTTCGCCGACCGGGCGCCCTACTCAGTGTTCGACCCCGAGGCGCTGCGCAGCTACTGCCAGCATGGCCTGCGCCCGGCCGACGACGGCAGGGGCTTCCAACTGGCCTGCGCGCCTGCCTTCGAGGGCAAGGTCTACCCGTATGCGCGGCAGAACCCGGGCGTCTACGCCAGCATCCGTGCGCTGCAGATCCCCGTGCTGGTGGTGCGCGCGCGGCCGCAGGACCCGGGCATCAAGCCCTGGGATCCGCTCGGCTCGCCGACCTGGCCGCCGCTGGCGCAGGAGTTCCGCCGGGGCCGCGACCTGCAGCTGCTCGACAAGACCCATTTCCTGCCGATGGAAGACCCGCAGGGCACGGCGGCGCTGATCGCCGACGCGATCGCCTCGGCCGCCTGATCCGGCGGGGCCGCCCGCCGCATGAGCCCCGCCAACGCCCCTTCCACCCGCGTGCTGACGCTGGTGGTCGCGTCGGCGCTGTTCATGGAGAGCCTGGTCAGCACGGTGATCGCCACCTCGCTGGCGGCGATGTCGGTCGACCTGGCCGTCGACCCGCTGACGCTGAAGCTGGCCTTCACCGCCTACTTCGTCGCGCTGGCGATCTTCATCCCGATCTCGGGCTGGTGCGCCGACCGCTTCGGCGCGAAGACCGTGTTCGCCGCGGCGATCGCGGTGTTCACGCTGTCGTCGGTCGGCTGCGCGCTGGCCTGGGACCTGCACAGCCTGGTGGCCGGCCGCTTCTGCCAGGGCCTGGGCGGCGCGATGATGCTGCCGGTGGGCCGGCTGATCCTGCTGCGGGTGATCCCCAAGCGCGAGATGGTCTCGGCGATGGCCTGGCTGGCGATCCCGACGCTGTTCGCGCCGATCCTGGGCCCGCCGGTGGGCGGCTTCATCACCACCTACTACCACTGGCGCGGCATCTTCTGGCTCAACGTGCCGGTCGGGCTGGTCGGCCTGGCGCTGGCGCTGACGCTGGTGCCGCAGGTGCGCGCCGACACGACCAGGCCGATGGACTGGCCCGGCTTCGCACTGACCGGCGGCGGCCTGGCCCTGGCGACCTTCGGCTTCACGCTGCTGGGCAGCCGCAATGCGAACGTCGGCTTGGCGCTGGCGATGATGCTGGGCGGCGCGTCGCTGCTGGCGCTGTATGCCGGCCACGCCCGCCGCGCCGCGCACCCGATCCTGGACCTGACGCTGCTGCGGATCGCCAGCTTCCGCATCGCGCTGGTCGGCGGGCTGCTGTTCCGCATCGCCGTCGGCGCGATGCCCTTCCTGCTGCCGCTGATGCTGCAGGTGGGCTTCGGCATGAGCGCGTTCGAATCGGGCACGCTGACCTTCAGCTCGGCCGTCGGCGCGGTGACGATGAAGCTGACCGCCGCGCCGATCCTCAGGCGCTGGGGCTTCCGCCGGGTGCTGATGGTCAATGCCTGGATCAGCAGCGCGATGATCGCGGCGCTGGCGCTGTTCAGCGCGACGACGCCGGCGGCGCTGATCGTCTCGGTGCTGCTGGTCGGCGGCTTCTTCCGCTCGCTGCAGTTCACCAGCCTGAACACGCTGGGCTATGCCGACGTGGAAGGCGAACGGCTGAGCGGCGCCACCGCGCTGGTCGGCGTGGTGCAGCAGCTGTCGCTGGCCGCCGGCGTCGCGGTGGCGGCGATGCTGCTGGACGGCTCGCGCCGGATCGAGGCCCGGCCCGAGCTGCTGGCGCCGGACTTCCAGCGCGCCTTCGTCGCGATCGGGCTGATCTCGCTGGCCTCGCTGCTCTGGTACCGGGCGCTGGCCGCCGACGCCGGCGCCGAGCTGTCGGGCCACGAGGCCGAACCCTCACGGCCCGACCCGGACTGAGCGTCTCAGGCGCCGAGCGGCTCGGCCACCGTCGGCGTCGCCGCCGGCGGCGCGACCAGCTGGGCGGCCAGCGCGTCGGCCGCCATCGGCCGCCCGTACAGGTAGCCCTGAAGCTCGTCGCACCCGGCCTGGCGCAGCACCCGGGCCTCGCGCTCATGCTCGACGCCCTCGGCCACCACCTTGAGCCTCAGCGTGTGTCCCAGGCCGATGATCGCGCGGGTGATCGCCAGGTCGGTCGGGTCGTCGAGCATGTCGCTGACGAACGAGCGGTCGATCTTCAGGCGGTCGATCGGAAAGCGGTTCAGGTAGGCGAGGCTCGAATAGCCGGTGCCGAAGTCGTCCACCGCCAGCGCCACGCCCAGACGCTTGATCGCGTGCAGCTGGGTCAGCGTGTGCTCGGCGTTGCCCATCAGCGTTGTCTCGGTCAGCTCGACCTCGATCGCGCCGGGCGGGCAGCCGTGGCGCTGCAGCGCCTGCTGCAGCACCGCCACCACCTGTCCGTCCTGCAGCTGCACCGCCGAGACGTTGATCGCGACCTGCTGTACCGGCACGCCGGCGCGCTGCCAGGCGGCGAACTGTCGGCAGGCCTCGTCGATCACCCAGGCGCCGATCGGCACGATCAGCCCGGTCTCCTCGGCGACCGGGATGAAGCGCCCCGGCGCCACCGGCCCCAGTTCGGCGCAGTGCCAGCGCAGCAGGGCCTCGACCCCGATCACCCGGCCGCTGCGTGCATCGACACGCGGCTGGTAGTGCAGCGCCAGTTCGCCCCGTTCCACCGCGCGGCGCAGCAGCGACTCGATCTGCAGCCGGTGCTGGGCGCGCTCGTTCAGCTCCTCGGTGAAGAAGTGCGCGCTGTCGCGGCCCTCGGCCTTGGCCTGGTACATCGCCGCGTCGGCATGGCGCATCAGGGTGTCGATGTCCTGCGCATCGTCCGGGTAGACGGCGATGCCGACGCTGCACGAGACATGCAGTTCGGCACCCTCCACCGCATGCGACTGCCGCACCCGCGGCACCAGCCGCTGCTCGACGATGCGCGAGATCTCGTCGACATCGACCACGCCGTTGAGCACGACGACGAACTCGTCGCCGCCGAGCCGGCTGACGGTGTCGCCGGCGCGCACGCCGCCTTCCAGCCGGGCCGCCACCGAGCGCAGCAGCGCGTCGCCGACATGGTGGCCCAGCGAGTCGTTGATGGTCTTGAAGCGGTCCAGGTCGATGAACAGCACCGCGACCTTGTCGCCGGTGCGCTCGGCACGCTTCAGCGCGGCACGCAGCCGCTCCAGGCACAGCGCGCGGTTGGGCAGCTCGGTCAGCACGTCGTGCTGGGCCAGGAAGTTGATGCGCTCCTCGTTGCGCTTGCGGTCGCTGATGTCGATCAGCGTGACGATGTAGTAGGCCAGCTCGCCCGGCGACCCCTGCGGCCCCGACGGGCCTTCGCGCGCCGCGCTGACCATCATCCAGGCCGGCAGCCGGCTGCCGTCGCGGCGCTGCAGCTGCACCTCGCCCTGCCAGCTGCCGCGCGAGGCCACGGCCGGCCAGATCGCCGCGAGCAGCGCCTCGTTGCCCTGGCCCTGGTCGACGCAGGCCAGCGGCTCGCCGACGACATCGGGCAACTGGGCGCGGGTGATGCGGCAGAACGCGCGGTTGACGGTCAGGATGCGGCGGCCGGCGTCGATGATGACGATGCCCTCGCTGGAGGCCTCGAACACCTTGGCCCACAGCTCCAGGCGGCGCTCCATCAGCTTCAGGTGGTTGACCGGCGCGAACGCGGTCAGCACCGCCGCCTGGCCCTGGTAGTCCAGCGGCCGCGCCGACAGCACCGCCCAGCCGGCCTCGCCGGGGCCGCGCCAGCGGACCTCGAACTCGTCGACGCGGTCGCGGTCGGCCAGCTGCTGGAAGAAGCGCGCCCGCACCGGGGCCTCGAGGCCGTGCCGCCAGGGATCGGCGCGGCTGTCGCCGAGCCAGCGCTGCGCCGGGCCGTTGGCATGCAGCACCTGGTGGCCCGGCACCGCGGTGACCATCAGCGGGATCGGGATCGCCTCGACCAGCTGCTGCTGCGCCTGGGCGGCGCTGGCGGCGGCGGCCAGCGCCTGCTGTGCGGCGCGCTCGCGGTCGAGCTGCCCGAGCATCTCGTTGAAGCCCAGCACGAGCCGGCCGATCTCGTCCTGGCTGTGCCAGCTGGCGCGCAGCGTGTGGTCGCCGGTGCGGCGCACCGTGTCGGCGACGTCGGACAGCCGGCGCAGCGGCAGCGCGATCTGCCGCGCGACGAAGTACACCGCGCAAAGGATCAGCGCGAGCAGCGCCATCGCCGTGCCCAGGTGCCAGGCCATGCGCACGAAGAAGCCGCTGATGCGCTCGCGCAGCAGCCCGTCGAGGGCGACGCTGGCGGCATGCCAGGCGACGTCCAGCCTGGCCAGCGCGGCCTGGTTGGCGGCCGCCAGCGGCCCAGGGGCGCCTGCGCCCGCGCCCTCGACGGCGCTTCGCGCCACGCTGCGGTAGTCGGCCACCGCCGCCAGCAGCGCGTCGCGCGACGGGCCCAGCTGTTGCGCCAGCGCCGGCCCGGAGGCGGCGAAGGCCTCGCGGTAGTCCGATGCCAGGCCGTTGGCGGCCGCGTCGAGCTGGCCCTCCAGGATCAGGAAGCGGCTGCGCCAGGCCTCGCCGGCCTGGGCTTCGCGATCCGGCCGCTGCAGGTGGGCGCTGGTGTCGGCGATGACCTCCAGCAGCGCGGGTAGCCGCAGCAGCACGATCGACATCGTGTAATAGCTGTCGAGGTCGGGGTCGAGGATCAGGTTGGACTGGTTGCCCACCCGCGTCAGCAGCGCGCGGCTGGCCGCCACGGCGGCCCGGTGTGCGGCGTCCCGCTCGGCCCCGCCGAGGCCGGCCAGAGCCGCCAGACGCTGCGCCAGGGCCTGGCTGACCTCCAGCGACGCCAGGCCCTCGCCATGCCGGGATTCCAGCGCCTGCAGCCGCTCGCCCGCGCCGGCCAGCGCGGCGCCGTCGTCGCCGCGGTGCAGCGCCAGGACGACCTCGCGCAAACCGTCGATGTAGAAGTTGCCGGCGATCTCCTTGTGCGCGAAGTCGATGGCCAGGAACTTCTCGTTGACCAGGATGCCGCTGATGAAGGCGACCGCCGTCATGTCCAGCAGGAAGATCAGCAGCAGCTTGCGACCGACACTGAGCCTGCCCAGAAGTCCCAACAGCGTCCTTCGCACGATGCGGTGTCCTCGCCCGACCGGCCGGCGCGCCGAACTGCAGCACCGTCGACGGTCATCGTCCCCAACTTCGGCCGCCGTCGGGCCGACTTGAGCGGCCGTGTCGGCCTTGGGCCTGCGGCGCCGCTGCGCGCCGGCGCCGGGACGACACCACGCACGGCGGGTCGGCCGGGCGGCCTGGGCCGCGCCTGCAAGCGGCCTACTTGCGCTCGACCTGCACGCCGAGACCGCAGTGGTCGGTGACCGTCACGGCTCCCGATGACTGCGACAGGTACACCGGGCCCTTCTTCAGCCGGACCAGGTCGGTCCGGAAGACGCAGACGTCGTACATCTTGTTGCCGCTGCTGTTGGTTCCTCGCTCGACGACGTTGTAGTTGTCGATCTTCGATACCTGCGCCGAGTCCGAGGCGTTCTTGTAGGTGCTGGTCTCGAACGCCGCATTGAGCGCCTGGGCGGTGAAATCGAAGCTGCTCTGGTTGGTGTCGCCGATGACCAGGTGAATGATGGCGCCATGGCTCTTGATCGCCTGGGCGATGTCCCAGTAGAACGACCGCGTCGCATCGAAGTCTCTGGCGATGCGGTTGGGAACATGGACGAAGACGACGACCATGCCGGCGATCAGGTAGACCACGAAGCCTTCGCCGTTCATCAGGGCCTTCGAGCCCAGCGGCGACTGGCTGATCGCGGTGAACGACTGGCAGGCCTTGGTCGAGGCGAAGTTCTCGATCTTCACGTTCTCGTCGATCACCAGGCCGGTGAAATCCGGGTGCGACATGTCGATCTCGCCGCAGACCAGGATGTCGGGCATGTCGCCGAAGGCGCGGTAGAAGTTCTGCCACAACAGGGCAATCTGCGCCCCGAAGACGTTGACCGGCTGCAGCGGGCCCAGGGTCTCGATCGGCCTCAGGTGGGCCGGCCCGTAGACCGGCGCGGTGATGCCGCCTTCGGTCGGCAGCGTCGGCAGAACCAGCGCCTCGTGGCCCTCCTGCGTGACGCGCCGGTTGGTGTCGCGCGTGAAACGCTGCAAGCTGGTCGCAGCCAGGCCATGGCTGGAGCTCGAGTTTGCGTTGAACGACTGGTAGGCGATGATGGTCATGGTCGAGCTCCGCCCGGGCCGCGAGGCCTGACCTGGCCGCCGCCGCACGAGCGAGTCTGGTGGCTCGGCACCCGTCGGTCAAGACCACGGCCGCGGCGGGCGCGGCCGCGGCGCTGCAGCACGACGCCTCGCGGGGATTCAGCCGATCTGCAGGAACTCGACCCAGTTGCCGTCCGGGTCGGCGACCATCGCGATGCGCACGCCGGGGCGGATCTCGCGCTCCTTCCACACCACCTGGACACCGGCCCGGGTGCAGGCCTCGACCATCTCGCTCAGGTTGCCGACGGTGATCGTCCAGTAGCGGTAGCCCGACGCGCCCTGGATGCCGCCGGGCGCCGCAGCGGCGGGCAGGGACGGCATCACCACCAGCTTGATCAGGCTGTCGCCGCACATCATGCGGTGCATCGTGCCGGCGCCGCCGGGCATCGGCATCTGGCCCTTGTAGTCCAGGCCCAGCAGGTCGCGGTAGAAGGCGAGCATCGCCTCGCCATTGGTGGTGACGATGCCCAGGTCGATCGCCGGCTTGTTGATCTTCATGGCCATGGAGAGTCCCTCGATGGGTTGGAACCAGCCACTATGGCGTCAGCGCGCGACCCATGGCAGTCACGCCCGGGACCATCGCCGCACGGTGCGTGGGTCGAGGACAGTTGCCGGCTCGTTGCGGGTATTGCGACAGGCGGCTTTCGCTGCACTCATCGAAGCTGACTCGCCGTGTGGGCGAGGCCGAGGCCACCGGGTGACCGGCCGACTCCGTGTCCCCCGCCGGCCTGCGGCCGGCTCCTCCTTTACCTACGTCGTCCGGTCACCCGGCGCCCTCGTCCCGGCACCG
>JAEUOY010000080.1 GCA_016790515.1 Burkholderiaceae bacterium | reverse complement strand
AAGGCGGTCATGATGAGCGCCTCGCCGACCGGACCGGCGACCTTGTCGATCGAGGCCTGGCCCGAGATGCCGATCGCGGTCAGCGCGTGGTAGATGCCCCAGACGGTGCCGAACAGGCCGACGAACGGGGCGGTGGAGCCGACGGTGGCCAGGATCGCCAGGCCGTCCTGCAGGCGGCTGTTGATGTTGCCCACCGCGCGCTCGATGCTCATCGTGATCCAGGTGTGGCGGTCGATCTGCTCGACCAGCGTGCCTTCGTGGTGGTCGTCGGCCTTGACGCCCTGCTCGGCGATGTAGCGGAAGGCGCTGCCCTCGGGCAGCGTGCCCGCGGCCTGCTTCATCGAGCCGGCCTTCCAGAAGCCTTCGCCGACGTTGCTGGCGGCCCTGAGCATCTTGCTCTGCTCGAACAGCTTGGTGAAGATCACGTACCAGGAGGCCATCGACATGATGACCATGATGATCAGCGTGCCGCGGGCGACGAAGTCGCCCTGCGTCCACAGGGCGTCGAGGCCGTAGGGGTTGGAAACCTCCTCCTTGGCCACCGTGACCGCTGGCGCGGTGGCGATCTCGGGGGCCGAGGCCTGGGCCAGCGCGGGCGTCGGCGCGCTGGTGACGAAGGCGGCAAGCGCCAGCAAGGCGGCGGCCAGCGGCGCGCGCACGATCTCGATCAGGGACATGGTGACTCCAGGGAACGGTGGTCGCGCCAGCGGCGCATCCAGGGGGCGTTGAACAAACAAAAGGGTGGGGCGGCGGCAGTCAGGGAGGCAACCCTGGCCGCGGCCTACTCCGTCTTCCAGACGTAGTCGACCACCGTGGTGCCGCCGACGGGTTTGCCGTGCTCGTCGGTGCCAGGCTTGAAGCGGCACTTGCTGAGCGCTTCGACCGCGGTGCGGTCGAGCAGACGATGTTCGCGCGAGAGGCCGGCCGAGCGTTCGACCTCGGCCTTGGAGACCGCGCCGGCGGCGTCGACGGTGAAGCGGATCTTGGTCGTGCCGGTGGCGTCGGCGCGCAATGCCGCGGCCGGGTACTCGGGCTTCTCGCAGGTGCTGACGTCGATCCGCGCCGGGACCGCCTGCGGCTTCGGCGCGGGTGGGGCCGCCGGGGCGGTGGGGCCGGGCGCCGGTGCCGGCGCGAGCGTCACCGGCGCCGGCGGCGGCGCCTCGCGGGTGACGGTGATCGACGGCGCCTGCTGCGGCTGCGCGATCTGCACTTCCGGCGGCGGCACGAACGACGGCGGTGGCAGCGCGACCTTCGGCGGCGGCGGCAGGTTCTCGGGCGGCGGCGGTGGCGGCGGCTTGACCTCGTCGATGATCTTGGTCTCGATCGGCGCCTTGATCACCTCGACGATCTTGCGCCCGAGCCCGTTGACCAGTGCCCAACCCAGCAGGATGTGCAACACCACGACGACGATCAGGCCTACCGGGTGTCTGCCCGGGTTCCGTTGCTGCGACGCGTAATCCACTCTCGTAACCTCCAGTCGGCCCGACGGCATCTCGCCGGGTCGCTGTGACGGCTCAGCGTGCAACGGCGTCATGAGCCGAAGGCCGTCATCTGTCTTGTGCGATGGCGGGGCGCAATATAGCCTGAATCAACGCGCCGGCCGCTCGGGACATCACCCTAAGCCGGCGCTGCCGCACCGGCCGGCGGGCGGCGCGAGAGCCGGCCGGCCGGACACGCAGCGCCGCGTTCACGACGTCGCGCGTCGACGCGCGACGGTGCAAGTTAGGGGGTGGTGCAAGGTCGGCCGGCCCGCTCACAATGATCGCGATTCGGGTTCCTCGCCGCGGCGGCGAGGGCTTGGGGAACGAGGCCATGCATTCATGATCGGTGACGTCCTGTGCCTGCTGCGCGATCGGCTCAATGCCCACCTGAGCGCCAGCCTGCCGGACGCCGGTCCCGACTCCGCCGAGGCGCGGGTACAGCTGATCGACGGCGAGAAGTCCGACCCGATCGAGTTCCGGCTCAACGCCATCACCGTGCTGCTGCTCAACATCGAGCAGGAGACCAGCCAGCGCTCGGCCGACCCCTACCTGCGCACGCCGGGTGAGGCCAGCCTGCGCAAGCTGCAGCCGGAGATCCGGCTGAACCTGTACGTGCTGTTCGTCGCCCGTTTCAAGGTCTACGAGGAGGGGCTGAACCAGCTGTCGCTGGTGATCCGCTTCCTGCTGATGAACCGCGCGCTCGACCAGGCCGGCACGCCCGGCCTGCCGGCGTCGATCGACAAGCTGGTGCTCGAACTGGTGACGATGCCGCTGGCCGAGCAGAACGAGATCTGGAGCGCCTTGCGCATCAGCTACCAACCGTCGGTGCTCTTCCGGGTGCGGATGGTGGTGTTCAGGGATGCCGAGGGTGCGGCGGTGCCGCAGATCGGCCAGACGGTGGTGCGCACCTCGCAGCGCGCCTGAGCTTCGCAACACCTTGCAGCCACGAACGGAGTGAGCGCCATGCCCGTGTACAAGACCCCCGGTGTCTACGTCGAAGAGATCTCGACCTTGCCACCCTCCGTGGCCGAGGTGGCCACCGCGGTGCCGGCCTTCGTCGGCTACACCGAACTCGGACCGGCCGACACCGCCGAGCCCAAGGTCGTGCGGGTGAGCACGCTGCTCGAGTACCGGACCGCCTTCGGCGGGCCGCAGCCGGCGAAGTTCAAGGTCACGCAGGCCACGGCGCCGGCCACCGCGCCGACGATCGAGGCGGTGCCGCCGGCCAGCGCCTTCTCGCTGTACAACGCGATCAGCCACTACTTCAAGAACGGCGGCGGCCCGGCCTACATCGTCTCGGTGGGCAACTACCGCAACAGCCCCAGCAAGACGCGCTTTGCCGCCGGCCTGGCCGCGCTGGAGAAGGAGGACGAGCCCACGCTGCTGGTGCTGACCGACGCCGCCGCGCTGCTGACGCCGCAGGCCTACTACGAGGTCTGCGGCCAGGCGCTGGCGCAGTGCAAGAGCCTGGGTGACCGCTTCACGATCATCGATGTGCACAACGGCGATCCGGTGGCGCTGCGCAACGACAGCAACCTGTCGGCCAACCTGGCCTACGGTGCCGCCTACCACCCCTACCTGCTGACCTCGATCAACCCGGCCTACCGCGACGAGGACATCAGCGTCGTCCGTGCCGGCGCCGCTGCGGTGGTCAACGTCACCGGCAACCTCAGCTTCGGCGCTCCCAACGGCATCGTCGTCAGCTACACCGGCGTGGCGGGCAGCAACCCTGGCGTGACGATGAGCTTCGGCGACAAGGCGAAGGCGGCGAGCTTCACCGTGGCCGCCGGGGCGCTGGCGATCGCCGACGTCAACGGCAAGACCGGCAACGACATCGTCACGGCCTGGACCGCCTTCAAGGCGGCGAACAACAATCCCCTGGGCTTCAATGTCGTTCGCGGCGGTGACGGCACCGGCGCCGTCGCCGCTGCCGACGTCGCGCGCACCGCGGTGCCGCTGCCGACGCCGCCGGGCGACACGCTGGCAACGATCGCCAAGACCGAGACGGCGCTGTACAGCGCCGCCCGCGCCGCGCTCGATGCGCAGCTCGTCGTGCTGCCGCCCAGTGCCGCGATCGCCGGCATCTACGCCCGCGTCGACCGCGAGCAGGGCGTGTGGAAGGCGCCGGGCAACGTCGGCGTGATGGCGGTGCTGGGCCCGGTGGCCAAGATCACCGACGCCGAGCAGGACAACCTCAACGTCGATCCGACCGCCGGCAAGTCGATCAACGCGATCCGCGCCTTCACCGGCAAGGGCACGCTGGTGTGGGGCGCGCGCACGCTGGCCGGCAACGACAACGAGTGGCGCTACGTCTCGGTGCGCCGGCTGTTCATCACGATCGAGGAGTCGACCCGCAAGGCCACCGCGTTCGCGATCTTCGAGCCCAACGACGCCACCACCTGGCTGAAGGTGAAGGCGATGATCGAGAGCTACCTCTACGGGCTGTGGGAACGCGGCGCGCTGGCCGGCGCCAAGCCCGAGGCGGCGTACTTCGTGCGTGTCGGCCTGGGTACGACGATGACGCCGCAGGACGTGCTCGAGGGCCGCATGGTGGTCGAGATCGGGGTCGCCGCGGTGCGGCCGGCCGAGTTCATCATCCTGCGCTTCTCGCACAAGCTGCAGACCGAATGACGCCGCCCACCGGGCTCACCGAGTCCCCGGGCCCGTCGGCATCCCCTGACAACGTCACTGCGAGGCGCACACCATCATGGCACTGACCAAGGAACAGATCAAAACCGAGTACCCGCTGCCGGTCTACAACTTCCGCGTCGAGATCGACGGCACGACGGTCGGCTTCTCGGAGGTCTCCGGGCTCAACATCGCCTACGAGACCATCACCTACACCGAAAGCGCGCTGAAGGGCCCTGGCCCGCGCATCCTGTACATGCCGGGCAAGCCCAAGGTCACCACGCTGACGATGAAGAAGGGTGTGGTCACCGGCGTCAGCGTGGCCACGCTGTACAACTGGATCAACACCATCGCGCTGAACCGGGTGGTCAAGAAGGACATCATGATCCGGCTGTGCGACGAGAACGGCGCGGCAGTGGTCAGCTGGAAGGTGCTCAACGCCTTCCCGACCCAGCTCGACGCGCCGGCGTTCACCGCCAGTTCGAACGACGTGGCGGTCGAGTCGATGCAGCTGACGGCCGACAACATCATCATCGAGGAGGCGTGAACACCTCGGCACGGCTGTCCCCCTTGTTCCGACTGAGGATTGGCGATGGCCCACAGCATCGCGGACCAGGTCGCCGGCTACCCGCTGGCGGCCTACAACTTCCGCGTCACCGTCAGCGACGTGGCGATGGGCTTTGCCGAGGTGTCGGGCCTGGCGCGCGAGTTCGAGACGCTGACCTACCGCCACGGCCTGAGCTTCACGGAGGGCGAGGAGATCGTCCGATTCCGGCTCGACAAGTACGTGCCGCTGACGCTCAAGCGCGGCGTCGTCAAGGGCCTGCCGCAGCTGCGCGAATGGCTCGAGTCCGGCGACAAGCGGCCGATCAGCGTGAGCCTGTGCGACGAGTCGGGCGACCCGGTGGTCACCTGGCGCGTGCAGAAGGCGGTGCCGACCAAGCTCGAGTCGCCCGCGCTGCAGGCCTCGGCCGGCGATGCCGCGGTCGAGAGCCTGACGCTGATGGCCTCGGGCATAACCATCGAGACCCATTGAAATGATGCCCGCACGCTCGCTGCGATCGCTGCCCCCCGACGGGGCGTTCGGTATCTTCGGAACGGCCGGGCGGTACTGAGATGGCCACTCCGATCATCGGCATGCGCTTCGCGGTGCTGTTCATGGCCGGCGGGGTGGTCCCCAACCCGCTGGACCTTCGCTTCTCGAAGGTGTCGGGGCTGTCGATGACGGTCGAGACCGAGGCGCTGGCCGAGGGCGGGCAGAACCTCTACACCCAGCAGCTGCCCAGGAGCGTGAGCCACGGCAACCTGGTGCTCGAGCGAGGCATGGTGGTCGGCTCGCCGCTGAACATCGAGTTCAACGCCTCGCTCAGCACCTTCAAGTTCGTCACCTCCAACGTGCTGGTCACGCTGCTGTCCGAGGACGGCCTGCCGATGGCCGCCTGGCTGTTCATGAAGGCCTGGCCGGTGAAGTGGTCGACCTCGGACCTCGATGCCACGACGCCCGGACTGGTGATCGACACGATGGAACTGGCCTACGCCCGCATGCAGGTGCTGCGGGTGTGATGGCCGGCCCGCCGATTCCTGCACGGCCCACGCCGCCATGCCGATCGAGATCCGGGAACTGGTGATCCGCGCGACCATCGCCTCCACCGGCGATGCGGGCCCGCGCGGCGCGGACGAAGGCGGCGATGCCGAGGGCCGCGCCGCCGCGCCGCTGGATGTCGAGGCGATCGTGCAGGAATGCGTGCGCCAGGTGCTGCGCGTGCTGGCGCGCGAGAAGGAACGCTGACATGGCGCCCCCACGCTCACTTCGTTCGCGGCCCCCCGCGGGGGCGCAGGCCTCCCTTGGGGCGGCCCGGCGGGAGGCCTGATGTGTCCCTGCTGAACCTGTTCAAGCTCGAGAAGCTGCGCATCGAGGCCTTCCTCGACGTCAAGCGCAAGCGCCCGGCCGACCCGCCGCGCATGGAGGTGATGTTCAATCCCACCACCTACAAGCGCAGCCATGCGGTGGCCTACACCGAGCGGCGCAAGGGCGTGACGATGCAGGGCTGGCCGTCGCGCTATGCCTACACCGCGCCGGGCGACCTGTCGCTGAAGCTGGTCTTCGACGGCACGGGAGTCAACAAGATCGGCCTCGAGCGCCTGATCGACCCGCCCAGCGTCAAGAAGGACATCCAGACCTTCGAGAAGCTGTGCCTGCGCATGAACGGCGACATCCACCAGCCGAACTTCCTGGTGGTGCGCTGGGGCGACTTCAGCTTCCCCGGCCGGCTGCACAAGCTCGACATCACCTACACGGTGTTCGACGAGGCCGGCGATCCGCTGCGCGCCGAGCTCGACGTCGCCTTCGTCGAGGACGTCGCCAGCACCACCGGCGCGCTGGCGGCGGCCAAGAGCTCGCCCGACCTGACCCATGTGCGCATCGCCAAGGCCGGCGACACGCTGCCCCTGCTGTGCCAGGCGATCTATGGCAGCTCGCGCCACTACCTGCGGGTGGCGCAGCACAACGCGCTCGACGACTTCCGCAGGCTCGAGCCGGGCCAGCGCATCGTGTTCCCGCCGCTGGACGGCGGCGCCCCGTCATGAGCGTGGTCACCGTCACCGTGAGCAGCGACGGCCAGGCGATCGATGCGACCTACCAGTTGCTGTCGGTGGACGTCCGGCGCGAGCTCAACCGGCAGCCCAGCGCGCTGCTGGTCTATCTCGACGGCGACATCGCCGAGCGCAGCTATCCGGTCAGCGACAGCGGCAAGTTCGATCCAGGCAAGGAGATCCAGATCAAGGCGCGCTACGAGGGCGACACCTCGCAGACCGACCAGCTGCTGTTCAAGGGCCTGGTCGTGCGCCATGCGTTCGAATCGAACGCCCAGGGCACGCTGTTGCGGGTGGAACTGCGCGACAAGTCGATCAAGCTGACCCAGCCGCGGCGCAGCCAGGTGCTCGAGAAGATGAAGGACAGCGACCTGATCAAGCAGCTGGTGTCCGATGCCGGCCTGAAGGCCGACGTGGAAGCGACGACGCTGCAGCATGCGACCGTCGTGCAGTACGACTGCACCGACTGGGACCTGCTGGTCGGCCGTGCCGAGGCCAATGCGATGGTGGTGGCGGTCACCGACGGCACGGTCCGGGTCGCCAAGCCCAAGGCCAGCGGTGCGGCGGCGATCAGCGTGGATTACGGCATTTCGGAGGTCTACGACCTCGAGTTCGAGACCGACGCGATGGGCCAGGACGTCGGCTTCAAGGCGCTCAGCTGGGACGTCAAGAAGCAGGCTGCGGCCGAAGCCACCGGCGCGAGCGCACCCGCGCCCGGCCAGGGCAGCGCCACCGCCAAGAAGCTCGCGCAGGCCCTGGGCTACCGCGATGCGGTGCTGGTGCATCCGGTGAACCTGCAGCCCGACGAGGCCAAGGCCTGGGCCGACAGCGAGGCCCAGCGCGGGGCACTGGCCATGGTGCGCGGGCGCTTGCGCCTGCCCGGCGACGGCAAGGCAGCCCTGCTGCAGGCCGTCGAGCTCAAGGGCGTGCCCAAGGCCTTCGCCGGCAAGGCCCTGGTCAGCGGCCTGTGCCACCGCATCGACGGCGATGGCTGGGTCACCGACCTGCAGTTCGGCCTGTCGCCGCGGCCGCACCGGTCGCGGCCCGACATCACCGCGCCGGCGGCCGCCGGCCTGTGGCCGGCCGTCAGCGGCCTGCAGATCGGCATCGTCGAGGCGGTGCACGAGGACCCGGACAAGGAATGCCGCATCAAGGTCAAGCTGCCGGCGCTGGGCAGCAACGCGCCGGGCTACTGGGCCCGCATGGCGATGCCCGATGCGGGCAAGGATCGCGGCTGGTATTTCTGGCCCGAGCCCGGCGACGAGGTGGTGCTGGGCTTCTTCAACCAGGACCCGCGGCAACCGGTGGTGCTGGGCGCGATGTACGGCAGCACGAACAAGCCGCCTGCCGACATCGTCGACGACAGCGCCGACAACACCAAGCGCGGCCTGGTCACGAAGAAGGCGCTGACGCTCGCCTTCGTCGACGCCGACAAGCCGCAGTTGTACCTGCAGACGCCCGGCGGCGCCAAGGTGCTGCTCGACGACGACCAGGAGGTGATCGAGCTGAGCGACAAGCACGGCAACAAGTTGACGATGAACAAGGACGGCGTCGCCATCGTCTCGGCCAAGGACTTCAAGGTCGATGCCTCGGGCAACGTCGAGGTCAAGGGCAGCAAGGTCGACCTGAAATAGCCCGCTCACGATGCCGCCGATCCGAGCCCCCCACGGCAACCACACGATCCCGAACCCAGGGCCCGTCCAGGGCGCACCCATGCAGGACATCCAGCTCCGCCTCAGCATCGACGAACTCAATCTGATCCTCGAGGGCATCGGCAACCTGCCGTTTGCCCGGGTGTTCGCCCTGGTCGGCAAGATCCAGGCCCAGGCCGCCGAGCAACTGCAGGCGGCGCAGGGGGGCCCCGGGGGCGCCTCGGCGCTGCCGGCCCAGGGCTGAGCCTCGGCGATGGCTGCCGCGCCCGACTTCCTCGGCATCGGCTGGGCCTTCCCGCCGCGCTTCGGGCCGGGCGGCGCCGAGGTCGCGATGGTCTCCGGCAACGAGGACATCGAGCAGAGCCTGGCCATCCTGCTGGCCACCCGCCGCGGCGAGCGGGTGATGCAGGACGACTTCGGCTGCGCGCTCAGCGACTTCCTGTTCGGCGAGATCAGCCAGGGCCTGATCGGCCAGGTGCGCGACCTGATCAGCGACGCGATCCTGCACCACGAGCCGCGCATCACGCTGCAGGGCGTCGAGGTGTCCGAACACCTGGCCGCCGAGGGCGTGCTGATGATCGCGATCGACTACACGGTGCGCGCCACCAACTCGCGCTTCAACATGGTCTACCCGTTCTACCTGCGCGAGGCGGCGCAGCCGCCGGGCGGCGCGGGGCAGGAGGCGGGATGAGCGCTCCCGCACGGCCGCTCCGCAGGGAGCGCGTTCCTCCTGACCTCGAGGTATGGAGGTGGTCACGCAGTGACCGGAGGGCAGTCCAGTGAGCGACTTCGTGCTGATCGACGGCGACCAGGCGGTCTTCCTGCCGGCCTTCAGCCCGGCCGTCGTCGTCGTGCAGCCGGGCAAGCTCGCCGGCAGCGGCCCGGCGACGGTCAACGGCAAGGCGATCTGTGTCGACGGCGACGAGTCCAAGGTGTCGGTGCCGGGTTGCGCCTACATGA
Organism: Burkholderiaceae bacterium; assembly: GCA_016790515.1. Classification (GTDB taxonomy): domain Bacteria; phylum Pseudomonadota; class Gammaproteobacteria; order Burkholderiales; family Burkholderiaceae_C; genus Pseudaquabacterium. The sequence continues at coordinate 30,994 of JAEUOY010000080.1, read as the reverse complement.
CGCCGTCGCACCCGATTCCCGGCACCGGCACGCTGAAGATCGCCGCGCTGGCCGGCAACCAGAAGGCGACCAAGACCAAGACCGGCGGCAAGCCGGTGCTGCTGAAGGGGGCGATGTTCACCGCCAAGTTCGAAGTGCAGAGCCCGGCCCAGCAGCCCACGCCGACCGGCCCGGTGCCCGACGGCTCGCCGCAGTACAGCGGGCAGGGCCAGTTCGTCACCACCAACACCAAGGTCAGCGCGACCTGAGGGTTGCGCCTGCCGACCCGACCACCACGCCATGGCCGCCTCCTCGCCCGACGGAACCAGCCAGGCCGCGCGCCGCCGGCCCGAGCTCGATCCGTCGTTCGCGCCGCTCGACGACCGCACGGCGGCCGACCTGCTGGCGTTCGCCCGGGCCTATGCGGGCCAGCTGCGCTATGTCGACGACCTGGGCACCGACCAGGGCGACTGGCAGGCGCTGTTTCCCGATGCCGACGCGCTGGTGCTGGCGGCCGATTACCTGCGCGCGCCGGAGCGCTTCGGCCCGGCGCGCTCGGCACCGTTCGCGCGGCCGCATTTCGCACTGCTGCTGGCCTTCCTCGACCTGCTCGGGCTGGCGCGCGACCAGCTCAACACGCTGACCGGCCGGCACCTGGCCTTCTTCTACCGCGACGTGCTGCGCATGGTCGGCCGGCCGGCGGTCGCCGACCGGCTGCATGTGCTGCTGGTGCCCGAGGCCGGTGTCGACCGCCTGGGCCTGCCGGCCGGCACCGCACTGCGCGCCGGCAAGGACGGCGCCGGCCGCGAGCGCCTGTTCCGCACGCTCGCCGACGTCGTCGCCAGCCCGGCGCGGGTGGCCGAGCTGCGCTCGCTGCGGGTGGACATCCGCACCACCAGCATCCGCGAGGCCAGCCGCCAGTACCTGCAGGGCGGCACGCGGGCGCAGGCCTTCATGGCGATGTGGCGCATCGTGCTGGGCAGCCCGCTGCCGGGCGATGCGCTGCCGGTGCCGGTGCTGCCCGGCGTGCTGCCGCCGCCGCCGGCGGCAGAGGTCGACTTCGAGACGCTGCAGCAGGCCGATCGCGTCGTGGCCTTCGTCGAACAGGGGCTGGGCCTGCCGCTGTTCGACGACTTCCGCCGCCTGATGGCACTGCGGCGCGAGCGGCTCGACGGCGATGCCGCCGACTGGCGGCGCATCAACGAGCTGCTGACCGAGGCCGGCCGCCAGCGCGACCCGGCCTTCGTGCTGCCGGGCGCGGCGGCCGACGACTTCCACGCCAACCTGCGCGCCGCGCTAGGCCTGAGCGCTGCCGACTACGCGGTGCTCTACAACCGGCTGCCGCAGGTCGAGAGCGTCGAAGACGTCTACAGCCTGCTCGACCACGAGACCGAGGTGCAGGACTTCGTGCGCGGCACGCTGCGCATGTCGCTGGCCTCGTTCAAGGCGATGATGCAGGTCAAGCTGCGCATCGACGGGCAATGGGCCGAGATCGCCGCGCTGGTCGAGGCCGGCGGGCGGCGCCGCGACCCGGCGCGGCAGATGACGCCCGAGCAGCGCGCCCAGCGCAACATCGATGCGCTGCTGGCTGCTGCCTACGAGCGGCTGGACTGGCCGGTGCCCGGCACGCTGGCCGGGCTGCACCAGGCGTTCGAGGCGATCGAGCAGTACTTCTGCATGTCGGCCGAAGCCTTCCACTTCATCATGGGCGTGGTGCAGCGAAGCCTGCCGCTGCCGCCGACCCAGGCCGCCGACACTGCCGCCGCCGCCGAGGCCAGTTGGGCGCGCGTCTACGAACTCTGCGCAGCAGCGCACGAGGCGCTGCAGTTCCGCCGCCGGCGCGAGACGCTGCAGCGTGCCGCGGCGGCTGCGCTGGCCGCCGGCGACGCGGCGCGGGCGGTGGCCGACATGGTCGCCATCGCGCTGGGCGAGCGGCTGGCGCTCGATGCCGGCCTGCGCCGCCTCGGCGACCTGGGCGTTGGCGCGCTGGACCTGGCCGCGCTGGCGGCACTGGCGGCAAGTGCCGTGCCCGCCGCGCCGCGGGCCTTGCCGGGCCTGGCCGCCGGCGTGCCGCCGGGGCCGGCCGGCCTGCGGGTTCCGACGCCGGCCATCGCCGCCGCGCCGCCGCCCGCCGCCACCGTCGCGTCGGCGCTCGGCGCGGACTGGCAACGCGCCGCCGCGGTGCTCGAGGTCGCCCAGCGCAACCGCGAAGGCTTCGTGCCCGGCCCGGCCGAGCGGGTGGCCTGGCACCACCTCTACCCGGCGGCCGACGCCACCGCGGTGCGCGTGCCGGGCCAGGCCGACGACGCGCCGGCGCCGCGCTGGCAGCCCTTCGGCAGCCTGGCCGCAGCCACGCTGCGCGACCTCCCGCCGCCCGAGGCTCTGGGCTGGGCAGTGGTGTCGCCGCTGCTGTCGCTGGCCGAGGGCCAGCGCGGCATCGAGCTGGTGCTGGGGCTGGACGGCGACGCGTCGACATTCGACGCCGACACGCTGCGCCGGTTGTTGTCGCCGCCCGACGGCACCGGTCTGGTGGCCGGCTTCAATCCGTTCCACGTGCAGCTCAGCGGCGCCGAAGGCTGGGTCGAGCCCGCCTCGGTTCAACTGGCCTGGGTCCAGCCCGCGCTGGGCGGCTATCCGGCCGTGGCCGGTGTCGACACCTCGGGGCTGCGCGCGCTGGTGCTGCGACTGTCGCTGGGCGAGCAGCAGCCGGCCATCGTCGCACCCAGCGCCGTGCTGCACGGCATCGTCGCGGCGCAGCCGATGCTGCGCCTGCTGCTGCGCCCGGTCTGGGACGAGGGCTACGACCGCCACCACACCGCCTACCAGACGCTGGTGCGACTGCGCCTGCAGCGCTGGCGGCTGACGGTCAGCGTCAGCGGCCTGGCCAGCCTGGTGCTGCGCAACGACGGTGGCACGCTCGACCCGAAGAAGCCCTTCGAGCCGTTCGGGCTGACACCGGCCAGCGGCGCGCGGCTGTCGATCGGGCATGCCGAGCTGGTCGGCAAGGCGCTGGACGCGATCGCCTTCCGCGGCGTGTTCATGGGCGGGCCGGCATCGCTGGCCGACCACTACCGCAACTACGACGGGGCGCCGAAGTCCGACAGCTTCACGCTGCGCATCGGCCTGCGCGACGGCCTCGGCTTCTCGGCCGCGGCGGCGCCGCTGCGGCTGTTCGACGGGGCCGACACGCCGGGCCCGGTGACGCTGCGCCCGGCGCTGCAGCCCGATGCGGGCCGGCTGATGACCGGGACGGCGGCCTCCGACGACGTCGGCGTATGGCGCCGCTGCTGGGTCTGGGAACTGGCCGGCGACCTGCAGCACGCCGCCTATCCGGCGCGCGCGCTGCGCAAGTCGATGGAGATGGCCGCGGCGGTGGCCGCCGGCGAGAAGCCCAAGGCCGATGCCTACCTGGTCAACCCGCCGTACACGCCCAAGCTCAAGAGCCTGGTGGTCGACTACAGCGCGTCGTCCGAGCAGGCCGCGGTGGCGGCGGCGCCGGGTCGCAACGGCGGCGTGCTGCATCACCTGCACCCGTTCGGCCACGAGGCGCTGCTGCCGGCACCGGCCCGCCCGGGCGAGCCGCCCGCCGGCTGGGTGCCCGGTGTCGGCGTGCCGCTGCTGCCGCTGTACGAGGACGAAGGCGAGCTCTACATCGGGCTGGACCGGGTGCGGCCGCCGCAGCGGCTGAACCTGCTGATCCAGGTGGCCGAGGGCAGCGCCGACCCCGATGCCGCAGCCGAACCGGTGCGCTGGAGCGTGCTCAGCGGCAACCGCTGGCTGTCGCTGCAGGACGGCCCGCTCGCCGGCAGCCTGCTCGCCGACGGCACCCGGGACCTGCTGCATGCCGGCATCGTCGAGCTGCAGCTGCCGGCGGTCGAACCCAGCACGCTGATGCCCGGCGCGGATCGGCCCGGCACCGCCGGCGCGCGCTGCTGGCTTCGGCTGAGCCGCCACCGCGCGATCGCGGGCGTGTGCGACCTGGTCGCCTTGCACCCCCACGCGGTGCTGGCGGCACGCGACGGCACCGACACCACCGACGACCTGTCCGAGCCGCTGCCGGCGGGCCAGGTCAGCGGCCCGCTCGAGCCGGTGGCCGGGCTGGCCAGGCTGCAGCAGCCCTACAGCAGCTTCGGCGGCCGTTCGGCGGAGCAGGTGGCCGACTTCAACACCCGGGTCAGCGAGCGATTGCGCCACCGCCAGCGCGCACTGACATGCTGGGACTACGAGCACCTGGTGCTCGAGCAGTTCCCGCAGCTCTACAAGGTCAAGTGCATCCGCAGCGACAGCCTGGGCGACGAGCCCGGCCGGGTCGACCTGGTCGTCGTGCCCGACATCGCCAACCGCTTTCCGTTCGACCCGTTCGCGCCCAAGGCCAGCGCCGACCTGATCCGCGCGATCGAGGCCTTTCTGGCCGACAAGACGCCGGCCTTCGCGCAGGTGCGGGTCAAGAACCCCTATTTCGTCGCGCTGAAGGTGCGCTGCGGCGTGCGCTTCATGCCGGGGAGCGACGAAGGCTACTGCCGCGTGCGGCTGAACGACGAGCTGAACCGCTTCCTGTCGCCCTGGGCCTACGACGAAGGCGCCGACCTGGTGATCGGCGGCAGCATCCACGCCAACAGCATCATCGACTTCATCGAGCAGCGCGATTACGTGGACTACGTCGCCGGCCTGCGGATGTTCACGATCGAGGACGGCCGGCCCACGCTGGTGCCCGAGGGTCCCGGCTATGCCGCCGGCACCCAGCGGCCGGACGCGGTGCTGGTGGCCGCCACCAACCATGAGTTCGACGTCATCGCCCTGACCGACTACCGGGTCCAGGGCTTCGGCGGCATCGGCAACATGCGCATCGAGCTCGACTTTGCCGTGGCATGACGAGAGTTTCGACTGAGGAGTACCCACCATGAAGATCGACAAGACCGGCCGCGACACGCTGAAGGGCTATTTCGCGAAGAACGCGGTGCCCACGGCCAGCAACTTCGAGGACCTGATCGGCGCGGCGCTGAACCAGCGCGACGACGGCATCGCCAAGCAGCCGGGCGAGCCGCTCAGCGTCCAGGCCGACGGCGACGACACCAGCCAGAAGAAGCTGCTGAACTTCTACCGCAACTTCAACGATGCGCAGCCCGCCTGGACCGTCGCGCTGAGCCCGCGCGCCGACCCGCGCAACCCGGCCACCGGCCGCAACGGCCTGGGCATCAGCGACGGCGCCGGCGTGCCGCGGCTGTTCATCGACCAGGCCACCGGCAACCTCGGTGTCGGCACCGTGACGCCCGACGTGCGGCTCGACGTGACCGGCGTGACCCGCGTCGTCGCCGACTTCAACAGCTTCAAGGACCCCCGGTCGGCGCTGAACAACGGCGGCGCGCTGGTGCTCAAGGGCAATGCGCCGCAGATCGACTTCATCGACACCGATCACGGCGACTGGGCGATCCATGTCAACGCCAGCAAGATGTACTTCATCCGCGAGCCCTGGATCTACACCGACCTGGTGCTCGACGGTGCCGGCAACGTCGGCATGGGCTGCGACAACCCGCGCGCCAAGCTCGAGGTGCGCGGCGGCGCGATCATGCCCAACTTCGGCAGCGGCGCCGATGCCGGCATCCGCTTCCCGTCGGATGCCGCCGGCGGCGGCGGCGACACCGCCTGGATCCGCAACTACGCGCGCAGCGGCGAAGCCTGCACGCTGGAGATCGGCATCGCCAACGACGCCGACGACCACATCGCGCTGATCGCCTCGGGCGGCGTGGGCATCGGCACCAACAACCCGAGCGGCAAGCTGCACGTGCAGACCGGCGGCGCCGGCGCCTGGGACCGCTTCATCGTCAACACCACCAACTTCTGGGGCGACGGCAACACCCAGTACGTGACCATCGGCGCCGGCGGCGCGTCGGGGATCATGCTCTACAACCCGCACGTGGTCTGGTACGCGCCGGAGAACCGCGCGTCGATCCGCATGGGCCGCAGCGGCGGCGTGGCCAACGGCCATTGGTGGGACATCGGCGTTCGCGCCGGCAACGCCTTCAGCATCGTCGATGGCCACAACGGCCAGTTCGGTCTCTCGATCACCGAGGGCGGCACGGTCAAGGTCAACGTGCTGCAGCTCGGCGACAAGTGGCGCCTGTCGGGCGTCGGCGATCACGAGGCCAACGACGAATGGCTGCGCATGAAGAACATCGCCAACACCGGCTACTGGGGAGGCTTCGCGGCGGCCAAGATGTGGACCGGCTCGGGCCAGTACCTCCAGTCCGATCTGCGCAGCAAGCGCGACGTGCAGACCCTGCCGTCGCCGCTGGCCAGGCTCGAACGGCTGCGCGGCGTCAGCTTCCGCTGGAGCGATGGCCGCGCCGACGACGGGCCGGCGATCGGCCTGATCGCGCAGGAGGTCGAGGCGGTGTTTCCCGAAGCCGTGACGGTCGGCCCCGAGGGCCTCAAGGGCGTCAACTACGCGCTGCTGGTCGCGCCGCTGATCGAGGCGTTCAAGCAGCAGCAGCGGCAGATCGAGGCGCTGTCGGCCCGGCTGGCCGCGCTGCGCCCGGCCTGACCGACCGCACCCGGCCCGCCTTCCGCATCGCTGCCATGGCCCTGGATCCGATCGCCGCGCCGCCGCCCGCCGACCTGACGCCGGCGCTGGATTTCGACGCGCTGCGCACGCGCGCACTGGCCACGCTGCAGCGCCTGGCCGGCAGCACCTGGACCGACCACAACGCCCACGACCCCGGCATCACGCTGCTCGAGCAGCTCTGTTACGCGCTCACCGACCTGGCCTACCGCAGCGGCTTCCCGGTGCCCGACCTGCTGACCGGCCGTGCCGACGTCTCCGGTGACGGCGCGAACCGCGAGCCGGGCCTGGCCGGCGGCGTCTACGGCCCGGCCCAGGTGCTGCCCAGCGCCGCGGTCACGGTGGACGACCTGCGCCGCCTGGTGGTCGACCTGCCGGGCGTCAAGAACGCCTGGATCGAGCCGCTGGACGAACCGCTGGCCCGCCACGATGCGGCGCAGGCGCTGCTGGTGGCGGTGGCGCCGGCGGCGGCCGGGGCGGCCGCGGCAGCCGCCGCCCCGGCCAGCCCCAACGTCGTCGATGTGCGGCCGCGCGGCCTGTACCGGGTGCGCATCGAGAAGTCCGGCCTGGGCGAGGACGTCGACGGCAGCACGCTGGTGCGCCTGGCGGCACAGCGGCTGCAGCAGTGGCGCGGCCTCGGCGAGGACGTCGCCGAGATCGGCGTGCTCGACCGGATCCCGGTCGCGCTGGACGCGTCGATCGAGCTGGCCCCCGGCGCCGACGGCGCCGAGGTGCTGGCGGCGGTCTATCAGGCCGCGGCGCAGTACATGTCGCCGGCGCTGCCGTTTCGCAGCCTGCGCGAGCTGCTCGAGCGGGGCTGGCGGGTCGACCAGATCTTCGAGGGGCCGCTGCTGACCCGCGGTTTTCTCGATCCGGCCGAATGGGCGGCGGCGGGGCGGCGCAGCACCTTGCGTCTGTCCGACCTGATCCGCGAGCTGATGGCCGTGCCCGGCGTGCAGGCGGTCACCAGCCTGGGCTTCCTGCGCGATGGCCAGGTCAGCCGCGACTGGCTGCTGCCGATCGCGCCCGACCGATGTGCCAGTTTCGACCTGGACGGCTCGCGGCTGCGCCTGGATGGCGGCGGCCTGCGCATCGACCATGCCGCGATGCGCGACAGCGCGCGCCGCCTGTTCGAGGCCCGCGCCCGACAGGCCGCCACGGCGCCGCTGGCCGAGCCGGTCGACCAGACGCTGGCCGCGCCGGCCGGTCGCGACCGCCAGGTCGGTCGCTACCTGTCGGTGCAGCACCACCTGCCTCCGGTCTACGGTGTCGGGCCGAGCGGCCTGTCGAGCTACGAGACCGTCGAGCGTCAGGCCCAGGCGCAGCAGCTCAAGGCCTACCTGCTGCTGTTCGACCAGCTGCTGGCCAATCAGTTCGCGCAGCTGGCCTGTGCCGGCCGGCTGCTGTCGTTCGACGACGTCTCGACCGAGGTGCGTTTCGCCCAGCCGGTGCCCGACGAAGGCGGCGCGTTGCAGATCGACCGGCTGCGCTGCCAGCCGCCCGCCGAGCACCTGAGCTGGCTCGCGCGCACCACCCGCGACCCCTGGGGCGACGATCCGCTGGGCGAAGGCAGCCTGGCCCGCCGGCACCGGTTGACGGACCACCTGCTGGCCCGCCTCGGCGAGCGCTGGACCGAGCAGCGGCCGGTGGCCGGCAATGACGACGTCGCCATTGCTGCCGCCCAGGACGGCCCGCCCGTCGAGCAGGACCTGTCGCCGCGCCAGCGCGCGCTGCGCGGCAAGCAGGCCTACCTGCGCGACTACCCGCGGCTGTCGCTGCGCCGGGGCGTCGGCGAGGACGCACTGGCCGATCCGGCCGGAATCGCCGGCGCCAACGGCCTGGCCCAGCGCCTGGCGCGCCTGCTGGCCTGGCCCGAGGGCGACGCCGTGCTGCGGGTGGTCGAACACATCCTGCTGCGGCCGCTGCCCGCCGATGCCTGGCAGCGGGGCCCGCTGATGCGGGCGGTGAACCAGCGCGATCCGTTCTCGCTGCGGCTGAGTCTGGTGCTGCCGGCCCAGGACGCCCGACTGGCCGACCCCGACCTGCGCGAGCGGCTCGAACAGACCGTGCGCAGCGAGGCGCCGGCCCACCTGGCGCTGCGGCTGGTGTGGCTGGATGACGAGGCGATGGACCGCTTCGACGCCGCGCAGGCGCGTTGGCGTTCGCTGTGGCGCTCGGCCCAGCGGCGACGCTTCGGCGTCGACGCCGCGGCGACGGCGGACGAGGCTGGCGATCACCAGGTCGCGCTGCGCAGCGCCCGCAACCGCGTCATCGACGCGCTGGGCCTCGGCGACACCTTTCCATTGACCGACCTGACCGTCGCCGACGGCGGCGCCGGCGGGCCGATCAAGGTGGCCCATGGCCAACCGGCGCGCATCGCGATCGAAGCCGCCGAAGCCGGCGTGCGCTACGAACTGCGCGGACCCGAGGGCCGGCCGCTGCGCGATGCCCAGGGCCAGGCACTGCCGCCGGTGGCCGCCGTCGGTGCCGACGAGCGACTGGTGCTGGAGGGCCCGCCGGTCACCGACGACATCACCTACCGCATCCTGGCCACCAAGCTGCAGCCTGCTCCCGGGCTGCCGTCACAGCCACCGGTGCTGCTGGCGCAGGGCGCGGCGGTGAAGGTCGGGCTGGACACCCGGCTGGCGGTCGGGCTGCCCGACCTGCCATTGCTCGACGGTACCCTGGCCTCCGCCCAACCCACCGACGCCCGGCTGTGCAGCCATGGCGAGCAGGTGCGGGTGCAGGTGCACCAGAGCCAGGAGGGTGTGCTGTACGCCCTGGTGATCGACGGCAAGGTGCAGCCGACGCCCGAGATCGGCAACCTCGACACCATCGACCTGCGGACGCCGCCGCTGACCGAGGACGCCACGATCGCGGTGCAGGCCACCAAGCGCTTCAGCGGCGGCAGCGGCGGGCCGATCGAGCATGAGCTGCTGACGACGCAGCTGCGGGTCGCGGTGCGGGCCGATCCGACGCCGGCGCTCGAGCCGCTGCCCGCTGCGGTGGTCGGGCACCGCCAGCGCGATGCACGGCTGCGGCTGTCGACCAGCCAGGCCAGCGTGCAGTACCAGGTCTGGGTGCGGCGCGTGCGCGATGCCGAGTGGCGCCGCGGCGCCGACGATCTGGCCGACACGTCGGCACTGCGCGCCGGTGCCGACGGACCGGTGCTGCAGCGGTTCGAGCTGTCGACGCTGGGGCCGGTGCCCGACGGCTTCGAGGCGGCGTCGCCGGACGCGGTGGCGGGCACCGGCGCGGCGCTCGAGCTGCCGCTGGGCGCGCCGGCCGACGACGTCGTCTGCCTCGTTCGCACCACCAAGCAGCACGCTGCCGGCAACGCGGTCGTCACCACCGAAGGCCTGCTGGCGGCGCAGGCGCTGGTGCTGGTGCGTCCCGATCCCCAGCCGAAGCTGCAGCTGGCGCTGGTGCAGCCGGCGGCCGGTGCGCTGCCGCTGCTGCGGGTGGCCGGCGGCCAGGGCGGCGTCTACTACCACTTCCAGCCGGCGACCGATGACGCGGCCGGCGGTGCGAGTCTGCCGTGGCCGGCCTACATGCACCAGCGCGCCGAACTCGACCCGGCGCTGAACAAGGGCCTGGACCAGCTGGCGATCGGCGTCAACCTGGCGATCGCCACCGACCCCGACCAGGCCCTCGGCGGGCCGGTCGCGGACGATCCGCGCAGCGGGGACGACACGCTCACGCCCGAGCGCCGGCGCCCGGCCGCGCCGCGGCTCGATCTGCCCAGTCTGCCCGACGATGCGCTGCTGCGGGTGCGTGCCGTCAAGGCGCAGACCGGCGTCGAGCAGGTCCTCCCGCTGCAGGTCCGGCTCGCGGCGTTGCCGGTGCTGCGTGTCGAACCCGAGTTCCCCGCCCCGGGTAAGGCGGCCGAGATTCAGGTGGCCGCCGCTCTGGCCACCGAGCGCTACCAGCTCTGGGCCGACGGCCGTGCCTTGGCCGAGCCGGCGGCAGGGGACGGCGGCCCGCTGGTGCTGTCGACCGGGCCGCTGGAGGCCGACACGCGCCTGGTCCTCGGCATCGAGGCCGCCGCTGCCGCCGACACCTGGCCGCTGCGGCGCGAGCTGCTGGTCGACCTTCGCCTGCTGCCGCGGGCCGACCGGCCGGTGGCGGCGCGCCGCACGAGCCTTGCGCCGGGCGAGGCGACCGAGATCGTGCTGGCCGACAGCCAGCCGGGCGTGCTCTACCAGCTGCTGGCCGGCGACCGGGCCGTCGGCGAGGCCCAGCCCGGCACGGGTGGCGAACTCGTGCTGGCCACCGCGGCGCTGACCGCCGACACCCGGTTTACCGTGCTGGCCCGCCGCGCCGACCGGGAGGCCGCGGCCATCGTGCTCGACACGGTGGTGACCGTTCAGGTGATCGTGCCCGCACCGCCGGTCTCGAAGGTGGCGCCGGCCGCGGCGGCGGCGGTGACTCCGACCGACACCCCGGGCCCGCTGGCCCCGGCCGGCGAGCCGCCGGCCTGACCCTCGATGGCTTCGCCGCAGCCGCACCGCATCCTCCGCCAGGTGGTCGAGCTGAGCGGCTGCCGCCGGGACGAGGCGGCGGCGCTGCAGGCCGCCGCGGCGAGGATCTGCCAGCGCGACTGGGTGCCGGTGATCGACCGCGTCTGTTCGGCCCAGGTCGACGCCCGCCGCGTGCTGCGCATCGCCCGCCTGCAGGTCGATCTGGGGGTCGTGCCGGCAAGCACCTGGCACGCCGCCGCCGCCCAGGGTCCGGTGCCCGGCACCGGCGCCGCCTCGGCGCCCGCTGGCCATGCCCTGACCGGGCAGTTCGAGGCGGTCTTCGCGGCCCGGCTCGCCGCGGCCTTGCGCGACGCCGCCGAGGTGCAGACCGATGCCGAACTGCTGGCCTTCTTCCTGCAGACCGGTGCGCTGCCTTGGTGGGCCGACGTGGCCGACCGCGCCTGCATCGTGCGCGCTGCCGAGGCCATGGCGGGCCAGCCGCCCGCGGTCTGGCGGCAGTGGCTGGCGACCGGCGGTCTGCCGGCCGACGACCGGCCGCTGCGCCGGCTGGCGGCTGCGCTGCCCCGGGCGTTGCGGCAACGCTTGCTCGCGGCCTGGCTGGCCCAGCCGGCCGCCGGCGCCGCAGCGCCGGCCGACGAGGGCTGGACGGCCGAACAGCAGGCTGCCTGGCAAGCGGCCATTGAACGCGCAGCGGTCGCGCTGGGCCGCTCGCCATCGGCCTGGGATCGCGCCTGGTGGCAGGCGGCACTGGCCCACGCGCTGTGGCCGGACGCCGACGGCGTGGGCTGGCCGGCGCTGCTGCGCCGCTGGATCGACACGCTCGACGCCCCCGCGGTGCAGGTGCGACGCGCCTTGCGCCGGGCGCTCGATGCCCCCGCGGCGACGGCCACGGCCGGTGCCGCGGCGCGGGCGCCGCTGTGGCGAGCGCTGGGCTCCGAACCCACCCAAACGGCAGCCGCCGATCTCGAGGCCGGCCTGCGGCCGGTGCTGGCGGCGCTCGCCAACCTGGCCGCCGGCAGCCGGGGCGATGCCGTGGTCTGGCGCCACCTGCTGGAGCGGCTGGCCGGCACCGGGCCGCACCGCGCAGGCGGGCAGACGCCGCGCGCGGCCGACCGGTTCGATCCGACCAGCGCGGCCGCGCAGCACGTCGCCGGGCCGCCGGCGATCGGCCGGCTGCCGCAGGCCGTGCGCCGGCACGTGGTCGACGCCTGGGCGCGGCTGCAGGCGACCGCGGGCGCGCCGGCCGGAGCCTCGGCCGATGCCGCCCGCAGCGACATGGCGGCAGCGCTGCAGGCCCTGCTGCAGGTCGCCGTGCGTCAGGGCCTGGTCGATCCGGTCGCGGCCGGCCTGGCCGGCAGCAACGACCGGATGGCGCAGTGCGCCGCGGCCTGGGCACGGGCGCTGCAGCCGGCCGGCGCCGTCTCGTCTGCGCCCTCGGCGCTGGCCGGCGCCGAGCAGCTGTACGTGCCCAACGCCGGCCTGGTCTTGCTGTGGCCCTTCATCCAGCGCTTTGCCGACCGGCTGGGGCTGCTGCGGCCGGGCAAGCCGGTGCGCTGGCGCGATGCGGCCGCAGCCCGGCGCGCAGCGGTGCTGCTGCACTGTGCGATCAGTGGCGATCCCGAGCCGCCCGAGTTCCAGCTGCTGCTGCCCAAGCTGCTGTGCGGCCTGCCGCTGGACGAGCCGCTGCAGCCCGTCGAGGCGCCGAGCACCGACGAGCAGGCCGAGTGCGAGGCAATGCTGGTCGCGGTGATTGCCCAGGCGCCGATCCTGCGGCAGATGTCGGTGGCCGGATTCCGTGCCAGTTTCGGACTGCGCGAGGGCCAGCTGAGCAGCCGTGACGGCCACCCCCTGTTGCGGGTCGAGCGGCAGGCCTACGATGTGGTCATCGACCGCTTTCCCTGGAGCGCAAGCCTGGTGCGCCTGCCCTGGATGCCCACGCTGCTGCAGGTGCAGTGGTGAGGGCCGCCGCGAGAATGTCGAGCGTGAAACCGGAGACCGATCATGAAAGAAGCGATGTCGACGAGCCAGGCGTCCCGCGCGACGTCCGGCAGGGCCCGCTCGACAGCTCGCGCCGGCAGCAACGCGGCGGCGATGGCCGCGCCGGCCTGCGGCATCGATTGGGCCGACCGGCGCGCCGCTGCGGCGGGCCCGGCGGCGCAGCCGCTGCCACGCCGCGACGGCGGGCTTCCCGAGCGCCTGAAGTCCGGCATCGAGTCGCTGTCGGGCCTGGCGATGGATGCGGTCAGGGTCCACTACAACTCGCCGCGGCCGGCGCAGATCGGTGCCCTGGCCTTCACGCAGGGCCGTGACATCCACCTCGCGCCGGCGCAGGAGCGGCATCTGCCGCACGAGGCCTGGCACGTCGTGCAGCAGGCGCAGGGGCGCGTGGCGACGACGAGGCAGATGAAGGGCGGGGTCGCGCTCAACGATGCCCGGGGGCTGGAGCGCGAGGCCGATCTGATGGGCGAACGCGCGCTGGCCGCGGTAGCGCCGACGACCGAGGGCGCCGCGCCCGCCGGCGATGCCGTCGAGCGGCTCGGCCAGCTGCCGAACCCGGTGCAGCGCTACACCGAGGAGCAGCAGCCCGAGGACGGCCCCGATGGCAACGTCTGGCGCGTCAGCGACGACGAACAGGCCATGCTCGAGATCAGCCAGGCCGAGGGCGGGCAGAAGCTGCTGGCCACCGATAAGGGGGTCGACGCCGCCAACGACAAGCTGAAGAACGCCGGCCAGAAGGGCTCGTTCGTCCGCCTCGTGGCCAGCAAGCAGGCCTACGACGTGGGCGGGCGCAGCCTGAAGCAGGTCCTGCCGACCTACGTCGATGCCACGGGGACCGAGAGTTTCAACCAGGAGATGGCGTCGGCCAACAAGTCCGGCGGGGCCGACTCGACCGGCGACACCCAGGCCTGGTTCAAGATGTACGCCGACTGCGGCCGCTCGTCGCGCACGGTCATGGGCTCGCTGGGCATCGCGCCCAAGGCGCTGTACGGCGTCGGCACGAAGGACAAGGAGACAAAGCGCGCATTCAACCCGGCCGAATGGACCGACCTGGTCTACCTGGAGGCGATGAAGGGCTTCGTGAAGGACCCGGCCAACCGGCAGTACCTGAAGAAGGAACACCTGAAGAAGCGCTTCGGCGCCTACTTCCGCTCGGAGGCCAACAAGTACGAGCCCAAGGTGCCCGCCAGCGGCAAGGAGGCGAAGGAGTTCGCCGGGCTGCTCGACGACGACGGCCAGCAGGCCTTTGCCGAATACGCCAAGATCGACGCCGCGGTCAACCCCGAGATCGGCGAGGGCTACACGATGGCCACCGGCTACGACCTGACGGGCTTCACCGGCGGCGAGAAGGCCTGGAACTTCCACTGGGCCGGCGTGGTGATGAAGGCCGGGACGGACAACATCACGCTGGAGAACTATGCGGTGATGTTCCCGGCGACCGGCGACAAGGTGAAGGACGCCGAGAACCGCCAGAAGGCGTACGACTACACCAACACCGACTGGGTGTTCCAGATGTACGGCACCGTCAAGTCGGAACAGACCTTCCACGAGGAGCACCTGCGCAGCGGCACCCATGGCACGAGGGGCACGACGTTCCGTGTGAAGATCTGAGGGCATGAAAGGCGATCATGGCTGAACCGATCTCCAGCGCCGGCGCCGTGCAGGCTCACCTGGGCCAGGTGGTCGAGGTGCGCGGCCGCTACGATGTCTGGGACCTGGGCCCGCACCGGGTCCTGCTGGACCTGCCCGGCGGCCGCACGCAGGCGGTGCGCCAGGTCGTCAACCTGGTCCTGGCCGATGCTTCGGTGCTGCGGCTGTGGGTCCGGCCCGAGGCCGAGATGCAGGCCTTGCGCGGTACGGCGGTGGTGGCGAGGGGCCGCCTGCTGGCCGCCAGCCAGCCGGCGATGCCGGCGTCGACGCCGGCCGACGCACCGTCGCTGCTGGAGATCGAAAGCATCGATGCGGCCTGAGTCCGGACCGGTCGGTCTGTGGGCCGGTCGCGAGGCCTCGGCCGGTCGCGAGACCTCGGCCGGTCGCGAGACCTCGGCCGGTCGCGCGGGCCGGCGTCCTGTCCCTGATCGGCCACCATGCCCGACGATGCGCTGACGCTGAACGCCGCCGACCTCGGCGGCGACCTGGACTGGCTGGCGCGCCTGATCGACCGGCGCTTCAAGCACTACTTCGGCCCGCGCGACGGTGGTGCCATGGGCTTCGAGCCGCCGCCCGACCTGTCGGCGTCGGCCTCGCGCTACGCCGCGCTGCTGCGCCACTACCAGGCCAGCCTGGCCGAGCGCTGCGCGCTGGTGCTGGCGCTGGCGCCCTGGCTGCGGCCGCAGCTGCTCGACGTGTTCTTCACCCGCAACCAGAACTTCGACAAGCCCTTCGTCGAGTTCGGCGGCCACCACGACACCGACCGCGGCGCCTTCTGGCCGTCGGCCGAGACGCTGGTGTTCCTGCTCGCCGGCGACGATCTCGCGGGCCGCCTGGCGCTGGCCGGGCTGTTCGACCGCGACCACTGGTTCGCCCGCCATGGCGTGTTGCGGCTGGCCGCGGCGGGCGCGGCGCTCGATGCCGACGCGGCAGCGCCGGCACGCCTGCTGCGGCTGTCGCCCGACGTGCTGGGCCTGGTGACCGTCGGCAGCGCGCCCAGTCCCGAGCTGAGCGCCGCCTTCCCGGCCCAGCACCTGCACACCGACCTGGCCTGGGACGATCTGGTGCTGCACCCCGGCACGCTGGCGCAGGTGCGCGAGATCGAGGCCTGGCTGCGCCATGGCGACACGCTGATGGACGACTGGGGCATGGCCGCCAAGCTGCGGCCGGGCTACCGCGCGCTGTTCTACGGCCCGCCGGGCACCGGCAAGACGATGACCGCGACGCTGCTCGGCCGGGCCACCGGGCGCGAGGTCTACAAGATCGACCTGTCGCTGGTCGTCAGCAAGTACATCGGCGAGACCGAGAAGAACCTGTCGCGGGTGTTCGACGCCGCCCAGCACAAGGGCTGGCTGCTGTTCTTCGACGAGGCCGACGCGCTGTTCGGCAAGCGCAGCGAGACGCGCGACGCGCACGACCGCTACGCCAACCAGGAGGTGTCGTACCTGCTGCAGCGCATCGAGACCTTCGACGGCGTCGCGATCCTGGCGTCGAACCAGAAGGACAACCTCGACGCCGCCTTCGCCCGCCGCTTCGAGGCGGTGATCTACTTCCCGATGCCGCGTGCCGAGGAGCGACTGCAGCTGTGGCGCCAGGGCTTTCCGGCCGCGGTGACGCTGGACGCCGGCGTCGACCTGGCGCAGCTGGCGCAGCGCCACGAACTGTGCGGCGGTGCGATCATGAACGTGGTGCGCTATGCCTGCCTGGTGGCGGCCGAGGACGGCAGCCACCGGATCACGGCGGAGGCGCTGCAGCGCGGCATCCGCCGCGAACTGGCCAAGGAGGGCCGCGCGGCGTGAGTGCGGGGCACCCTGCGCCGCGCCGAGCCGCCGAACCCGGTCGCCCGAAGGAGACACCATGCGATTCGACCGTTCCAGCGGCATCCTGCTGCACCCGACCTCGCTGCCCGGGCCCCATGGTTCGGGCGATTTCGGCCCTGCCGCCTACCGGTTCGTCGACTGGCTGGCCGAGGCCGGCCAGAAGCGCTGGCAGATCCTGCCGCTGGCACCGCTGGGGCCGGGCAACTCGCCGTACATGAGCAGCTCGGCCTTCGCCGGCAACCTGCTGCTGATCGACCTGGGCGAACTGCAGCAGCGCGGCTGGCTCGACGCGGCCGACCTGGCGCCGGCCGCCGGCCTCGACGAGCGGGCGGTGAACTGGGCTGCCGTCTTCCCCTACCGCAGCGACCGGCTCGCGCGTGCCGCCCTGCATTTCGGCGCCCGGGCCAGCGCCGCCGACCGCGCCGAGCTGTCCGCCTTCGAAGCCGCCCATGCCGACTGGCTGCCCGACTACACGCTGTTCATGGCGCTGGCCGAGCACCTGGGCTGGCGCGACTGGTGCGAATGGCCGGACGGCCTGGCCACGCGCGAGCCGGCGGCCCTGGCCACGGCGCGTGCCGAACACGCCGGGCGCATCGCCTTCTGGACCTTCTGCCAATGGTGCTTCTTCCGCCAATGGGCGGCGCTGCGGGCCTACGCCAACCGCTGCGGCGTGCGCATCGTCGGCGACATGCCGATCTTCATCGCCTACCAGAGCGCCGAGGCCTGGTCGCGTCCCGACCTGTTCGAACTCGACGACCAGAGGCGCCCGCGGGTGGTGGCCGGCGTGCCGCCGGACCTGTTCAGCGCCACCGGCCAGCGCTGGGGCAACCCGCTGTACCGCTGGCCGGCCCATGCGAGCGAAGGCTATGCCTGGTGGATCGAACGCCTGCGCCGCAGCGTCGAGATGGTCGACATCGTTCGCATCGACCATTTCCGCGGCTTTGCCGGCTACTGGGAGATCCCCGCGCACGAGCCGACCGCGGTCAACGGGCGCTGGGTCGCCGGCCCGGGGCCGGCGCTGTTCCAGGCGCTGGCCGATGCGCTGGGCGCCATGCCCATCATCGCCGAGGACCTGGGCGTGATCACGCCCGACGTCGACGCGCTGCGCAAGGCCTTCGACCTGCCCGGCATGCGCATCCTGCAGTTCGCATGGGGCGAGGGGCAAGGCGCCGAACGCCGATTCCTGCCGCACAACTTCGAGCCCGACACCGTGGCCTACACCGGCAGCCACGACAACGACACCACGGTCGGCTGGTGGGCCACGGCGCCCGAAGCCGTGCGCCACCACCTGCGCGAGTACCTGGCCTGCGACGGCCACAGCGTGCACTGGGACCTGATCCGCGCCGCCTGCGCCAGCGTCGCCGATACCGCGATCTACCCGCTGCAGGACGTGCTGGGGCTGGACGGCAGCCACCGCATGAACTTCCCGGGCAAGGGCGACGGCAACTGGGCCTGGCGCTTCGGCTGGGACCAGGTGCCGCCGGACACCGCGCAGCGGCTGCGCCGCATGGCGCAGCTCTACGAACGGCTGTGAGCCGGCAGGCACGAACCCTCAGCCGGCCTGCACGTCCAGCGGCTCGCCGCCGAGCTCGACGATCATGCGCGAGACCGCGCCGAGCGCCGCGTCGAGTGCCGCGTCGTCGCTGCCGCGCATGACCAGGGTCGTGCCGTAGCGGTTGTCGCGCTGGAACGGATAGCTGCCGATGTCGACCTGCGGCAGCTCCTGCTGGATCTGGCCCAGGCGCCTGGCCACCTGGCTCTCGGGCAGGAAGGCGGTCACGCTGCGCGATCGCATCGTCGCGCCGCGGCGCAGCTTGCCGGCGAGCGAGTCGATCATCTGCTGCATGACGCGCGGAATGCCGGCCATCACGTAGACGTTGCCGAGATGGAAGCCGGGCGGCCCGAGCGGGTTGGCGATCAGTCCGGCACCGCGGGGAATGCGCGCCATGCGCATGCGCGAGGCCATGATCTCGGGCGGCGCGGGCCGTCGCTCGAGGAGGGCGGCGATCTCGGGCGAGACCACCAGATCGACCCCGAAGGCGGCCGCGATGCTGTCGGCGGTGATGTCGTCGTGGGTCGGCCCGATGCCGCCGGTGGTGAAGACGTAGTCGTGGCGATCGCGCAGCGCATTCACGGCTTCGACGATGTCGCGCTCGATGTCGGGCACGACCCGCGCCTGGCGGATCTGGATGCCGTACTCGTTGAGCTTCCTGGCCAGGTAGGCCAGGTTGGTGTCCTGGGTGCGCCCGGACAGGATCTCGTTGCCGATGATCAGCACGGCGGCGGTCACAAGGCTGGGTTCGGTGGCTTCGACCGTCATCTCGGCTCCGTGAAGGAAATGAATCCGCTGCGGGCGTCCTGCAGGCCCGCCGCTGCGCCTCGGGCCGACCGGGCGGACCCGGAGCGTCCGCGATGGTAGTCGGCCCGGCCCGGGACCGCTCGACGACCGGGGTCGCGGCCTGCGGGTCAGCGCCGTTCGCCGCCCTCGTCCTCCGCCTCGTTCGCCCCCGCCTCGAGCACCCGGTCGGCCAGCTTCTCGCGCAGCGGCGCCATCGCCTCGTCGATCCGGGTCGTCGGCGCCGGCGTGCCCAGGCGCAGCATCGGCATCGGCAGCGTGCGCATGTAGGGGTCGGCGAAGGCGCGGCCTTGCTGGCGCTGGTTGACGGCCAGGCCCAGGAGCAGGCCGGCGGCGACCAGCACCGACAGCGTGAGGTCGATCGCGCGGCCGCGCTGCGGCAGCAGGTGGCGCAGGTGCGATCGCAGCAGCCAGCCGCCGATCAGCGGCGGCACCAGCAGCTTCTGCAGCTGCCACAGCAGCGGCCAGCCGGCAGCGGCGGCCAGCGCCGGCAGCAGCGTGTCGGCGATTTCCAGCGCCAGCAGCGCCGGCATCGCGATCGCGGCATGGCCGACGAAGTCGAAGCCATGGCGGAACATCCTGGAGCCCAGCGCCCACAGCCCGCACCAGGTCGCCACGCCGATCGGCAGGCCGAGCAGCCAGGGCAGCCACTGGGTGAAGTCGGCGCCCGGATCGAGCTCGACCCAGCGCTGCGCGATCTGCACCGCGAACCAGAGCGCGGCCACGCCCGCCAGGGTCGATCTGCCCGCCGACGGCGGCGCCAGCGGGCGCTCGGCCTCCAGCGGGGCGCCGGGCAGGCGTAGGCGCAGCCGCTGGCCGCCCAGCTGCAGCGCCGCGCCGGCGGCCGGCAGCGGCTGGCGGGTGCCGGCCGGCAGCCAGGGGCGCTGCAGGCGGCCGCCGGGCGTGCCCAGCCGCACGCCGTTGCAGGTGTCGCCCACCTGTAGCCAGGGCCGGCCGTCGCCGTCGGTCGACAGCGTGGCGTGGTGCGCGGCCACATGCGGCTCGTCGAGCACCACGGTGTTGTCCAGCGCGCGGCCCAGGCTGACCGGCCAGCGGTGCACGTCGACCGCGCGCTGCACCCGGCCGTCGCGGCCGAGCAGCTCGATCAGCGCGACGCGGTCTTCGGGGCGGTCCATCCGAACCCGTCGAGGTAGTGGCGCGCCATTCGCTGGGCGTTGTCGAAGCTCAGGCCGCGGGCATCCAGCCGGCCCTGCACGCCGACCGTCTCGGCGTCCAGCGTGGCCGTCAGCACGCTCAGGTCGTACAGCCCGGGCAGCTTCTTGTAGGCGGCCAGGCAGACCACCGCACGCAGCGGCAGGCCGCCGCGGTCGACCGTGCGCTCGACGCACTGCGCCGCGGTGCGAAAGCGGTTGTCGGCGCCGAAGTCCTCGTTGCGAAAGCTCGCGGCGTAGCGCTGCTGGAAGCGCAGCAGGCCCAGCCGGCTGCCGTCGTAGGCCTCGTGGCGCACGCTGACGAAGCCGGTCAGCAGCGGGCCGTCGACGAAGATCACGCTGTCCATCGTGCAGTCGCTGCGCTCGAACTGCAGCCCCTTGTCGCCCGCCGGCGAGCCGCTGCCCCAGCAGCGCATGAAGGCCTCGGCCGGCACCGGCACGCGGTATCGCGGATGGCCCGCCGCGCGCCAGGGCTGGGCGATGAAGCGCTCGACCAGGGCGGCCTGGTGGTCCAGCAGCTGGCGCGACACCTCGGCATGCACCGGCTGGGCGATCGGCGCGGCGTCGCGGCCGCGCTGCAGCAGCGCCCGCGCGGCCTCGGCCGGCACCAGGAAGCTGACCTGCTCGCCGTCGCGCCGGGTGGCCACGTTGACGCCGACCAGCCGGCCCTGGTCGTCGAGCGCCGGGCCGCCGCTCATGCCCGGGCTGAGCGAGCCGCCGAAGAACAGCGCCGGCAGGTAGTGGCGCTCGGCCAGGCCGTTGTAGGCGCCTTCGGTGACCGCGAAGCCGACGTCCAGCGGGTTGCCCAGCGCGAAGATGCGTGCGCCGCGCGGCGGCGGCGCATCGGCCGGGCGGAAGTCGATCGCGCCGCGCCCGCGAAGCGGGCCCGGGTCGACCGGCTTCAGCAGCGCCAGGTCGTGCACGACGTCGACGGCCAGCAGCTGCAGCGCCCCCTGCTGGCCGTCGACGGTGGCGTAGACCAGCCGGTGCCGCGCCGGTTGCAGGGCGTAGCTGCTGATCACGTGGTAGTTGGTGATCAGGTGGCCGTCGCTGGTGACCAGGAAGCCCGAGCCGACCGAAGACTGGCTGTCCTGGGTCTTCAGCAGCGTGCGCACCTGCACCAGCCGGGGCCGGGCCTCGGCATAGATGCGCTGGCCGATGCCCGACGGTGCGCCGCCGGCGGCCGGCGGCGCGGCCGCTGCAGCGGGCGCACCGGCCCGCGGCTCGGGCATTGCGCCGGGCGCACCGGCCCGCGGCTCGGGCATTGCGCCGGGCGCGCCGGCCGGCGGCCCGCCCGCGGCCTGTGCGCCGACGGCGGTTGCCAGGCTCCAGGCGGCCAGCAGCGCGCGCACGGCACGCGGGCAGATCGGTTGCGCAAGACATGCCATGAACACCGGGCAGTGTAGGGCGCTGCGGGACGGCAGGCGATGGACCTGGCGCCAGCAGGCCGGGCGGGGGCGGACTACACTGCTTTCCCCTCTCCGTGGACGCACCCGCCATGTTCAGCCGCCTCCGTGAAGACATTGCCTGCATCCGCGAGCGCGACCCCGCCGCGCGCTCGGCCTGGGAGGTGCTCACCTGCTACCCGGGTCTGCATGCAGTGATCTGGCACCGCTGGGCGCACGCGGCCTGGCGGGCCGGCTTCATGTGGCTGGGCCGCTTTCTCTCGCACATCGGCCGCTTCCTGACCGGCATCGAGATCCACCCCGGCGCGACGATCGGCCGGCGGGTGTTCATCGACCACGGCATGGGCGTGGTGATCGGCCAGACCGCCGAGGTCGGCGACGACTGCACCATCTACCAGGGCGTCACGCTCGGTGGTACCTCGCTGGGCCGCGGCACCAAGCGCCACCCGACGCTGGGCAAGGGCGTGATCGTCGGCGCCAACTCGCAGGTGCTCGGCGGCTTCACGGTGGGCGACGGCGCCCGCGTGGGCTCGTCGGCGGTGGTGCTGAAGCCGGTCCCGCCGGGCGCCACCGCGGTCGGCAACCCGGCGCGCATCATCCTGGCCGAGGCCGATTCGGCGCGGGAGGACGCTGCCGCGCGAATGGGCTTCTCGGCCTACGGCGTGACCCAGGGCGACGACCCGGTGTCGCAGGCGATGAAGGGGCTGATCGACAACGCCAGCTCGCAGGAGCACCAGATCGCGCTGCTGTGGCAGGCGATCGAGAAGCTGTCGTCGGGCGCGCGCGAACTGCCGGGCAGCGAATGCGTGCCGCAGGACGCGCACACGACCGAGAACTTCGACGCCGAACGGCTGAACCGGCTGGTCAAGTGAGGCCGCTCAGCCGCTGAAGCTGCGGATCGCGGCCTTCGGCCGGAAGGCCTGGCACAGCGCCGGGTCGCATTCGAGGTAGGGCCCGCCGATCAGGTCGATGCAGTAGGGCACCGCGGCGAAGATGCCGGGCACCGGCGGCGTGGCCTGCGGCAGCCCCTGCAGCGTCTCGGCGATCGACTTCGGCTGGCCCGGCAGGTTGATGATCAGCGCCTGGCCGCGGATCACCGCGACCTGGCGGGACAGGATCGCGGTCGGCACGAAGCGCAGGCTGATCTGGCGCATCTGCTCGCCGAAGCCGGGCATCTCCTTGTGCCCCACCGCCAGCGTCGCCTCGGGCGTCACGTCGCGCGGCGCCGGCCCGGTGCCGCCGGTGGTCAGCACCAGGTCGCAATGCGCCTGGTCGACCAGTTCGCACAGCGCCGCGC
Source organism: Burkholderiaceae bacterium (assembly GCA_016790515.1). Classification (GTDB taxonomy): domain Bacteria; phylum Pseudomonadota; class Gammaproteobacteria; order Burkholderiales; family Burkholderiaceae_C; genus Pseudaquabacterium. The sequence goes on along the minus strand of JAEUOY010000080.1, from coordinate 8,276 downwards.
TGATGCCGGCCTGCTCGTCGGGGATCAGCCGGGTCTGCCAGCCGATCGGGTTCTTCAGTGCCCGCGACAGCCAGTCCTGCAGCGCCGGGATGCCCTTGTCCTCGTAGACGCCGCTGGACGCGCGGTCGCTGATCGACACCAGGCCGATCGTCACCGGCGGGTAGGGGTTGGCGGCTTCAGTCATCGCGGGTCTCGTCGTCGGGTTCGGTGCGTTCGGCAGGTGCCGCAGCGGCGCCCAGCCAGGGTTTGATGAACTGGAACAGCTCGCGGTAGCCGCGGCCGTTGCGCTGCTCGGGTGCGGCCGCGGCGTCCTTGCGTGCTGCGCGCACCAGGCTGCGCAGGCGCTGCAGATCGCTGCCGGGGCATTCGGCGGCCCAGCGTGTCAGCGCTTCGTCGCTGGCCACCAGTTCGTCGCGCCAGCGCTCGGCTTCGTGCAGCCACAGCGTGTCCCGCGCCGAGCCGAGCCTGAACGCGGCCACCGCCTCGCGCAGCGGGGCCTCGTCGGCGAATCGCATCTGCTTGCCGATGTACTGCAGCTGCCGGCGCCGGCCCTCGAAGCTGCGGGTGCGCTTGTACTCGGCGATCGCGTCGCGCAGGCCGTCGGGCATCGCCAGTGCGGCCAGGCGGCCGCCGGGCAGCTCGGCGAGGTCCTGGCCCAGCGCCTGCAGGTCGTGGGCCTGCTGCTTCAGCCGGGTCTTGCTCGGGCGCTCGGGTGGCTGGGCCGGCGGCGCGGGGTCTTCGGGGCGTTGGCGCATGGGCCGCAGGCTGGCTCGGGTGTCGTGGGGCGGTGGCTATCATTGTCGCCCACCTACGCCCGAGCAAAACCCAACCCATGTCCGGCTCCACCACCTCCCAGGGCTTTGCCTTCGACCGCGCGCAGTTCCAGCAGATCATCGACGACACCCTGGCCATCGCCAAGGCCCAGGGCGCCAGCGACGCCGCCGCCGAGGTCAGCGAGGGCGCCGGCCTGTCGGTGTCGGTGCGCAAGGGCGAACTCGAGAACGTCGAACGCAACCGCGACAAGTCGCTCGGCGTCACCGTCTACCTGGGCCAGCGCCGCGGCAATGCCAGCACCAGCGACTTCTCGCGCGGCGCGATCGAGCAGACGGTGCGCGCGGCCTACGACATCGCCCGCTTCACCGCCGAGGACCCGGCCGCCGGCCTGCCCGATCCCGAAGACCTGGCCACGCCCGATGTCGCCGGCATCGACCTCGACCTGTTCCACCCCTGGGCGCTGGACGCCGATGGCGCCGCCGCGCTGGCCCGCCGCTGCGAGGACGCAGCCTTCGCGACCAGCCGCCTGATCACCAACAGCGAAGGCGGCGGCACCTCGGCGCAGCAATCGCATTTCTGGGCCGGCAACAGCCGGGGCTTCCGCGGCGGCTATGCCAGTTCGCGCCATTCGATCTCGGTCGCCCCCATCGCGACGCTGCGCACCGGCAGGGGCCAGCAGGACATGCAGCGCGACGCCTGGTACAGCTCGGAGCGCGACCCGATGGCGCTGGCCTCGCCCGAGGCGGTGGGCCGCTACGCCGCCGAGCGCGCGCTGTCGCGGCTGAAGGGCCGCAAGGTGCCGACCTGCGAGGTGCCGGTGCTGTTCGAGAACACGCTGGCCGCCGGGCTGCTGGGCTCGCTGGTCGGCGCGCTCAGCGGCGGTGCGCTGTACCGGCGCGCGAGCTTCCTGCTCGACTGCATCGGCACCCCGGTGCTGGCCGATCATCTCGACATCGACGAGGACCCGCTGGTCCGCTGCGGCAAGGCCAGCACCCCGTTCGACGACGAGGGCGTGCGCACGCGCTCGCGCCGGGTGGTCGATGGCGGCGTGGTGCAGGGCTATTTCCTGTCGAGCTACTCGGCGCGCAAGCTGGGGCTGAAGACCACCGGCCACGCCGGCGGCTCGCAGAACCTGAAGCTGACCAGCCGGCTGACCCGGCCCGGCGACCACCTCGACGAGATGCTGCGCAAGCTGGGCCGCGGCCTGTTCGTCACCGAGCTGATGGGGCAGGGCGTCAACGCGGTGACCGGCGACTACTCGCGCGGTGCCGCCGGCTACTGGGTCGACGGCGGGCGCATCGTGCACCCGGTGCACGAGGTGACGATCGCCGGCAACCTGAAGCAGATGCTGCGCGGCATCGTCGCCCTGGGCGCCGACACCTATGTCAGCGGCGGCCGCACCGTCGGCTCGATGCTGGTCGATCGCCTGAAGGTCGCCGGCAGCTGATTTTCCGTGCAGCAATTGCCCTGACGTCGGGGCTTTCACGGGCTGGGGCGCCAGCGGCCGGCTCCTAGAATGCCTCGCACTTTTTTGCAAACTCATCCTGGAGAACTGCATGGAACGTAGAGTCTTTGTTCGCGGCGCCGGCCTGGCCGGCGTGCTGGCGGCCGGCACAGCACCGGCGATCGTCCATGCGCAGGCCACCCTGCGCTGGCGCCTCGCCTCGAGCTTCCCGAAGTCGCTGGACACGCTGTTCGGCGTTGCCGACGTGTTCGCGAAGAAGGTCTCCGATCTGACCGGCGGCAAGTTCACGATCTCGACCCATGCCGCCGGCGAGCTGATGCCGGCCTTCGGCGTCGTCGACGGCATCCAGAACGGCACCATCGAGATGGCCAACACCGCGCCGTACTACTTCTTCGGCAAGGACGAGACCTTCGCGCTGGGCTGCGCGATCCCCTTCGGCCTGAACAGCCGCCAGATGACGGCCTGGATGTACGAAGGCAACGGCCTGAAGCTGATGCGCGAGTTCTACAAGAACTACAACATCGTCAACTTCCCGATGGGCAACACCGGGGCGCAGATGGGCGGCTTCTTCCGCAAGCCGGTCACCTCGCTGGCCGACTTCAAGGGCCTGAAGTTCCGTGTCGGCGGCTTCGCCGGCAAGGTCGTCGAGCGCATCGGCGGCGTGCCGCAGAACATCCCAGGCGGCGAGATCTACCAGGCGCTGGAGAAGGGCACGATCGACGCCGCCGAATGGGTCGGCCCGTACGACGATCAGAAGCTTGGCCTGTACAAGGTCGCCCAGAACTACGCCTATCCGGGCTGGTGGGAAGGCGGCCCGCAGTTGGACCTGTACGTCAACCAGAAGGCCTACGATGGGCTGTCGGCCGAGTACAAGGCGGTCATCGAGGCCGCCTCGGCCTACGCCCACATCGACATGCAGGCCAAGTACGACGCCCGCAACTCGCAGGCGCTGAAGCAGCTGGTGGCCGGCGGTACCAAGCTGTTCCCGTTCCCGAAGGACCTGATGGAGGCTGCCTTCAAGGAATCGATGGCGCTGTACAGCGAGATCTCGGGCAAGAACCCGCGCTGGAAGAAGGTCTACGACGACTACGCCGCGTTCCGCCGCGACGCCAACCTGTGGTTCCAGTTCACCGAGGCCAACTTCGACGACTTCATGCAGAAGCAGAAGCTCTGAGCGGCCGCCGGGCGCCGCGGCGCCCGCCTGCGCGATGAACGAAGGCCCCGGCGGGCACAAACCGCCGGGGCCTTCTTGCTGGAGCCGGCGATGCCGGCCCGGCACCGCGCCCGATAGCCGCCGCTACTTCTTCTGCTGATCCTGCTGCAGCGCGCGCCGCACCGCCTCCATCGGGTCCTCGGCCTGTTCCTTGTTGCCCTGGTCCTGGCTGGCCTTGTTCTCGATCTTGACGTTCGAGATGTCGATCTCGGCCTTCTTGCCCAGGCCGCCCGAGACCAGGTTCGGGAACGCGATGATCAGGCCGACCATCACGATCTGGATCAGCACGAAGGGCACCGCGCCCCAGTAGATCTGGCCGGTGGTGACCTTGGCGATGCGCCTGCCTGAGATCCGGTCGGTGTAGTCGTCGTGGGGCGCCACGCTGCGCAGGTAGAACAGCGCGAAGCCGAACGGCGGGTGCATGAACGAGGTCTGCATGTTGACCGCCAGCAGCACGCCGAACCAGACCAGGTCGATGCCCAGCTTCTCGGCCACCGGCCCGAGCAGCGGGATCACGATGAACGACAGCTCGAAGAAGTCGAGGAAGAAGGCCAGCACGAAGATCAGGATGTTGACGACGATCAGGAAGCCGAGCTGGCCGCCCGGCAGCCCGGTCAGCAGGTGCTCGACCCACTTCGGCCCGTCGACACCCTGGAACGCCAGGCTGAACACCGTCGAGCCGAGCAGGATGAAGACGACGAAGCACGACAGCTTCATCGTCGAATCCATCGCCTGGCGCATCAGCTTCAGGTCGAGCCGGCGGCGCGACAGCGCCATCACCAGCGCGCCGACCGCGCCCATCGCGCCGCCCTCAGTCGGCGTCGCGACGCCGAGGAAGATCGTGCCCAGAACGAGGAAGATCAGCGCCAGCGGCGGGATCAGCACGAAGGTCACGCGCTCGGCCATGTGCGACAGCAGGCCCAGCCGGGTGACCTTGTTGACGACCGCCAGCACGAAGGCGACGCCGACGCCGACCAGCATCGACAGCACGATCAGCTCGTCGGTGGCCATCGTGTCGGGCCGGGTCTTCGCGTAGGCGATGCCGCAGCCCACCGACAGCACGAACAGCACCCCCAGCGAGCGCAGCCCCGGCGAGCCGTCGTCCTCGCGGATCGTGCGCGCCTCCTTGGGCAGCGCCGGCACGTAGCTGGGCTGGAAGATGCTGACCAGCAGCACGAAGCCCAGGTACAGCCCGGTCAGCACGAAGCCCGGGATGAAGGCGCCCTTGTAGAGGTCGCCGACGCTCTTGCCGAGCTGGTCGGCCAGGATGATCAGCACCAGCGAGGGCGGGATGATCTGCGCCAGCGTGCCCGAGGCGGCGATCACGCCCGAGGCGACGCGGCGGTCGTAGCCGGTGCGCAGCATGATCGGCAGCGCGATCAGGCCCATCGCGATCACCGACGCGGCGACCACGCCGGTGGTCGCGGCCAGCATCGCGCCGACCAGGATCACCGCATAGGCCAGGCCGCCGCGGATCGGGCCGAACAGCTGGCCGATCGTCTCGAGCAGGTCCTCGGCCATGCCCGAGCGCTCGAGGATCAGCCCCATGAAGGTGAAGAACGGGATCGCCAGCAGCGTGTCGTTCTGCATGATGCCGAAGATGCGCAGCGGCAGCGCCTGCATCAGCGAGGCCGGCAGCAGGCCCAGCTCGATGCCGATGAAGCCGAAGGCCAGGCCGCAGGCGGCCAGCGAGAAGGCCACCGAGAAGCCCATCAGCAGGAAGACGATCAGGCCGCCGAACATGATCGGCGCCATGTAGGCACTGAGGAATTCGATCACTTGGTCGCTCCTTCGGCCTTCGCCCGGATGATTTCGGCGAGTTCCTCCTCGGCGGTCTTGGTCTGCTGCTTCTTCGTCGGGTCGTCGATCAGGCCCTGCAGGAAGGCCCAGCGCTTGATGAACTCGGACAGGCCCTGCAGCCCCAGCAGCACGAAGCCCATCGGCACCAGCGCGAACACCGGCCAGCGGATCAGGCCGCCGGCGTTCGACGACATCTCGCCGCTGATGTAGGCCTTGGTCACCAGCGGCCAGACCAGGTCGACCACGGTGAAGACGAAGGGCATCAGGAACACCGCGATGCCGAACATCTCGACCTTGACCTGGGTGCGCTTGCTGAAGCGGCCCAGGATCACGTCGATGCGCACATGCTCCTGGCGCAGCATCGTGTAGCCGGCGGCGAGCAGGAACACCGCCGCGAACAGGTACCACTGGATCTCGAGGAAGGCGTTCGAACTGGTGTTGAAGGCCTTGCGGACCACTGCGTTGACCGCACTGATCAGCACCGCGGCCAGGACCAGCCAGGCCACCCAGCGACCGACCCACTCGTTGAGCCGGTCGATCAGCCGCGACAGATTGATGAGAGCCGACACGACACCCCCGTTGATGAGCACTTCGTCGATGGACAGTCCGCGCCCCGGTGCCGGGTTGCGCAGCCACAGCCGCGTAATGTACGGAGGCGATCGAGGGCCATCGCCCGGTATCGACGCGATGTCGGGAAAGCCCTTACAGGACTGCCCCGCCCGAGCGAGGGGGCGGCCCTACATCAGCAGGTGTTCGCCGGCGTTCTCGCCGCCCAGCACGACGTAGTTGACCTTCTTCAGGTCGGCCAGCACGCGCCCCCCGGCGTAGCTGATCGAGCTCTGCAGGTCCTCGCGCATCTCGCGCAGCGTGTCCTCGAGTCGACCCTTGATCGGCTCGAGGATGCGCTTGCCCTCGACATGCTTGTACTCGCCCTTGTTGAAGTCGCTGGCCGAGCCGTAGTACTCCTTGTAGAGCTTGCCGTCGACCTCGACGGTCTGGCCGGGCGATTCCTCGTGGCCGGCGAACAGCGAGCCGACCATCACCATCGCGGCGCCGAAGCGCACGCTCTTGGCGATATCGCCGTGGTGGCGGATGCCGCCGTCGGCGACGATCGGCTTGCTGGCGACCCGGGCGCACCACTTCAGGGCGCTCAACTGCCAGCCGCCGGTGCCGAAGCCGGTCTTCAGCCGGGTGATGCAGACCTTGCCCGGGCCGATGCCGACCTTGGTCGCGTCGGCGCCCCAGTTCTCCAGGTCGATCACGCCCTCGGGCGTGCCGACGTTGCCGGCGATCACGAAGGCCTCGGGCAGCCTGCGCTTGATGTGGGCGATCATCCGCCGCACGCTCTCGGCATGGCCGTGGGCGATGTCGATCGTGATGTAGTCGGCGCCGATGCCGCTGGCGGCGAGCTGGTCGATCACCTCGACGTCGGCCGGCTTGACGCCCGAGCTGATCGACACGAACAGGCCCTTGTCGCGCATGCGCCGGGCGTAGGCCAGGGTGTCGAGGTCGAAGCGGTGCATCACGTAGAAGTGGCCGCTGGCGGCCAGGGTCTCGGTGATGGCTTCGTCGACCACCGTCTTCATGTTCGCCGGCACCACCGGCAGCTTGAAGCGGCGCGGGCCGAACTCGACCGAGGTGTCGCATTCGGCGCGGCTGTCGACCCGGCACTGGCGCGGCAGCAGCAGGATGTTGTCGTAGTCGAAGATGTCCATGGCGGGCTTTCGTGGCAGGGGGATTCTGCCTCCTGGGGTCAGGGGCAGCGATCGGCGGCCATCGCCAGCACCCGGCCGTCGGGTGCCTCCAGCCAGGCGCGGGCCTGCAGCCGCTCGGGCTTCGCCGTCTCGGGCCAGCGCAGGGCGCGCAGGTGGGTCAGCCGCTGGCCGGGTTGGGCGGCGTCCAGCGGCAGCGGGCCGGCCACGCTGCGCACCAGCGCGCGCGGTGCGGCATTGCCTTCGCTGCCGGCCGGCAGCAGTTCCACCAGCGCCAGCCAGGCGGTGGTGCCGGCGGGCCAGGCCGGCCGGGGCGGCGGCAGCAGGCTCAGCTGCAGGCCGAAATAGCCTTGCCAGGCCGGGCCTGCAGCCACCCGCAACGACAACCCGGGCCGGGCCTGCACGCCGGCGCGCCGCTGCACCTGCGCCGCGCCGGGCGTGGGCGCGGGCAGCGTGGCCCGCTGCAGGCGATCAGCCGCCTCGGGCAGGGCCGCGGCCGCTAGGGGTGCGTCGCTGCCGGCCGGGGTGATCCAGTCCAGCTGCCAGCCGCGCGCGAGCGCCGCCGCCGGCCGTTGGCCGGCCCAGCAACCGGGGCAGTCGGCGGCGATGAACTGCTCCATCAGCGCGGCACCGGGCCCAGGACAGGCGGCGCCTGCTGCGGTGCCGATGGCCGGCCCGACGAGCAGGCCGGCTCCTAGAATCAATGGATGCATGCACAGCATTCTGAGGCCCCCGCCGCGCCCGGCACCGGCTCGCTGCTGAAGGGCCTGAACCCCGAGCAGCTGGCCGCCGTCACGCTGCCGGCGCAGCCCAGCCTGATCCTGGCCGGCGCGGGCTCGGGCAAGACGCGGGTGCTGACGACCCGCATCGCCTGGCTGATGGCCACCGGCCAGGCGTCGCCGGGCGCGCTGATGGCCGTGACCTTCACCAACAAGGCCGCCAAGGAGATGCTGGCCCGGCTTTCCGCGATGCTGCCGGTGCCCACGCGGGGCATGTGGATCGGCACCTTCCACGGCCTGTGCAACCGCTTCCTGCGCGCGCACTGGAAGCTGGCGGCCTTGCCGCAGAGCTTCCAGATCCTCGACGCGGCCGATTCGCTGTCGGCGGTCAAGCGGGTGATCAAGGCGATGAACCTCGACGAAGAGCGCTTCGTGCCGAAGCAAGTGAGCTGGTTCATCGCCGCGCGCAAGGACAACGGCGAGCGGCCGGCGGACGTGCAGGCGCACGACCCGCAGACGCGCAAGATGGTCGAGATCTACCAGGCCTACGAGGACCAGTGCCAGCGCGAGGGCGTGGTCGATTTCGCCGAGCT
>JAEUOY010000030.1 GCA_016790515.1 Burkholderiaceae bacterium | reverse complement strand
GGCCCCCTGCACTCGACGCGGGCCGGCGCCGATCAGCCGAATCTGACGTATTCGAAGTCGACCGGCTGGCGGTTGATGCCCATCACCGGCGGCGCGATCCAGTTGGCGAACTTGCCCGGCTCGACGACGCGGCCCATCAGGCTGCCGACGAAGGCGCGGTCCTCGTCGGTCGGCAGCCAATGCTCGACGTTCTGGTTCCACTCGTGGTCGTGGATCACGCGGCCCTCGGGCGAGACCTTGATGCCCTTGAGCGCGCCGATGTTGCGGTGGAAGGCCTTGTGCGGCACCTTCAGCCGGAACGGGATGCCGGCCTTCTCGATCACCTTGTTCCAGCGCTCGACGCCGCCGACCGAGTCCTTGATGTAGTCGTCGCGCAGCACCTCGTTCAGTGCGTTGAGCATCGGCACCTCGCGCTCGATCAGCTGGCCGTCCTTGACCGCCAGCACCCGGTAGGTCTGGCCCTTCAGCAGGTGGTCGTCGTTGCGCTTGCCTTCCTCGAAGCGGCCCTTCAGCCCGGTGGAATAGAAGGTCGCGGCATTGCTCGACTCGTCGGCGCCGAACAGGTCGATCGTCACGCTGAAATGGAAGTTCAGATAGCGCTGGATCGTCGGCAGGTCGATCACGCCGGCGGCGCGCAGCCTGGCCGGGTCGTCGGTCTTCAGTTCGTTCATCGCCGAGCAGGTGCGGCTGATCACCCGGCTGATGCCCGACTCGCCGACGAACATGTGGTGCGCTTCCTCGGTCAGCATGAACTTGGTCGTGCGCGCCAGCGGGTCGAAGCTCGATTCGGCCAGCGCGCAGAGCTGGAACTTGCCGTCGCGGTCGGTGAAGTAGGTGAACATGAAGAACGACAGCCAGTCGGGCGTCTCTTCGTTGAAGGCTTCCAGGATGCGCGGGTTGTCCTGCTGGCCCGAGCGGCGCTCGAGCAGCGCCTCGGCCTCCTCGCGGCCGTCGCGGCCGAAGTACTTGTGCAGCAGGTAGACCATCGCCCACAGGTGGCGGCCTTCCTCGACGTTGACCTGGAACAGGTTGCGCAGGTCGTACTGGCTCGGGCAGGTCAGCCCCAGGTGGCGCTGCTGCTCGACCGACGCCGGCTCGGTGTCGCCCTGGGTGACGATGATGCGGCGCAGGTTGGCGCGGTATTCGCCGGGCACGTCCTGCCAGGCCGCCTCGCCCAGATGGTCGCCGAAGTGGATCTTGCGGTCCTTTTCGGCCGGGTTCAGGAAGATGCCCCAGCGGTAGTCGGGCATCTTGACATGGCCGAACTGGGCCCAGCCCTGCGGGTCGACGCTGACCGCGGTGCGCAGGTAGACCTCGAAGTTCTGCGAGCCGTCGGGCCCCATGTCGCCCCACCACTGCAGGTAGTTCGGCTGCCATTGCTCGAGCGCGCGCTGCAGCGTGCGGTCCTCGCTCAGGTTGACGTTGTTGGGGATCTTCTCGCTGTAGTTGATGGTGCTCATGTCGTGACTCCGTGAGTGTTCAGATGCCAGAAAGACTCAAACCCTGTTCCAGTCGAAGGCGGCCTTGTCGCCCTTGCCGTAGACCTTCAGTGCGCCCTTCTCGCCCACGGCGTTGGGCCGCTGGAAGATCCAGTTCTGCCAGGCGGTCAGGCGGCCGAAGACGCGGGTGAACATGTTCTCGGGGCCGTTGAAGCGCAGGTTGGCTTCCAGGCCGGTCAGCGCGTCGGGGCTCATCGCGACGCGCTCCTCGACCGCGATGCGCACCTCGTCGGCCCAGTCGATGTCGTCGGGGTTGCTGGTGACCAGGCCCAGCGCCATCGCCGCGTCGGCGTCCAGCGGCTGGCCGAGCTTCTCGAGCACCGCGTCGAGCGCCGGCGCCTCGTCGTAGAAGCGGCGGCCCAGCCGGCTCTGGCCGGTGACCATCGGGTAGAGCTTGAAGTTGGCTTCGCCGACGGCGATCTTCGGCGATTTCGCCGCGTCGTCGGGCAGCATCAGCTGATAGCTGCGGTCGCAGGCCAGCGCCAGCTCGAGGAAGGTCCCGGCAAAGCACGAGCCCGGCTCGATCAGCGCGAACAGGCTGCGCGAGGACACGTCGAGCCGGCTGAAGCTGCGGCGCAGCGCTCCGACGGTCTCGCGCACCAGCCAGTGGTGCTGGTGCGCCAGCAGCGTGGCGTCCATCGCCAGCACGTCGGCCACCTCGCCCTGGGTCTTGATCAGCCAGGTGCCGATGTCGAGTTCGTTGGTGCGCATCTGCAGGATCGCGTCGTCGAGCTCGCGGGCCAGTTGCAGCGGGTACCAGGCGGCGCCGGCGGCCTCGATCGCCGCGATGTCGGCGGGCTGCGCGCCGGCCGGACCCTGGACGGTCCAGGTCGCGGTGCGCTTCACGCGGTCGATCTCGACCGTGACATGCCGGTAGCGCAGTGCATCGGCCTCGACGCTCACCGCCAGCCGCGGCAGCACAACGCCCTGTGCGTCGGCCGGGCGGTCGCTCTTGGCGGCCAGTTCGAGCGCGCGCTCCTGCACCTTGGCGGCGAACTGCGCCGGCTTGGCGATCGCGTCGACCAGGCGCCAGGCGACGGCTTTCTGGCCGCGCACGCCCTCGACGCTGGTGCAGAACAGGTCGGCCAGGTCATGGCGCACCTTGCGCTTGTCGGTCACCCGGGTCAGGCCGCCGGTGCCGGGCAGCACGCCCAGCAGCGGCACCTCGGGCAGGCTGACCGCGCTGGAGCGGTCGTCGACCAGCAGGATCTCGTCGCAGGCCAGCGCCAGCTCGTAGCCGCCGCCGGCGCAGGCGCCGTTGACGGCGGCCAGGAACTTCAGGCCCGAGTGCTTCGACGAATCCTCCAGCCCGTTGCGGGTCTCGTTGGTGAACTTGCAGAAGTTCACCTTCCAGGCATGGCTCGAGACGCCCAGCATGAAGATGTTGGCGCCCGAGCAGAACACCTTGTCCTTCGCGCTGGTGATCACGACCGAGCGCACCTCGGGGTGCTCGAAGCGGATGCGGTTGATGGCGTCGTTCAGCTCGATGTCGACGCCCAGGTCGTAGCTGTTGAGCTTGAGCTTGTAGCCCGGCCGCAGCCCGGCGTTCTCGTCGAAGTCGGCCAGCAGCGTGGCCACCGGGCCTTCGAAGCGCAGCTTCCAATGCCGGTACTGGGACGGGTCGGTCTGGTAGTCGACGCGGGTGGGGTGGCTCATGATGCGCTCTCCGTGGGGTGTGGTGCAGTAAAGTGCATGTTTCGACTCAGTGCCTGCAGTATCATGCATGCAGTTTATTGCGTCAAGCGGAAATTTGCGCCGGGTCGAACAGGCACTCCGATGCATTGCAGCCTGAACTCAGGCCGGCAGCTGCAACGCCTCGCGCACCATCGTGCGCAACGACTGGAAGGTGGCATCGAGTGGCGCCACGCTGGTGTTCAGCGTCATGTCGGCCTTCGAATAAAAGGCCGCGCGGCCGGCCAGGATCTGCCGCAGGTCGTCCATTGCCTCGCGGCTGGCCGCCATCGGCCGCAGATCGCCCTGCGCGGCGACGCGCGCCATGTGGTCCTCGGGTTTGGCCTGCAGCCAGACGGTGGTGCAGTGCGACAGCAGCTGGTTGAAGGTGGCGGCATCCGACACCAGGCCGCCGGGGGTCGCGATCACCACCTCGGGGTAGATCTGGATCGCCTCCTCGAGCGCGCGGCGCTCGTAGCGGCGGTAGGCGTTCTGCCCGTACAGGGCCTGGATCTCGGCGATGCTGCAGCCGGCGAACTGCTCGATCTCGCGGCTCAGCTCGACGAAGGCGAAGCCCAGGTCGTCGGCGAGCATGCGGCCCAGCGTCGACTTGCCGGCGCCGCGCAGCCCGATCAGCGCCACCCGCGAGGCGCGCGACGGATCGGCCGCTGCCCGCGCGCCGCCGGTGCCCAGCAGCGCGCCGATGGCCTCGCGGGCACGGCGCAGCGTGGCCTCGTCGCGGTGTTCGAGCAGTTCGCGGATCAGCAGCCACTCGGGCGACGAGGTCGTCACATCGCCGATCAGCTCGGCCATCGAGCACTGCAAGGCCCCGGCCACCTGCTGCAGGACCAGGAACGAGGCATTGCCGATGCCGTATTCCAGATTCGCCAGGTGACGCTCGCTGACCTCGGCCGCCAGCGCAACGGACTTGCGCGTCATGCCGCGCGCCGCGCGCAGCCGGCGCACACGCTCGCCCAGCGCGACCAGCGACGGATTCTTGTCGTCGGCCGGTGCCGGCGCACCGGGCGCTTCGAGCGCATCGGCCGGTGCCGGTTCGGTCCCGTCCTCGTCCGGCTTCAGTGTTAACCCGAGAGAATGCATTATATTGCTTGACACCACAAAGACAGCGAAGTACCGTATCGGTGGTTGCACAATACTTCATATCGCCGGTGGCCGCAAGCCGGCGACCCGAGACGGAGACACCCGCCGTGCCCCAAGCCGCCTTCCGCCAGCTGATCGCCTCGCTGACCGACCAGATCGCCGGCCGAGCGCTCGATGCGCAGCTCGATGCCTGGCTCAACGCCGTGCACGGCCCCGGCAGCCCGACCTACGACGGCCTGAAGGCCGCCTGCCAGCAGGGCGTGGCCGAAGGCTGGCTGTGCAACCGCGAGGGCGGCGGCATCCGCTACGGCCGCATCTTCAAGCCGGCCGAGGATCTGCACGGCTTTTCGGTCGACGTGGTCGACATGGCCGACGTGGCCGGGCCGCACCACACCCACCCGCTCGGCGAGGTCGACCTGATCATGCCGATCGCCGGCAACGCCACCTTCGACGGCCGGCCGGCCGGCTGGCTGGTCTGCCCGCCCGGCAGCGCCCACCCGCCGACGGTGGCCGGCGGCCGCGCGCTGGTGCTGTACCTGCTGCCCGAAGGCCGCATCGACTTCACGAAGTGACGCCCGGCCCGGCGAACAGGAGACCGCGAATGACCATTGCCCCACCGGCCGAGCGCTTCAACTTCGCGCAGCACCTGCTGTCGGTCAACGCCGGACGGCCTGCCAAGGCCGCCTTCATCGACGACGCCGGCACGCTGGCCTACGGCCAGCTCGACGACCGCGTGCGCCGGCTGGCCGCCGGCCTGCGCGGCCTGGGCCTGAAGCGCGAGGAACGCGTGCTGCTGCTGATGCAGGACACGACCGACTGGCCGGTCGCCTTCCTCGGCGCGATCTATGCCGGGCTGGTGCCGGTGGCGGTGAACACGCTGCTGACCGCCGACGACTACGCCTACATGCTCGAGCATTCGCGCGCCCAGGCGGTGCTGGTGTCGGGCGCGCAGCTGCCAGTGCTGGTGTCGGCGATGGTCAAGTCCGACCACGAGGTGCAGAAGGTCGTCGTCTCGCGCCCGCTGGCGCCCTTGCACCCGGCCGAAGTCGAGTTCGAAAGCTTCCTCGCCGCCCAGGCGCCGCTGGCCAGGCCCGCCGCGACGCGTGCCGACGACCCCGCGTTCTGGCTCTACTCGTCGGGATCGACCGGCCGGCCCAAGGGCACGGTGCATTCGCAGGCCAACCCGTACTGGACCTGCGAGCTGTACGGCAAGGCGATCCTCGGCTTGACCGAATCGGACGTCTGCTTCTCGGCCGCCAAGCTGTTCTTCGCCTATGGCCTGGGCAATGCGCTGACTTTCCCGATGAGCGTCGGCGCGACGACGCTGCTGATGCCCGAGCGGCCGACGCCCGACGCGGTGTTCAGGCGCTGGCGCGGCGAGGTCGGCGGCGGACATGCCCCCCAAGGGGCTGCGCCCCGTCCCCCCGAGGGGGATACAGCGGCCTGGGGCGGCCCGGCGACGCTGAAGCCGACGGTGTTCTACGGCGCGCCCACCGGCTTCGCCGGCATGCTGGCCGCGCCGAACCTGCCGGCGGCGACGGAGGTTGCGCTGCGCCTGGTGTCCTCGGCCGGCGAGGCGCTGCCGGCCGAGATCGGCGAGCGCTTCAAGCGCCATTTCGGCGTCGACATCGTCGACGGCATCGGCTCGACCGAGATGCTGCACATCTTCCTGTCCAACCAGCCCGGTCGGGTGCGCTATGGCAGCACCGGCTGGCCGGTGCCGGGCTACGAGATCGAGCTGCGCGGCGAGGGCGGCGCGCCGGTGCCCGACGGCGAACCCGGCGACCTCTACATCCATGGCCCGTCGGCGGCGATGATGTACTGGGGCAACCGCGAGAAGTCGCGCGACACCTTCCAGGGCGGCTGGACAAAGAGCGGCGACAAGTACGTGCGCAACGCCGACGGCAGCTACACCTACTCGGGCCGCAGCGACGACATGCTCAAGGTCAGCGGCATCTACGTCTCGCCGTTCGAGGTCGAGGCGACGCTGGTGATGCACCCGGCGGTGCTGGAGGCCGCGGTGATCGGCGTGCCCGATGCCGAGGGCCTGACCAAGACCAAGGCCTTCGTCGTGCTGAAGCCCGGCGGCAGCGCGACCGAGGACGATCTGAAGGCCTTCGTCAAGGAGAAGCTGGCACCGTACAAGTACCCGCGCCAGATCGCCTTCGTCGACGACCTGCCGAAGACCGCCACCGGCAAGATCCAGCGCTTCAAGCTGCGAGAACGCGAGTCCGCCGGCTCATGAGTTCGCAGTTCGTCGAGCTCGACTGGGCCGGCCGCCCGGTCACGATCGAGCATGCCTGGGTCGGCGTCGACGATGCCACCCGCCCGCTGATCGTGTTCCTGCACGAGGGCCTGGGCTCGCTGTCGATGTGGCGCGACTTTCCGCAGCGGCTTTGCGAGGCGGCCAATTGCCGCGGCCTGGTCTACTCGCGCCCGGGCTACGGCCGCTCGACGCCGCGCGCCGCCGAGGAGGCCTGGGGCCCGGACTTCATGCACCGCCAGGCCCACGAGGTGCTGCCGTCGCTGCTGCAGGCGCTGGACATCGACACCGCCAGGCACCGCCCCTGGCTGTTCGGCCACAGCGACGGGGCGTCGATCGCGCTGCTGCACGCCGCGCGGTTTGCGCAGCGGGTGGCCGGCAGCATCGTGCTGGCGCCGCACACCCTGGTCGAAGACCTGTCGCTGGCCAGCATCGAGAAGGCCCGCCAGGCCTACCGCGACACCGACCTGCGCGAGCGGCTGGCGCGCCACCATGACGACCCCGACTCGGCCTTCTGGGGCTGGAACGACATCTGGCTGCTGCCGCAATTCCGGCACTGGACGATCGAATCCGAGATCGCGACGATCACCGGCCCGCTGCTCGCGGTGCAGGGCCTGGACGACGAGTACGGCACACTCGAACAGATCCGCGGCATCGCCAGACGCGTGCCGCAGACCCAGCTGCTCGAGCTGCGAGACTGCGGCCACTCGCCGCACCGCGACCAGCCCGCGGCGCTGATCACCGCCGCCACCGCGTTCATCCAGACACACCTCGGAGAAAAGCCATGAGAAACACACGCCGCACCCTCGTCGCCAGCGCCGCCGCACTCGCCGCCCTTGCCGCACTCGCGCTGCCGTTCACTGCGCACGCGCAAACGGCACCCAAGCTCAAGGTCGGCCTGATGCTGCCCTACACCGGCACCTTCGCGGCGCTCGGCACCGCGATCGAGAACGGCTTCCGGCTGCACGTGGCCGAACAGGGCGGCAAGCTGGGCGGGCGCGAGGTCGAGTACTTCAAGGTCGACGACGAGAGCGACCCGAGCAAGGCCACCGACAACGTCAACAAGCTGATCAAGCGCGACAGCGTCGACGTGCTGGTCGGCACGGTGCACTCGGGCGTCGCGATGGCGATGGCCAAGGTCGCCAAGGACACCGGCACGCTGCTGGTGGTGCCCAACGCCGGCGCCGGCGCGGTGACCGGGGCGATGTGCGCGCCCAACATCTTCCGCTCGAGCTTCAGCAACTGGCAGCCGGGTTACGCGATGGGCGAGGTGGTGGCCAAGCGCGGCCACAAGAAGGTCGTGACGATCACCTGGAAGTACGCCGCCGGCGACGAGTCGGTCCAGGGCTTCAAGGAAGCGCTGGAGAAGGGCGGCGGCCAGGTCGTCAAGGAGCTGAGCCTGCCGTTCCCGAACGTCGAGTTCCAGGCGCTGCTGACCGAGATCGCCGCGGCCAAGCCCGATGCGGTCTACACCTTCTTCGCCGGCGGCGGCGCGGTCAAGTTCGTCAAGGACTATGCCGCCGCGGGGCTGAAGAAGAACATCCCGCTGTACGGCCCCGGCTTCCTGACCGATGGCACGCTCGAGGCCCAGGGCGACGCCGCCGACGGCCTGTTCACGACGCTGCACTATGCCGACAGCCTGAACCTGCCGCGCGACAACGCCTTCCGCCTGGCCTATGCCAAGACCTACAAGCTGCAACCCGACGTCTACGCGGTGCAGGGCTACGACGCCGCGCAGATGCTGGCCGCCGGTCTGGCCGCGGTGAAGGGCGACGTCGGCAAGAAGGCCGAGCTGGCCTCGGCGATCGAGAAGGCCAAGATCGACAGCCCGCGCGGGCCGTTCACGCTGAGCAAGGCGCACAACCCGGTGCAGGACTTCTACCTGCGGCAGGTGGTCGGCAAGGAGAACAAGATGGTCGGCGTGGCGTCGAAGGCCCTCGCGGACCCCGGTCGCGGTTGCCGGATGTAGGCGCCGCCCTCGACGACCGACGCTGCTGCCCCATGGACCTCGCCGCCTTCCTGATCCAGTGCCTGAACTCGCTGCAGTACGGGCTGCTGCTGTTCCTGGTGGCGTCGGGGCTGACGCTGATCTTCGGCATCATGGGCGTCATCAACCTGGCGCACGGCAGCTTCTACATGATCGGCGCCTACATGGCCTATGCGCTGGCGCCGATCGTCGCCAGCACCTTCGGCGGCGGCTTCTTCGCGACGCTGTTCGTCGGGCTGGTGCTGGCGGTGATCCTCGGCTACGGGCTCGAATGGGCGTTCTTCAGCTTCCTCTACGAGCGTGAACACCTGCAGCAGGTGCTGATGACCTACGGCCTGATCCTGGTGTTCGAGGAACTGCGCAGCCTGCTCGTCGGCGACGACGTGCACGGCGTCGCGCCGCCCGATTTCCTGGCCGGCACGATCCCGCTCGGCGAGATGATGACCTACCCGGTCTACCGGCTGTTCATCTCGGGCGTCTGCCTGGCGCTGGCGCTGGGCATGTGGTTCGTCTTCAGCCGCACCCGGCTGGGCATGATGATCCGCGCCGGCAGCACCAACCGCGAGATGGTGCAGTCGCTGGGCATCGACATCCAGTTCCTCTACCGCGTGGTGTTCGCCGCCGGCGTCGCGGTCGCGGTGCTGGCCGGCATGGTCGCCGCGCCGGTGTCCTCGGTCTATCCGGGCATGGGCAACCAGGTGCTGATCATCTGCTTCGTCGTCGTGGTGATCGGCGGCATCGGCTCGATCCGCGGCGCGCTGCTCGCGGCGCTGCTGATCGGTATCGTCGACACCTTCGGCAAGGTGGTGTTCCCGCAGGCCGCCGGGGTGCTGGTCTACGTGCTGATGGCGCTGATCCTGCTGTGGAAGCCGAGCGGGCTGTTCAAGGCCGGCTGAACGCGGTGGCCGATACCTCGCTGCGCCCGCGCCTGCTCTTCGTCGCCCTTTGCGCGGCGGCGCTGGCGCTGTACCCGCTGGCCGCCGGCAACTTCGGGCTGGACCTCGTCACCAAGATCATGGTCTACGCGATCTTCGCGCTGAGCCTGGAACTGCTGGTCGGCGCCACCGGGCTGGTCTGCTTCGGCCATGCGGCCTTCTTCGGCATCGGCGCCTATGCCGCGGTGCTGCTGGCGCCGGGCCACGACCCGGCCTCGCTGGCCTGGCTGCTGCCGGCCAGCGTGGCCGCGGCGGCACTGTTCGCGCTGTTCATGGGGTCGCTGTCGCTGCGCACCCAGGGCGTGTACTTCATCATGGTCACGCTGGCCTTCGCGCAGATGGCCTACTACGTGGTGCACGACACGCCGCTGGGCGGCGGCACCGACGGCATCTACCTCAACGCCAAGCCGGTGCTGGCCGTGGCCGGCACGACGCTGGTCGACCTGGACCAGCCGCTGGCCTTCTACTACTTCACGCTGGCCAGCCTGGCCGTCGTGTTCGGCTTCCTCGCGGTGCTGCTGCGCAGCCGCTTCGGCCGCGCGCTGGCCGGCATCAAGGCCAACGAGCAGCGCATGCGCGCCACCGGCTTCTCGACCTACCCGTACAAGCTGGCAGCCTTCGTGATCGCCGGCGGCATCGCCGGGCTGGCCGGCTTCCTGTTCGGCGTCAAGGACGGCTACGTGAACCCCGAGCTGATGAGCTGGCACCTCTCGGGCTCGGTGCTGATCATGATCATCCTCGGCGGGCTGGGCCATCTGCGCGGCGCGCTGATCGGCGCCTTCGCGTTCGCGCTGCTGCAGGAGTTCTACAAGTCCGAGGCCATCTTCGGCGGCTTCGCGAAGCACTGGCACCTGGGGCTGGGGCTGACGATCATCGCCTGCGTCGCGCTGCTGCCGCGCGGGCTGGTCGGCCTGCCGGGGCAGTGGCGGCAGCGGCTGACCGGCCGCGCCGGTGCGCCGCGCACTGCAGCAGGAGCCTCTGAATGAGCGACATCCTGCTGAAGGGCCAGGGCCTCACCCGCCGCTGGGGCGGCCTGGTCGCCGTCAACGACGTGTCGCTGGCGCTGGCGCGCGGCCAGGTGCATGCGGTGATCGGCACCAACGGCGCGGGCAAGTCCACGCTGATCAACCTGCTGTCCGGCGAGATCCCGCCCTCGGGCGGCGCGGTGCAGCTGCTGGGCCAGGACATCACCGCCTGGTCGCAGCCGCGGCGCGCGCGCGCCGGGCTGGGCCGCAGCTACCAGCGCAACACGATCTACCCCGGCTTCACGGTGTTCGAGAACTGCCGGCTCGCCGCGCAGGCCCGCACCCAGAAGCCCTGGGCCTGGTGGCAGGACGCGCAGCGCTGCCCGGCCAGCACCTCGGCCGGCCGCGAGGCGGCGCGCCGCGCCGGGCTGGACGACGTGCTCGACCGCCCGGCCGGATCGCTGTCGCACGGCCAGAAGCGCCAGCTCGAGATCGCGATGTGCCTGGCCACCGCGCCCCAGGTGCTGCTGCTCGACGAACCGCTGGCCGGCATGGGCGCCGAGGAGACCGAGCGCATGCTGGCGCTGCTGGCCGAGCTGAAGGCCGGCCACGCGATCCTGCTGGTCGAGCATGACATGGACGCGGTGTTCCGCATCGCCGACACGATCACCGTGATGGTCAACGGCGCGGTGATCGCCAGCGGCAGCCCGGACTTCGTGCGCAACAGCCATGAGGTGCAGGCGGCGTACCTGGGCGGCCATTGAAATGGCGAACACCGAACCGATCCTCGAAGCCCGCGGCGTCCACGCCTGGTACGGCTCCAGCCACATCCTGCATGGCGTCGACCTGCAGATCGGCCGCGGTGAGACGGTGGGCCTGCTCGGCCGCAACGGCATGGGCAAGAGCACGCTGATCCGCACGCTGCTCGGCCATGTCGCGCAGCGCGACGGTCGCATCGCCTTCTTCGGCCAGGACTGCTCGCGCGCGAAGCCGCACGAGGTGGCGCGGCTGGGCGTGGCCTACGTGCCCGAAGGCCGCGGCATCTTCCCCAACCTGAGCGTGCGCGAGAACCTGGTGATGGCCGCCCGGCCCGGCCGCGACGGCCGCAGGGACTGGCCGTACGAGCGCGTGCTCGACACCTTCCCGCGGCTGAAGGAACGGCTGGCCAACCTGGGCGCGCAGCTGTCGGGCGGCGAGCAGCAGATGCTGTCGATCGGTCGTGCGCTGATGACCCACCCCGAGCTGGTGATCCTCGACGAGGCCACCGAGGGCCTGGCGCCGCTGATCGTCGCCGAGATCTGGCGCGTGATCGGCGACATCCGCGGCAGCGGCATCGCCACGCTGATCGTCGACCGCGACTACCGCAAGGTGCTGGCGCGCTGCGACCGCGCGCTGGTGCTGCAGAAGGGCCAGGCGGTGCTGGCCGGCAGCGCCGACGAGGTGGCCGGCAGCCCGGCGCTGGCGGGGTTCCTGGGGGTCTGAGCGCCGGGAGCGGCATCGCGATCGGCCGCCCTCCTAGGCCGGCACCGACGCCACGCGTACCGCCGGCGCCCAGGCGCCGTTCGCCGGGTGCCTGAGCGCGACGGATCCGTGACCAGGGTCGACCTTGGGAACATGCTCACCAGCGAGCGCTGGTGAGCGCTGAAGGGCCTGCCGCAGCAGCATGGCGCGAGCTCAGGGACGCCCGATTCCAGCACCCCAGACCGCCGCAGGACCGTCACGGGTCGACCCCGAGGGCGTTCGAAGCCCCTGTGCCCGCATCGTCGACGCCCCGCCCCGCACTGCGCCGTGAACGGAACGCCATGAAGCGCACCGCGCTGATCGTCGCCGTCTGATTGACGCTTGGTGCCTGCACCACGGTCGTTCGCACGCCCGCACCGCCCCCTGCGCGGGTGGTGATCCGGGAGCTACCGCCGCCCGTGACCGAAGTCGTCACGGTCGCACCGGGCCCGGACCTTCGCTGGGTGCCGGGCTGCGAGGCTGGCGCAGCGGCCACTGGGTCTGGATCGAGGGAACCCGGGCGCTGCCGCAGGCACGCCGCCGCGCGATCGGCGAAGCGCGGCCGCGGCGCTCGGGTGCCTGCGCAGCACCCCGGGCACGGCCGGCCAGGTCAGCGCCGGCGACCTGCGCGGTGCGGTGCAGGTGCCGATCAAGCCCCGATGCCGCCGTCGTCGCGGATCAGCGCGCGCACCTGCGCAGCGAACCGTGCGACGTCGATCGGCTTGCTCAGGTAGCCGTCGCAGCCGGCCGCGAGCATGCGCGCGGCGTCGCCCTTCATCGCGTAGGCGGTGAAGGCGGCGATCGGGATCGTGCACGTCGCCGGGTCGTCCTTCAGCCGGCGCGCCAGCGTCAGCCCGTCGAGGCCCGGCAGCTGCACGTCCATCAGGATCACGTCGGGCCGGCGCGCGGCGATGCGCTCCAGCGCCTGGCCGGCGTCGGCCGCCACGTCGACCGCGAGGCCGTCTGCCTCGAGCACGAAGCGCGCGAGCTCGATGTTCAGCGGGTGGTCGTCGACGATCAGCACCCGCGCCCGCGGCCCGGGCGCGGCCGCGCTCACGATCCCTCCCGGGAAGACTGCGGCTTCAGCGCCGGCCTGGAGCGCAGCCAGTCGACCAGCCCCTGCAACGTGCCGCCGCCCTTGTGCAGCACCTCGCACGCCGAGCGCCGCAGCAGCGCCAGCTCGTCGTCGGTCAGCAGCAGGCTGGTCCACAGGAACACCGGCACGCCGCGCGCCGCCGGGCGCCCGGCCAGCGCCTGCAGCACCGCGAAGCCGTCCAGCCCCGGCATCATCAGGTCGAGCACGATGGCCTGCGGCGCGAAGCCCTCCAGCGCGTCGAGCGCGGCGCGGCCGTCGGGCCAGCCGCGCGCCTCGAGTGCTGCCGCGCCCAGCGCGGCCAGCATCAGGTCCAGCGCCGCCGGGTCGTCGTCGACGACCATCACGCGCGCGCCGCTGCCCGCCCGCAGGCCGTTGGCGGCCAGCGCGCGGCGCACCGCGTCGGCCTGCAGCGGCTTGGGCAGCACGTCGGCGACGGCGAACGCCGCCTGCCCGGCGGCGGGCAGCGTCAGGCTCAGGCCGACCACCGGCGCCGCCGGGTTCAGGCCCTGCTCGCGCAGTTCGGCCAGCAGGCGCAGCCCCGGCGAGTCGGGCAGCATCAGCTCGAGCGTCAGTGCCTGGTAGGCACGGTCCTGCGCGTGGCGCCGCGCCAGCGCGGCGGTCTCGGCGACGTCGACCAGGCAGCCGGCGCGGCCCAGCGGCTCGCTCAGCGCGCTGGCCTGCGCGGCGTCAGCGGTGACGACCAGCAGGCGCGGCGGCAGCGCCGCGTCGCGCCACTCAGGGCGCCGCGGCAGCACCAGGTGGAACACGCTGCCCTGGCCGAGGCGGCTGCGCACGCCGACCTCGCCGCCCTGCGCGCGCACCAGCCGCCGCGTCAGCGCCAGCCCGAGCCCGGTGCCCTGGTGGCGCTTGCTGAAGCTGCCATCGACCTGCTGGAACTCGACGAACAGCAGCGGCAGGTGCTCCTCGGCGACGCCCACGCCATCGTCCTCGACCTCGATGCGCAGGTGGGTCACGCCGACGGCGCGGGCGCGCAGCGCGACATGCCCGCCCTCGGGCGTGAACTTGATCGCGTTCGACAGGTAGTTGTAGAGCACCTGCTTGAGCCGCGACGGGTCGAGCACCAGGTCGTCGAGCCCGGTGCCGACGTCGAGCTGCAGCACGATGCGCTTGCGCTGCAGCGCCGTCAGCATCAGCGCGCGCATCTCCTCGAACAGCGGCGCCAGCCGCAGCGGCTCGGGGAAGAATTCGAGCTTGCCGGCCTCGACCTTGGACAGGTCGAGCACGTCGTTGATCAGCTGCAGCAGGTGGCGGCCGCTGTTGCCGATGTGGCCCAGGTACTCGCGGTGGCGCGGCGAGTCGGGCGGCACCGTGCCGGTCTGCAGCAGGTCGGCGAAGCCGATCACCGCGTTCAGCGGCGTGCGCAGCTCGTGCGACATGTTCGCGAGGAACTGGCTCTTCAGCCGGCTGGCCTCCTGGATGCGCAGGTTCTCGGCCTCGAGCCGCTGCGCGGTCAGCCGCGCCTGCTCGGCCTGTTTCTGCCGCGTGATGTCCATCACGATGCCCAGCATGCGCCCGGGCGGGCTGCCGGCGTCGTCGCGGTCCAGGCTGCCGCGCGCCTCGATCCAGTGCACGCTGCCGTCGGGCCAGACGACGCGGCACTCGACGCCCCAGTCGAGCCGGCCGCGCAGCGCGACGTCGAAGGTCTGCGCGACGCGCTCGCGGTCGTCGGCGTGCACGTGCGCGAGAAGGGTCTCGAAGCTCCAGTCCGGCTGCGGCGTGTCGTGGCCGAAGCAGCGGTCGTGGCGGATCGAGCGCCGCGTCCGGCCGGTGGCCAGGTCCAGTTCCCAGTCGCCGATGCCGGCGGTCTCCAGCGCGAAGCGCAGCCGGGCCTGGCTGTCGCGCAGCGCGGCCTCGGCGCGGCGCTGCTCGCCGACGTCGCGCAAGATCTTCGACGCGCCGACGATGCGCCCCCTTGCGTCGCGGATCGGCGAGATCGTCACCAGTACGTGCACGCGCCGGCCGTCCTTCGCGCAGCGCTCGGCGAAGAACGGCTCGACCGACTCGCCGCGCGCCAGCCGCTCGAGCAGCGCCATCTCGTCGCGATCGGTGCCGGGCGGGAACAGCATCTGAACCGGCCGGCCCACGGCCTCGTCGGCGCTGTAGCCGAACATCGACTCGGCGGCACGGTTCCAGCTGGTGATCACCCCGTCCAGCGTCTTGCCGACGATCGCGTCGCGCGACGACTCGACGATCGCCGCGAGCCGCGGCACGACCGCCTCGGCCTCGCGCTGCCGCGTCACGTCGCGGAACACCATCACCATCCCGCGCACCGCGCCGGCGGCGTCGTGCGCCAGCCCGGCGCGCAGCTCGACGCGCGTGCGCCGACCGTCGCGCGCCAGCGCAACGACGTCGTGCGTGTCGTTCATCGTCACGCCGCGCTCGTGCATCAGCTGCACCGGATTCGCGTCGTCGAGCCCGGGCTCGCGGCCCTCGCGCCGGAAGACCTGCAGCGCCGGCCGGCCCAGCGCCTCGGCCTGCGTCCAGCCGGTGATACGCTCGGCCACCGCGTTGAGGCGCGTGACGTGGCCGGCGAGGTCGGTGGCTATGAAGCCGGCCTCGATGCTGGCCAGCGTCAGCGCCAGGCTGCGTTCGGTGTCGGCCAGGTGCTCCTCGGCGCTGCGGCGGCGGTCGACCTCGGCCTGCAGCGAGCCGACGGCGGCCTGCAGCGCGTCGACCGACGGGATCTGCAGCAGCCGCGGGATCAGCGGCCACAGCGCCAGCGCGGTCGCCGCCGAGACGCCGGCAGTGAGCAGCTTGCCGATCGCCTGCGGGCCGTAGTCCGGGCGCCACAGCGTCCAGATGTCGAGCACGTGGGTCATGCCGCAGGCGAAGATGAAGGCGCTGAACAGCCACGGCATCGCGCCCAGCGCCCCCGGCGCGCCGCCGCGCCGGCGCACGAAGCTGACGATCGCCAGCGGGATCGAGAAGTAGGACAGCGCGATCACCGCATCGGCGCCGACCATGCTCCACAGCAGCTCGGGCGTCCACTGGAAGCAGTAGCCGTGCGGCAGGTAGCCGTTGCGGCCGAGCAAGGACATCAGCGTTTCCATCGCGTCTCCCCAGGGCAACGCCGATGGTGCCCCTGCGCTGGCGGCGACTATGCACCTTCGGCGATGACGGCGCCGAGAAACCTGCCTGCCGTCGAGTGCTTCGCGCCGGTCGCGCCGGATCGGCGTCACGGCCCGCAGCCGCCCCCTCGACCCGACCCCGTCGGCGCCCGTCACCACACCAGAGGCGCACAGGCGTCCCCACAGGCGTCCCGACAGACCTCCCCCCGCCGCGCGACGGTCATCGCTGCGGTCGCGCGCCGACAGGCGCCAGGCCGGCCAGACCCCAGGCGTTCAGCGCCGCCGCGCCACCAGGCCGATCAGCGCCGAGCGGCCGCGGTGGCCGCTGCCTTCGGCGACCTCGGCCTCGTACTCGCGCAGCTCGACGATCTCGAGCCCGGTGAAGGCTTCGCGCAGCAGCTCGGGCGTGTACAGGTGCGAGGCAAACGGCGGGCCGCCGGTGCGGTAGTCCAGCTGCTTGGGCGTGTAGCCCTGCAGCACCAGCGTGCCGCCGGGCTTCAGGCTGGCCACGATGCGCTCGAACAGGCGCTGGCGCTGGGCCGGGTCGGCAAACTGGATGAAGATCGCCGCGACGCCGTCGCAGGCCGCGTCGGGCCAGGCATAGGCGTCGCAGTCGGCGACCGCGTGGTTCACGCTGACGCCGGCCTCGGCGGCCAGCTTGCGCGCCTTCGCGACGCCGACCTCGGCGATGTCGAAGGCGTCCACCTGCAGGCCCCGGCGCGCCAGCCAGACGCTGTTGCGGCCTTCGCCGTCGGCGACGCAGAGCACGCGCTGGCCGCTGCGCCAGACGCCGGCATGCGCCTTCAGCCAGGCATTGGGTTCGGTGCCGAACAGGAACTCGTCGCTGCTGAAGCGTCGGTTCCAGGTCTCGGCGGCATCGCCGAAGGCAGGGGCGGTGTTCTGCGACAAGGTCGGTCTCCGCAAGTCAGGGTCTCAGGCCAGGCGGCGCAGCAGCCGCACGTGCATCGGCCGCGTGAAGCGCGCGCCCTGCGCGCCGGCATGCGGCGCGAAGCGCTCGCGCACCGCGGCCAGCATCGCATCGTCGATGTGGTGGTCGGCGAAGGTCGGGCGCATCATGCGCTGCTCGAAGTCGGCGAAGTCGGCGAACTGCACCGGCGTCTCGAAGCGCAGCTCGGCCGCCGTCTCCCAGCGGCCCGAGCGCAGCGCGTCGTCCAGCGCCTGCTGCGCCGCGGCACGCACCGCCTGTTCGTCGTTGAACAGGCGCACCAGTTCGTTCAGCGCGCCGGCGAACACCGGCTCGGACGCATAGAGCCAGCCGCCGGGGCGCAGCACCCGGGCCACCTCGGCCAGCGCCTGCGCCATCAGCGGCTGCGGCACATGGTGCAGCGACTTCAGCATCAGCGCGCCGTCGAAGCTGGCGTCGGCGAACGGGATCGCCTGCGCGCCGGCAGCGACGAAATGCAGCCGCGGCTGCGGCGCGGCCAGGTTCTTCGCGTGCTGGCGCTGGTCGACCTCCAGCCCGGTGAGCTCGGCATCGGGATGGCGCTCGAGCAGCGCGCGGGCCAGCCGGGCATTGCCGCAGCCCAGCTCGATCAGGCGCCGGCCGGCGAGCGGCACCAGTTCGTCGAGCAGGTCGAGTTCGTCGTCGATCAGGCGTGGCGTGGAGGACATCGTGGAGGTCATCGTGAGGCGTTCAGCGCGTTCAGCCGCGCCTTCAGCGCGGCGGCGTTCAGCACGCCGAAATGGGCGTCGACGCGCCGCCCGGCGGCGTCGATGAACAGCGTGGTCGGCAGGCCGCGTGAACCGAAGGCCGGGCCGGCGCGGCTGGCCGGATCGAGCCAGACGCCGTCCAGCGCCAGGCCCTCGCGCCGCAGGTAGGCCTGCACCGTGGCGGCCGATTCGCCCTGGTTGACGAACAGGAAGCGAATGCCGCGCTCGCGCTGCTGCGCGGCGGCCAGCATCGGCATCTCGGCGCGGCAGGGGCCGCACCAGCTGGCCCACAGGTTGATCACCGTCGGCTGGCCGACCGCCAGCTCGGGCAATGGGCGCAGGCGCCCATCGTTCAGGCCGGCCAGGTCGATCGCCGGCAGCGCCGCGTCGCCACCTGCGCTGACGCGGTCGAGCAGCAGGCTGGTACCACCCCACAGCGCAACGCCGGCCAGCGCGGCGGCGCCCAGCGCGCGGCGCAGCGGCGGCGCCGAGGCCGCGCGCCAGGCCAGCCACAGGCCGGCGGCGGTCCAGCCGGGGGCGGCCCAAAAGCCGCCGTCGCGCAGGTCGAGCATCGCCGCCGGGCTGGCCGCGTAGGCGTCGGCATGGCGCAGCAGGTGGCCGGCCCGCGCCGCGAGCAGCCCCAGCCCGGCGGCGATCCAGACCACGTTTTCCGCCGCAATGCCGGCCCCGCGGCGCGCCAGCGCGGCCGCCAGCCACACCGCCGCGAGCAGCAGCAGCGGCGCGACCGGCAACGCCAGCGGACCGAGCGGGACCGACAGCATCGGGTCAGACCGCAGCGACGTCCATGCGCGGATCGTCGAGTCTGCAGCACCCAGGCAGGCCGGCGAGGCCCGCCGCCAGGCCGCCCGGTACCGGCAGCGATGCGGGCCGGCGGCGCGCCAGAGGACTGCTCGCGTTGTGACGGGCCGCTTGTCGTCGGCGCGTCGCCGCCGCAGGGTGTCTTGTCGCCATCGAGAATTGCAATATCAGCAATAGCTCATATTGTAGGACCGACCCGTCCGCCCGGTCGACCATCAGCCCTAAACTCGATGCGTGCTTTCACTCAGGAGATCGTCATGGCCAAGAAGAAGTCCGCTGCGTCCTTTGCACGAGGCAGCCCGATCGACATCGGCATCGGCGAGAAGGATCGTGCGGCGATCGCCGACGGCCTGTCGCGCCTGCTGGCCGACACCTACACGCTGTACCTGACCACCCACAACTTCCACTGGAACGTGGCCGGGCCGATGTTCAATTCGCTGCACGCGATGTTCATGGCCCAGTACACCGAGCTGTGGAACGCGGTCGACCCGATCGCCGAACGCATCCGCGCGCTGGGTCATCCCGCCCCCGGCTCGTATGCCCAGTTCGGCAAGCTCAGTTCGCTGAAGGACGCGCCGACGGTGCCGCCCAAGGCGCTGGAGATGGTCGCGATCCTGGCCGCCGGCCATGAATCGGTGGCCCGCACCGCGCGTTCGGTGTTCGAGGTCGTCGACGCCGCCAACGACCAGCCCAGCGCCGACCTGCTGACCCAGCGCATGGACGTCCACGAGAAGACGGCCTGGATGCTGCGGGTGCTGCTGGAGGAGTGAGGCCTGCAGCGACCCGCGCGCGCCCGTTCGCAGGCCGCGCGCAGCTCGGCGCAGTCGCTGGCCGCGGCGATGGTGCGCGGGTCCTGCAGTGCAATGCGGGCCTGGCCGGCGGTGGCATCGGCCACGCCGCAGCCGCTGGGCAACCTGGCCGCGATCCCGGGTTCGGCGGCCGGCGCGGCGCGGCGGCACGAAGCTCAGGCCTGGTCCTCGCCGATCAGCAGCCGCGTGTCGCTGAGCCAGCGGTGCGGCGGCACCTCGAGGTTGGTCGGCGCGGGCTTGTTCCTGAACACCCGGCCCGCGATGTCGAAGGTCGAGCCGTGGCAGGGGCAGAAGAAGCCGCCCTGCCAGTGCTCGCCGACGCCGGGGTTGTTGCTGCCCTGGGGCACAGTGCTCGGCGAGCAGCCCAGGTGGGTGCAGATGCCCACCGCGACGAAGACCTCGGGCCGGATCGCGCGCCCGGGGTTGCGGGCTTCATCCGGCTGCTGGCTGCGCGCCGAACCCGGATCGGCCAGTTCGGCCTCCTGGCCCGTCAGCGCGGCCAGCATCCCGGGTGTGCGGCGCAGCACCCACACCGGCTTGCCGCGCCACTCGACGGTCTTCATGGCGCCGGGCGGGAGGTCGCCGATGTCGACCTCGACCGCAGCGCCCCGGGCCCGGGCCCGCTCGCTCGGCGCGAAGCTCGAGGCGAAGGGCAATGAGGTGGCCACCACCGCGGCGCCGCCGGCCGCCCCGGTGGCGATCAGCCAGCTGCGGCGCTCGGGGTCCGGCGGCGTGGCAGCGGCAAGGGCAGTCGGGGCGGGGTCGGTCATGAGGGATTCCTTCGCGATCTTCGGGGCACCTCGAGCGGTGCGACGCACCAGGCGTCGTCAAGTTGCGTGCCAAGCTGCCGGATCCTCGAAGACTCCTTGTCCGACAACCACTTGCATCGATCTGGTCGACGCGGCGGGCACCGGGATCGACCCTCCCGGCGCCATCGGTGGCATGCCATGCCACCGATGGCAGCCGCCGCCTGGCAGGTGGCCGATGTCCGTGGACGCCGACCGCCGGCGCAACATAAGCGAAGACTGATGTAAAGTCGACGGCTGCGATGCGCCTCGGGCGGTCGCCCGACTGCCGCCGTGCCCCCTGCCCGTCCGATCTCCCTGGCCGCCCACCGCATGAACGCTCCGCTGCCGATCCGACCGACTCCGCTGTACCTGCAGGACGACAGCCATCCGCAGGCCCGCGTCTGCGCCGCCTGCGAGGTGCGCCGCAGCGCGCTGTTCGGTGCGCTGGATGCAGCCTCGCTCGACCGCATCCATACCCACATCGCCACGCCGCAGCTGGGCCCCGACGAGCGGATCTTCGGCCGCGGCGACCCCGGCGGCGCGGTCTACACCGTGCGCTCGGGCATCGTGCGCTTCGAGCGCGTGACCGAAGGCGGCGACCGCCGCATCGTGCGGCTGGCCGGCCGCGGCGACCTGATCGGCCAGGAGGCGCTGCTGCAGCGGCCCTATGCCGACGAGGCGGTGGCCTGCACCGAGGTGCAGCTGTGCCGCATCCCGCGCACGCTGGTCGACCAGCTCGGCCGCGGCGAGAACGCGCTGCTGCTCGAGCTGATGCGGCGCTGGCAGCAGGCGCTGGAGCAGGCCGAGGCCTGGGTCGCCGACCTGGCCACCGGCTCCGCGCTGCGCCGCGTGCTGAAGCTGCTGGCGCTGCTGGACCGCCATGCCGACGAGCAGGGCCTGATCTGGCTGCCGCGGCGCGAGGACATGGGCGCGATGCTCGACATGACGGTCGAGACCGCCAGCCGCATGGTCAGCCGGCTGCGGCGCGACGGCGCGATCGTGCCGCTGCCGCCGCGCCATGCCCGGCTCGACCGCGACCGCCTGGCCGCGGTGCTGGCCAGCCAGGACGCGGCCTAGACCATGCCGAAGCCGCCGCGGGTCGAGGCCGACGCGGCGCCGCTGCCCGAGCTGGTGTCCTACCTCGAGGGCCTGCCCGAGCCGCACATCCTGTTCGACCGGCATTACCGCATCGTCGCCGCCAACGCCGCGTACCGGCAGCAGTTCAGCCCGCGTGCGTCGGTGGTCGGGCGCACCTGCTACGAGGTTTCGCACCACATCGACGTGCCTTGCGACCAGGCCGGCGAGAGCTGCCCGCTGGCCCGTGCCCGCCGCAGCGGCCAGCGCGAGCGCGTGCTGCACCTGCACCACACGCCGCAGGGCGAGGCCTACGTCAACATCGAGCTGGTGCCGTTGCGCGACGCCCGCGGCGAGCACGGCCACTTCGTCGAGAAGATGGAGCCGCTGCGGCTGGCCCGGGGCGTGCCGGCGCCGGCCGGGCTGATCGGCCGCTCGGCGCCGTTCCAGGCGATGCTGGAAATGGTCGCGCGGGTCGGCCCGTCGCAGGCCAGCGTGCTGCTGCTGGGCGAATCGGGCACCGGCAAGGAACTGCTGGCCCGCGCGGTGCACGAGGCCAGCCTGCGCGCGGCGCAGCCGCTGGTGGTGGTCGATTGCGCCAGCCTGCCCGAGACGCTGTTCGAGAGCGAGCTGTTCGGCCACGAGCGCGGCGCCTTCACCGGCGCGCACGGCGCCAGGCCCGGGCTGGTCGAGGCGGCCAGCGGCGGCACGCTGTTCCTCGACGAGGTCGGCGACATCCCGCTGGCGATGCAGGTCAAGCTGCTGCGGCTGCTGGAGAGCGGCACCTACCGGCGCGTCGGCAGCACCGAGCTGCGCCGCGCCGACCTGCGGGTGATCTCGGCCACCCACCGCGACCTGGCGCGCCGGGTCGCCGAGGGCCGCTTCCGCGAGGACCTGTTCTACCGCCTCAGCACCTTCCCGATCCACTTGCCGGCACTGCGCGAGCGGCGCGACGACATCCCGCTGCTGGCCGTCTCGCTGCTGGCGCGGGTGGCGCCGAAGCGGCGGCTGACGCTGGCGCCGGCGGCGCTGCAGCGGCTGGCCGCCCACCCGTTCCCGGGCAACGTCCGCGAGCTGCGCAACGTGCTCGAGCGCGCGGCGCTGCTGGCCGACGGGCCGGTGATCGACGCCGCGCAGGTCGAGCGGGCGCTCAGCGTGGGCATCGGCAGCGTGGCGCCGGCGGCCGGCCCGGCGCTGCCCCCCGGGATATCGGCCGGGCTGTCCCTGCACCGCCGCGGGCCGCTGCGCGACGCCGAGGCCGAGGCGCTGCGCGCCGCGGCGGCAGCGCACCGCGGATCGCGCGAAGACCTGGCCCGCCAGCTCGGCATCAGCCTGCGCACGCTGTACCGCAAGCTGCGCGAGCTCGACCGAGCCGGCTGAAGCCGCCCGGCGCGGCAGCCGGTCAGCTGCCGGCGGCCTGCTCGCCGCCGAACTCCTCGTAGGCCTGCAGCGCGTTGGCGGCGTACATCAGCGACGGCCCGCCGCCCATGTAGACGCACATCCCGAGCATCTCCTCGAACTCGGCCCGGGTCGCGCCCAGCTTGACCAGCGCCTCGGCGTGGTAGCCCAGGCAGGGGTCGCAGCGCGAGGCCACCGACAGCGCCATCGCAATCAGCTCCTTGGTCTTCTTGTCGAGTGCGCCGGGGCGGGTGGCGGCCATCGCCAGCGCCGAGAAGCCGCGCATCGTGTCGGGCGTGTCGGCACGCAGCTTGGCCAGGTGGGCCGAGGTGTTCGCCGTGATCTGGTGGTACTTGTCGGTGGACATGGGCGTCGAGGCGCCGTCGACGCGACGGCATGGGGCTGAGCAGGCCTCGACTTTATATCAGCGTTCAATGATATCGAGCGGCCACTCAATCGCCGGGAATGATCGGCGGGTTCAGCTTGACCCGGTGCGCGGACTTCTTGCGCATGCGGATGTTGATCATCTCGACACCCAGCGAGAAGGCCATCGCGAAGTAGATGTAGCCCTTGGGCACATGGTGGTCGAAGCCCTCGGCGACCAGCACCACGCCGACGACGACCAGGAACGACAGCGCCAGCATCTTGATCGTCGGGTGGTCGGAGACGAAATGGCCGATCGCGCTGGCGAACAGCATCATCAGGCCCACCGACGCGACCACCGCGGCGATCATGATGCGCACGTCGTCGACCATGCCGACCGCGGTGATGATCGAGTCGAGCGAGAACACCAGGTCGACGACCATGATCTGCAGGATCACCGCGGTGAAGGCGGCCTTCGCGGCAGCACCCGCATGCTCCTCCTCGCCTTCGAGCGACTGGTGGATCTCGCCGGTGCTCTTCCAGATCAGGAACAGCCCGCCCAGGATCAGGATCATGTCGCGGCCCGAGATCTCCTGGCCCAACACCGTGAACAGCGGCGCCACCAGCCCGACGATCCAGGCCAGCACCAGCAGCAGGCCGATGCGCATGAACATCGCCATGAACAGGCCGATCCGGCGCGCCAGCTCCTGCTTGGCCTTGGGCAGCTTGTCGACCAGGATCGAGATGAAGATGATGTTGTCGATGCCCAGCACCAGTTCCAGCGCGGTCAGCGTGGCGAAGGCGATCCAGGTCTGGGGGGAAGTCAGCAGTTCGATCATCGGGGCACCTTCCATTCTGCGCAGCGGCGGCTCGGGCGCTGCGATTCTGACGGACGGCAACGGCGTCCCGCTGCGTGATAACCACAACTTGCGCGTGCCCGCGCGTCGGTAGGGTCGGAGCACCAGGTCGGCTGGATGGACTACCGCGTGCCGGTGGTCGGGCCCGGCTGTCGCCGGTCACTGGCGCCGAGATGCACTGTCGGGAACCCCACGAGATGACCGCCCTGCCCCGACCCGGGCAGCGTCGCTGCGCGCGCCGACACCGTGATCACGATGCTGCCCGACACGCCTAATGTCGACGCGGTGCCGTTCGCCGGCCACGGCGTCGGCCTCGGCAATGGCAAGGCGGTGATCGGCAGGGGCCCGGTCTCGCCGATCGCGACCCCGGGCTTCGCGCGGCGCATCCGGGCGATCGGCTGCGACGGGCTGGACGCACCGGTCTCCGACGGCGAGGTCGGCCGGCGGCCTGAGGCCCCCGGGCCGCAGCTCAGCGAGCGCTGGCCAGACGCAGCACGGCGCGATAGCCCGGCTGGATCTCCATCCGCGCCGTGGTGCCCTGGCGCTGCAGCAGCGCATGGGCGCGCGGCAGCTGCCAGCAGGGGAGCTGCGTGAACAGGTGGTGCTCGCCGTGGAAGTTGACCCAGTACGGCGCCAGCAGCGCGCGCTCGAGCCAGCCGGCGCGGGTGGTGCGGGCCTGGCGCAGCGGGTCGGGCTGGTCCCGGCCGACCAGCGCATGCTCGGCGATGTTGCGCACGCGCGAGATCAGCGGCAGCCAGGTCGCCATCGGCAGCAGCCACAGCAGCAGCCAGACCCACCAGAACCCGGCGGCGGCGAAGACCGTGAAGCCGATCGCGTTGCCGATCAGGAAGCGCCGGCCGCGCACCAGCTCCTGCGACTGCGGCTTCGACGGATCGCGTGGCGCCCGCCGCGCCCGGGCCTCGTCGAGCAGCGGCCCGAGCCGCTGCTTGAAGAAGGTCTGGCCGCTCAGGTCGCGCCCCACCTTGCGCGCCAGCGACGCGCGGCTGATCGGGAACGGCGCCGACAGCGGCAGGTCCGGGTCCTCGGCCTGCTGCACGTAGCGATGGTGCTGCAGGTGGTAGGGCCGGTACTCGTCGAGGCTGGACGAGCAGAACCAGCGCGCCACGAGGTCGTTGACGCGGCGCCCGGGATGCAGCAGGCCGTGCGCCGCGTCGTGCATCAGGATGAACAGGCCCAGCTGCCGCGCGCCGACGACCAGCACGCCCAGCGGGATCGTCAGCGGCCACAGCACGCCGGCGACCATCGCCAGGCCGATCACGCCCCAGGCATGCACGACCAGCCAGAGCCCGCGCCAGCGCGAACGCGCCGTCAGCGAGCGCCATTCGTCGGCGCTGAAGAAGTCTTCGGGTCGGGCGCGGGGGGCGGCGGCCATGATCGGTCGGTGCTCGGGCGGTGCAGGTCGCAGGGGCGCCAGCTTAGGCGCCATCGCCGGCCCGGGCAATCCGGTCGGCGACACGCCCGCCGGTCACGGGGCGCCGGCCAGTTCGACCTCGCGCAGCACCAGGCGGGTGTAGGTCTCGCGCACGCCGGCGGTCCTGCGCAGCGTCTCGGTCAGCTGCATCAACTCGTCGCGATCGGTGCAGGCCACGCGCACCGCGTAGTCGAACGAGCCGGTCATCAGCGTCGCGCCGACGACCTGGGGCAGGTGGCGCAGCGCGGTCTCGAACTCGAGCGCAGCCGTCTCGGCCGCCAGCTTGACCTCGATCTGCGCCTGCAGAGCACGGCCCAGCGCCACCGGGTCCAGCGTCGCGCGGATGTGACGGATCGCACCGGTGGCGCGCAGCCGCCGGAAGCGCTCGGCCACCGCGTTCGGGCTCAGGTGCACGGCTTCGCCGAGCTCGCGGAAGCTGAGGCGGCCATCACGGACCAGCAGGCCGAGGATTGCGCGGTCGATCTTGTCCATCGCCGCGATTATCTCGGCCCGGCCGTCGTCGGGCCGGCGAAGACGGCAGCATGCGCGGCGCAAGCCGTCGCACACTGGTTGCCATGACGACACGCCAAACCCCGCTCGACGCACCGGCGGCGATCACGCTGCGCCGCTACGAACCCGCCGACGCCGCCGCGGTGCTGGCCCATGTGCTGGCGATCCAGCAGCAGGAATTCGGCCTGCCGATCGCCGCTGCCGACCAGCCCGACCTGCTCGACGTGCCGGCGTTCTACCAGCGCGGCGCCGGCGGCTTCTGGGTCGCGCGCGCCGGCGATCGCGTGGTCGGCACCGTCGGCCTGCTCGACATCGGCGGCGGCCACGGCGTGCTGCGCAAGATGTTCGTCGCAGCCGAGGCACGCGGCCGCGCGACCGGTGTGGCCGCGGCGCTGCTCGGCGCGGTGCAGCAGCGCTGCCGCGAAGCCGGCCTGCACACGCTGTGGCTGGGCACGACCGAGGCCTTCGGCGCCGCGCACCGGTTCTACGAGAAGCAGGGCTTCGAGCGCATCGTGCCCGCCGCGCTGCCGGCGGCGTTCCCGCGCATGGCGGTCGACACGCGCTTTTACCGCCAAGCCGTCCTGGCCGGCGTGGCCGGCGTGGCCGCCGCGGGGGCCGCGTGCTGAAGCGCCTGTTCACGCTGTTCGGACTGGGCAGCACCGTCCTGGCACCGGCGGCTCTCGCGATGCACGATGCGGCGCCCGACCCGGCGCTCTACGAGCGGCTGTTCTGCGACCGGCCGGCGCTGTACCGCCCGGCCTCGCCGGCCGAGGGCGCGCCCTGGCAGACCTTGCTGTTCGACGCTGCGGCCGACCCGGCGGCACTGCGCGCGCTGGCCGAGGATGCGCTCGCCGACAGCCGGGTGCGCGCGCTGGCCTGGGGCCGGCTGCGCGAGCAGCGCCAGCCGGTGCCGCCGGGCGAGCTGCTGGGCGTGGTCTTCGAGGTCGAGATCAACGGCGGGCTGGACGTGCTGGCCGCCTATGCCGACGGGCGCCTGCGCTACCTGAACCACGGCGGCCGGGTCGCGGTGTTCGAGACCACCCCGCCCGCGCTGCAGCCCGCCTGGCAGGCGCTGATGGCCGCCGCGCGGGGCGCCAGCGCCACGGCGAAGCCCTGGCAGCGGGACCCGGGTGCACGGCCGGCGGCCGGTCAGGTCCGCCTGAGCTTCGTTCGCAGCGACGGCCTGGCGATGCTGCTGGGCCCGTTCGACGCGCTGCAGCGCCAGCCGTCGGGCGGCCCGCTGCTGCTGGCCGGCGCGCAGATGGTGCAGCAGATCGGCCAGGTGCTGCGCTGACGCGCCGATCGAGGGCCGGTCGAGGGAAGGTCAGAGCGTGATCGTGCCCGCCCAGGGCAGCGCGTCCTCGAGCCCCCAGGCGCTGGCCAGCAGCCAGGCGCGGCCGGGCTCGCCGGCGGCCTCGGTCAGCGCCTGCTCGAGCCAGCCGATCGCGGGCCGGTCGAGCCCGGCCGTCGGCTCGTCCAGCAGGGTCAGCGCGCAGCCCGCGCTGAGTGCCGCCGCCAGCGCCACCTTGCGCCGCGTGCCGGTCGACAGCTGAAGCATCGACTTGCCGCGGTGCGATGCCAGGTCGAAGCCCGCCAGGTGCCGCTGCCAGGCCGTCGCGTCGAAGCCTGGGTGCAGCGCCTGCTGCTCGGCCATCAGTTCGTCGGGCCGCAGCGGGTCCCAGGCCGGGTCGCGCGGGTCGATCCAGCAGGCCTCGCGGCGCCAGGCGGCGCGATCGGTGTCGAGGCGCCGGCCGGCGAGCACCACACGGCCGTCGCCGGCCAGCGCGCCGGCCAGCAGGCGCAGCAAGGTCGACTTGCCGGCCTCGCCCTGCAGCCGCGTCAGCCCGGCACCGATGTCGGCCGACCAGCCGTCGAACAGCGCCGGCTGGTCGGGGTAGGCGAAGCGCAGGCCCCGCACCTGCAGCACGGTGTCGGCGGGGATCGCGCAGCGGCGTCCGTCAATCATGGGATGGCCACTGTAGCGGCAGGCTCGCGCAGCGTCGCTGCCGAACTACACTCGTCCGCTGGTCGTTCGACACAAGCCATGGGGGACAAGGCGATGAATCTCAGCCCGAACTTCACCTTCGAGGAACTCACCCGGACCGACAACCGCCTGCTGCTGCAGAAGAACCGCGACATGGCGAACGCAAGCCCCGCGATCAAGGCCAGCCTGACGCGGGTGGCCGTCGAGTTGCTGGAGCCGATCCGGGCGCTCTTCAAGGTGCCGGTGCAGGTCAACAGCGGCTATCGATGCCCGGAACTGAATGCCGCCGTCGGCGGCAGCGCCACCTCGCAGCATGTCCGCGGCGAAGCCGCCGACATCGTGATCAGGGGCTTCGAGACCGAAGCGCTGGAAGTCGAGGCCGTCAGGAGGATCCTGCGCGAACTGCCCAACCTCGAGTTCGGCCAGATGCTGGTCGAGTTCGGCTGCATCCATGTCAGCCTGGGCAGCAAGCGCGAGGTCGCCCACTACGACGTGCCGACCAAGACCAAGCGCCCGATCGTCCTCTAGTTCACAACCCCGCGCCGGTATCGCGCCAGCGCCATTCGTTCAGGATGAGGTCGGCGCGGGGGCCGAAGCCGCTGCCGTATTCCAGCGGATGGCGCAGCGTCAGCCTGAAGTAGCGGTCGCCGTGCCTTCCCAGCGCGACGACGCCGGCCGCCCGGCCCCGGGTCTTGGTGCCGGCGGCGACGTCGAACTCGGCGATCGCCCAGCCGAGCCGGCAGTCCGCGCCGCTGCAGCGCCGCAGCGGCGCGCCAGCCGGCGCCGAACGGGCGATCGCGGCGACCGCCTGCTCCGGCGTGAGGGCCGCTGGCAGCGGCGCCAGCTCGAGATAGGCCTGCTCCTGCAGCACGCCGCCGAAGTTCGCGACGAAGCGCAGCGTCGGTGCGGGGCCGGCGCCCGGCGCGCGGACGATCATGTCGCTGGGCACATAGGTGCTGAAACCCAGCGGCGCGGGCGCCGAGGCCCATTCGAACAGCAGCAGCGTGATCGGCTCGTCGGCGCCTTCGAGCGTGATGCTGGCCTGCTTGCTGGCCGGACGAGCGGCCAGCGCCTGGGCCGTCGCCGACGCGGTGGCGTCCGGCGCGGCCGCCGCCGGGGCAGCGTAGCCTGCGGTGGCCGCCAGCACGGCGGCCCCGGCGGCGGCCGCCCGCAGGCACCGCATCCAGGGCGCCAGGGATCTCGGGACCTCGCTCACGGAAGAACCCTCCTCGATGCGGCCGTGCCGCGATGATCGACCCGCGGGCCGCCCGTCCCCGAGCAAAGGCCGCACCTAGCCTGCCGCGCCCGACAGGCCTCGTCGGTGCCGTTCCAGTTCCTCGCCGGCAACGAGCTGCCGAACGGCGAGCCGGTCACTCAGGCAGGCGGCCGAGCGCGTACATGAGTTCGAGCGCCGGGCTCGGGCGGCCGAGCGGGGCGAACCAGCGGCCGTAGAGCTCCGGCAGTGCCGCGCTCTTGTAGATCTGCGCCAGCGCCGCGTTGACCGACTGCTGCAGCGCCCAGTCGCCACGCGGCAGCGCGATCGCATAGGGCTCGTAGGACAGCGCATCGGCGAGCAGCGCGAGCGACTTCGGGTCCTTCGACTTGCTGGCGAGCCCGACCAGCAGCACGCGGTCGCTGGCGAAGGCGTCGATGCTGCCTGCCTCGAGCTGCTCGAGGCCCTGGTCGCGCGTCGCGACCGGCACGATCGTCGCGGTCACGACCTTGGCCTTGAGCGCATCGGCGAGCGCGCGTTCGTTGCTGGTGCCGGCGATCACGCCGATCTTCTTGTTCGCCAGATCCATCAGCGAATTGCCGGCGGTGCTGCTGCGCACCAGCACGCCGGTGCCGTCGACGAAGGTCAGCGTCGAGAAGCTCACCTCCTTTAGACGCCCGAGCGTCACGGTGCTGGCGCCGCATTCCATGTCGGCCTGGCCGCTGGCGATCGTGCTGAAGCGATTCTGCGTCGTCACCGGCACCCACTTGACCTGCAGCGGCGCGACGCCGATCTGGCGCTCGATCACGCCGACCACGGCCTTGCAGAGGTCGACGGTGTAGCCGGCCGGCTTCTTGTCCATGTCCTCGAAGGAGAACGGCTGCGCGTCGGTGCGGTAGGCGAGCGAGATCGACTTGCTCTCGTGGATCTTCTTCAGGCGTCCTTCGAAGGGCGCCGTCGCCAACTGGGCGAGGGCGACGGTGGGCGCCAGGCACAGCGCGGCGATCAGGGCATGGATGCGTGACATGGATGCGGATCCTCAGCGAGTGGTAGGCGCACAGGGTGGTGCGCGGGGGGCATTCTAGGTAGGCGCACCGCGCTGGGCCGGCGCGGCCATCGCAGGCACCTCGTCGGCGAAGCGGCGCGTCGTCGGCGAGGCGCGCGCCCGCCTCGCGGACAATCGGCGGATGAGCCCTTTCGACGACGAGACCCGGGTGACGCCGCTCGCACCCCTGCCCGTCGGGCCGGGCTCGGTGGCCGCGTTCGCAGGCCAGGTGCACCCGGCCTGGAACATCGGCGCCAACCCCAACGGCGGCTACCTGCTGGCGCTGGCGGCGCAGGCGCTGCGGCAGCGCACGCCGGCGCAGCCCGACCCGCTGAGCATCACCGTTCACTACCTGCGCCCGGGGCTTGCCGGGCTGCCCTGCCGCATCGAGACCCGCTTGCTGCGCAGCGGCCGCACGCTCAGCACCGTCAGGGCGACGCTGGTCCAGCAAGGCGACGCCCGGCTCGAAGTGCTGGCCGCGATGGGCGATCTGGGTGCGCCGGCGGCCGCGCCGCTGCTGACGCTGCCGCCGCCCGAGATCCCGCCGCCCGAGGCCTGCCCGACCCGGTCGGCCCCGGCCCAGGGCATCGAGCTGCCGATCCTCGAGCGACTGGACATCCGTCTGCATCCCGACCAGGCGCGGCCCGGTGCCGCCGGCCAGGCCCGGGTCAGCGGCTGGATCCGCTTCAGCGATGGCCGCGCGCCGGATGCGCTGGCCTGCCTGCTGATGGCCGACGCCTTTCCGCCGGCGGTGTTCGGCCTGCTGGGCATGGTCGGCTGGGTGCCCACGATCGAGCTGACGGTGCACCTGCGCCGCCGTCCGGCGCCGGGCTGGCTGCTGGGCCAGTTCTGGTCGCACGACCTGAGCGACGGCCGGGTGGTGGAAGACGGCGCGCTGTGGGACGCCAGCGGGCAATTGGTGCTGCAGGCGCGCCAGCTGGCGCTGGTCCGGCAGGGCTGAGCTGCGGTCTGTCACCCAGGTGTTTGCCGGGACGGCTGCGGGCCGGCCACACTCGGCCATGACCATCACTGCCGCGCTGTCCGACCCGCTGCCACTGAGGCACGGACCGACCTGGTCCAACCGCATCACGCTGGCGCCGCTGACCAACTGGCAGAGCCACGCCGACGGCACGCTGGGCGATGACGAATACCGCTGGTTGACGATGCGCGCGGGCGGCGGCTTCGGCATGACGATGACCTGTGCCGCGCATGTGCAGGCCACGGGCCAGGGCTTCCCGGGGCAGCTGGGAGCCTGGTCGGACGCCCACCTGGACGGGCTGGCCCGGCTGGCCCGGGGCATCCATGCCGGCGGCAGCGTCTCCTGCCTGCAGTTGCAGCACTCGGGCCGGCGCGCCGACACCGCGCTGACCCATCAGCGCGCGGTGGCGCCCTGGGACGATGCCGAGACCGGCGCGCGCGCACTCGCCACTGCCGAGGTCGAGCAGTTGGTGCAGGACTTCATCGCCGCCGCGCGGCGCGCCGAGCAGGCCGGCTTTCAGGGCGTCGAGCTGCATGGCGCGCATGGCTACCTGCTGGCCCAGTTCCTGGACGCCGAGCACAACCAGCGCAGCGACCGCTACGGTGGCAGCTTCGAGAACCGCAATCGCATCCTGTTCGAACTGATCGAAGGCGTGCGCGCGGCCACCGGAGCCGACTTCCAGCTCGGCCTGCGGCTGTCGCCCGAGCGCTTCGGCATCACGATGCCCGAGTCGCTGGCGCTGGCGCAACAGGTGCTGGCCGGCGGCCGGGTCGACTACCTGGACATGTCGCTGTGGGACTGCTTCAAGCCGCCGCAGGACCCGGCCTTCGCCGACCGGCCGCTGATCGCCCACTTCGCGGCGCTGGACCGCGGCGCCACCCGGCTGGGCGTGGCCGGCAGGATCATGGACGCCGCCACCGCCGCGCGCTGCCTGGACAGCGGTGCCGACTTCGTGCTGATCGGCCGCGGCGCGATGCTGCACCACGACTTCGCCCGCCGCGCGCTGGCCGACCCGGCGTTCCGCTGCATCGAGCGGCCGGTCAGCCGCGCCCACCTGGTGGCCGAGGGGCTGGGGCCGGCGTTCCTGAACTACGTCTCGAGCACCTGGCCGCGCTTCGTGGCCGACGACTGATCGTGTCCACCACGTCGGCCGCGCCGGGCGCCGCAGCGCGGCGCGCAGCCCTGGTCGGCACCGGCGGCTACCTGTTCGCCAGCCTGCTGTGGGGCCTGAACCTGCCGCTGTCGGCCGCGCTGCTGAAGCACTTCGATCCGTTCTGGGTCTCGCCGCTGCGTTACCTGGTGGCCACGCTGCTGCTGGGCGCAATGCTGGCGGTCTCGCTCGGCCTGCGGCAGCTGCGCTCGCCGATCCCGCTGTGGCGGGTGGCGGTGCTGAGCCTGTGCGTGGCCGGCTTCCTGGTGCTGTACAACGTCGGCCTGTTCCACACCCA
This sequence comes from Burkholderiaceae bacterium, assembly GCA_016790515.1. Lineage (GTDB taxonomy): Bacteria > Pseudomonadota > Gammaproteobacteria > Burkholderiales > Burkholderiaceae_C > Pseudaquabacterium. Next base: position 54,220 of record JAEUOY010000030.1, on the reverse strand, counting down.
CCCGATGACGGTGGCCGCGCTGTCGGCCGGCTCGCCGGTCTACGTGGCGGTGGTGTCGCGGCTGATGACCGGCGCCCGGCTCGAACGCGGCTTCTGGGGCGCCACTGCGCTGACGCTGATCGGCGCGGGCATCGCGGTCCTGGGCCGGGCCCGCGTCGGCAGCGCTGCGCCGGCGGGCGCGGCGTTCAGCCTGCAGGGCGGCGAGGCGCTGGTGGTGCTAGGCATCTGCAGCTGGACGGCCTACTCGATCCTGGCCCAGCGCTGGTTTGCGCCCAGCACGCCGCAGCTGCGGCGCACCTTCCTCACCACTGTCGGCGCCCTGCCCTGGCTGCTGCTGTTCTGGGCCGGCGCGCGGGCCACCGGCCTGGCGGGCGCGCCCAACCTGAGCCCGGCGCCGGAGCCGGTGTTCCAGCTGCTGGTGGCGGCGGTGTTCTGCACCGCGCTGGCCACCGTGGCCTGGAACACCGGCGTCAACCGCCTGGGCATCCAGACCGGCGGCCTGTGGCAGAACATGGTGCCGGTCTTCGCGGTGCTGATCTCGCTGCTGTTCTTCGGCGTGCAGCCGCTGGCCGAGCAGCTGGTCGGCGGCGCGGTGGTGCTGGCCGGGGTGCTGTACATGCAGTGGCGGCGCGCGCGGACGGCGGCGGCCGCTGCCCCATAGAGCCCAACAGAGCCCGTTGGCCACGGCGGCGCAGACCAATGGGCGCGAGGACTCAAAGCGCAGCGGCCGAAGCGAGCTAGCCGACGGCCGCCTCGAGGCCGCCCAGGATCGCGTCGGCAACCTGCGCTGGGAAGCCGCTCGGCAGCTTGGCGACCACCTCGTCCAGGGCCGCCGGAGTCCTGTCGACCACGTCCCGGCTCAGCGCGTCCACGCCCTGCCCCGACTCGATGACGATCCCATGCGGTCGCCCGACGACCGCTCCCGCGGTGGTCGCCTCTGGGACTGGTAGGCCGTGTTGGACTTGAACCAACGACCAAAGGATTATGAGTCCTCTGCTCTGACCAACTGAGCTAACGGCCCGCTGTGCCTGACGGCAGCAGAGCGACGATTGTAGGAGCCGGCCCGGTCCGGCTAGCGGGGCCCCGACAGCGCGTTGCCCACCAGCCGCGCGGTGATGTCGACCAGCTGGATCATCCGGTCGTAGGCCATGCGGGTCGGGCCGATCACGCCCAGCGTGCCGACGATGCGGCCGTCGACCTCGTAGGGCGCCGAGACGATCGACAACTCTTCATACGGCACCACGCCCGATTCGCCGCCGATGTAGATGCGCACGCCGTCGGCCAGGCTGGAGTTCTCCAGCAGGCGCATCAGCTCGGTCTTCTGCTCGAACAGGTCGAACAGCTTGCGCAGTGACCCCAGGTCGTTGCCGAAGTCCTGCACGCCCAGCAGATTGCGCTCGCCCGAGACCACCAGCTGCTCGTTGGTGTCGGCCAGCGCCTCGCTGCCGGCCTGCACCGCCGCCTGCATCAGCTGGGCGATCTCGCCGCGCAGCGCGTCGACCTCGCGCTTGAGCCGCTCGCGCACCTCGTCGATCGCCAGTCCGGCGTAGTGGGTGTTGATGTAATTGGTAGCCTCGGCCAGTTCGCTTTGGCTGTGGTCGCGGGCGGTGAAGATCACCCGGTTCTGCACGTCGCCGTCGGGCGAGACCAGGATCACCAGCACCCGGCGCTCGCCCAGCCGCAGGAACTCGATGTGGTGGAACACGCTGGGGCGCTTGGGCGCGGTGACCACGCCGACGAAGTGCGACAGGTTGCTCAGCAGGTGCGCGGCCTGTGCGATCACCCGCTGCGGCTGGTCGGGCTGCAGCTGCTCGCGCACGCCGGCCATCTCGGGCGGGGTGTGGTGGATGTCGACCGCCCGCGCGGTCAGCATCGTGTCGACGAACAGCCGGTAGCCGCGCGGCGTCGGCACCCGCCCGGCGCTGGTGTGCGGGCTGGCGATCAGGCCCATGTCCTCCAGGTCGGCCATCACGTTGCGGATCGTCGCCGGCGACAGCTCGAGCCCCGACGCGCGCGACAGCGTGCGCGACCCCACCGGCTGGCCATCGGCGATGTAGCGTTCGACCAGGGTCTTCAGCAGGCTGCGGGCACGTTCGTCCATGCGCATTTCCGGGGGCGGAATTCATTGTACGGAGGCGATCCGGGCCGCCCCCCGCCACCCGGCTCAAATGGGGGCCCTGTGGTGTAATTCCAGCCATGCCCCGCCGTTTCCACCACGCAGCGCTGGTCGGCAAGTACCAGGCCGACGGCATCAGGCCGCTGCTGGAGGAGATCGCGCAGTTCCTGGTGCGCCAGGGCCTCGAGGTCTCGTTCGAGCGGCAGACCGCCTCGAGCACCGGCGTCGCCGATTTCGACGCCTTGTCGCTGGCCCAGATCGGCGCGCAGTGCGACCTGGCGGTGGTGGTCGGCGGCGACGGCACGATGCTGGGCATCGCCCGCGAGCTGGCCCGCCACAACCTGCCGCTGGTGGGCATCAACCAGGGCCGGCTGGGCTTCATCACCGACGTGCCGATCAACCATTTCCGCGACGCGCTCGCGCCGATGATCGCCGGCGACTACGAGGAAGACTTCCGCGCGATGCTCGAGGGCGAGGTCTGGCGCGACGGCGACCGCATCTTCGAGGGCCTGTCGCTGAACGACGTGGTCGTCAGCCGCGGTGCCACCGCCAGCATGGTCGAGCTGCGGGTCGACATCGGCGAGGACTTCGTCGCCAACATGCGCGCCGACGGCCTGATCATCGCGTCGCCCACCGGCAGCACCGCGTATTCGCTGTCGGCCGGCGGGCCGATCCTGCACCCCGGCATCGCCGGCTGGGTGCTGGTGCCGATCGCCTCGCACACGCTGAGCAACCGGCCGATCGTGCTGCCCGACAACGGGCCGGTGCGCATCACCGTGGTGGCCGGGCGCGACGCCTCGGCCAACTTCGACATGCAGGGCATCGCCAGCCTGCTGCACGGCGACCAGGTGCGGGTGCAGCGATCGGCGCACAAGGTGCGCTTCCTGCATCCGCGCGGATGGAGCTACTACGCCACCCTCAGGCGCAAGCTGCGCTGGTACGAGGGCGTCGTCTAGCCATGCTGCGCCGCCTGGCCCTGCGCGACTTCGTCATCGTGCCGGCGCTGGAGCTGGAGTTCCACGCCGGCTTCACGGTGCTGACCGGCGAGACCGGCGCCGGCAAGTCGATCCTGGTCGATGCGCTGCAGCTGGTGCTGGGCAGCCGGGGCGATGCCGGCGTGGTGCGCGAAGGCACGGCACGCGCCGAGCTGAGCGCCGAGTTCGACACCCCGGCCGCGCTGCGCGGCTGGCTCGAAGACGCCGGCTTCGCGTCCCACGACGGTGCCGACGACACCCTGCTGCTGCGCCGCACGATCGACGCCCAAGGCAAGAGCCGGGCCTGGATCAACGGCAGCCCGGCCACCGTGGCGCAGTTGCGCGAGGCCGCCGACGCGCTGCTCGACATCCACGGCCAGCATGCCTGGCAACGGCTGACGCAGGGCGCGGCCGCGCGCGAGCTGCTCGACACCCAGGCCGGTCTCGACACCTCGGCGCTGGCCGCGCTGTTCGCACAGCGCAAGGCGGCCGAGCAGGCGCTGGCGCAGGCGCGCGAGCGCGGCGACGAGATCGCCCGCGAACGCGAACGCCTGGCCTGGCAGATCGGCGAGCTCGACAAGCTGTCGCCCGCCGAAGGCGAATGGGCCGAGATGAACGCCGAGCACCAGCGCCTGGCCCATGCGCAGGCGCTGATCGACGCCGCCCGCGCCGCGCTCGACGCGGTGGCCGACGCCGACGAGGCCAACGCCGAGGCGCTGGCCGGCCGGGCGATCGACGAGTTGGACGGCGTCGCCGACCACGATGCCCGCATCGCACCGATCCTCGAAACGCTGCAAGGCGCGGTGGCGCAGTTACAGGACGCCGCGCACGCGCTGAACGCCTACCTCGGCAAGGCCGAGCTCGAACCCGAGCGCCTGGCCGAGCTGGACGAGCGCATGTCGGCCTGGATCGGACTGGCGCGCCGCTGGCGCCGCCCACCCGACCAATTGCCGGCGCTGCTGGCGCAGTGGCGTGGTGAGCTGCAGGCGCTGGACGCCGCCGGCGACACCGCGGCGCTGCAGGCCGCGCTGGCCGAGGCCGACCGCCGCTACCACGACGAAGCCCGGCGGGTCGGTGCCGCCCGGGCCCGGGCTGCCGGCCCGCTGGCCGCAGCGGTCACCCAGGCGATGCAGGGGCTGGGCATGGCGGGCGGGCGCTTCGAGGTGGCGCTGGCGCCGCTGCCGGCGCCGCAGTCGTCGGGGCTGGAGGCGGTCGAATTCCTCGTCGCCGGCCACGCCGGCAGCACGCCGCGGCCGCTGGCCAAGGTGGCCTCGGGCGGCGAGCTGTCGCGGCTGGCGCTGGCGATCGCCGTCACCACGGTGCAGGCCGCGGGCGACAACGGCGCCGGCACGCTGATCTTCGACGAGGTCGACGCCGGCATCGGCGGCGCGGTCGGCGACACGGTGGGCATGCTGATGAAGCAGCTCGGCGGGCAGCGCCAGGTGCTGGCCGTCACCCACCTGGCGCAGGTCGCCGCCTGCGCCGACCACCATTACCTGGTCAGCAAGACCGCCTTGCCCGACGGCCGCACCGCCAGCCATGTGCTGATCGTCGCCGGCGAGCCGCGGGTGGCCGAGGTCGCCCGGATGCTGGGCGGAGAACGCGGCGCCGGCACCAGCCTGGCGCACGCCCAGGCGATGCTGCGGCAGGCGCTGGCACAGCCATCCGGCGAGCCCGAGTCCGAGGCCTGCACGCCGCGGCGGCGGAGCAAAGCATGAGCGACGAAGCGGCCACGACCGCCCCCGCGCTGCGCGAGCTGGTTCTGATCACCGGCATCTCGGGCTCGGGCAAGTCGGTGGCGCTGCATGCGCTGGAGGACGCCGGCTACTTCTGCGTCGACAACCTGCCGCCCGAGCTGCTGCGCGACTACATGGCGCTGGACCAGCCGCGCTACACCCAGCGGGTGGCGATCGCGGTCGACGTGCGCACCGCACGGTCGCTGCCGGCGCTGGTGCCGCTGATCGACGAACTGCGCGGCGAGGGCGTGGCGATCCGCCCGCTGTTCCTCGACGCCAGCACCGACACGCTGGTGCGGCGCTTCTCCGAGACCCGCCGCCCGCACCCGCTGAGCCACCCCGAGACCGGCGGCAGCGGCCAGCATGCGCTGATCGAGGCGATCGAGCTCGAGCGACTGATGCTGGCCGAGCTGCGCGAGGTCTCGACGATCATCGACACCAGCACGCTGCGCCCGGCCGGGCTGCGCCGCCACGTGCGCGACCTGGTCTCGGCCAGCACCGACCGCCTGACCCTGGTGTTCGAGAGCTTCGCGTTCAAGTACGGCGTGCCGCTGGACGCCGACTACGTGTTCGACGTGCGGGTGCTGCCCAACCCCTACTACGTCCGCGAGCTGCGCCCGCTGTGCGGCCGCGACGAGCCGGTCGCGAAGTTCCTCGCCGACCAGCCCGAGTCGGGCGAACTGCTCGACCAGATCGAGGTCTTCATCCGCCGCTGGCTGCCGGCGCTGGCCACCGACCAGCGCGGCTACGTCACCGTGGCCATCGGCTGCACCGGCGGCCAGCACCGCTCGGTCTACATGGTCGAGCAGCTGGGCCGCCGCTTTGCCGACCACGGCGCGACGGTGGTTCGCCACCGCGAACTGGACGCGATCGATTGAGCGACGATCCAACCGCCGGCATTCCCACCGGCATCCCCGTCGGCGTGCCCGCCGGCGCCGAGGCCGAGCTGCCGCTGTTCCCGCTGCAGACCGTGCTGTTCCCGGGCGGCCTGCTGCAGCTGAAGGTGTTCGAGGCGCGCTACCTCGACCTGGTGAGCCACTGCCTGCGCACCGGTTCGCCGTTCGGCGTCGTGCACCTGCGCCAGGGCCGGGACGTGCGCGGGCCCGACGAGGACCAGGTCCGCATCGACACGGTCGGCGTGCTGGCCCACCTGCAGGAAGTCGATGCCGAGCAGCCCGGCATCCTGCGGGTGCGCTGCCAGGGCGGCCGCCGGGTCGCGCTCAGCGCGCTGCGCCAGCGCGCCGATGGCCTGTGGCTGGCGCACGCCGCGGCCTGCGCCGACGACGCGGCCACCGCGGTGCCGGCCGAGCTGGCGGCCAGCGCCCAGGCGCTGGGCCGGGCCATCGAGTCGCTGCGGGCCCAGGGCCAGCACCCGTTCCTGCCGCCGCACCGGCTCGACGACGCCGGCTGGGTCGCCAACCGCTGGTGCGAGATCCTGCCGATCTCGGGCGCCGCCAAGCAGCGGCTGATGGCGCTGGACGAGCCGGTGCTGCGGCTGAAGCTGGTCGACGAGTACCTGCGCGGCAAGGGCGTGGTGTAGCCGGCGGCTCGGGCCCTGCTCAGCCCGGTGGCCCGGCTTCCAGCAGGCGCCGGATCGGCGCCGGCAGCCCCATCGCCAGCGCGTCGGCGCGTGATGCCCAGCGGCCGGCCGGCAGCGCGGCCTCGACGCGGCGGCGCGGCTCGGCACCCAGCCGCGCCGGCAGCGGCCAGTGCAGCGGGCGCAGCGTCCAGTCGAAATGCGTCAGCGCATGTAGCACCGCCGGCAAGGGCCGGCCCTGGCCGGGCCAGCCGGCGGCCAGCGCCGCCAGCGCCTCGTCGCTGTCGAACTCGGGCAGCGTCCACAACCCGGCCCAGACCCCGGTCTGCGGCCGCTGCACCAGCCACAGCGAGTCGCCCAGCGTCAGCCACAGCAGCACATGCTCGCGCCGGCCGCGCCTGAGCTTGCGCGTCTTCACCGGGTAGGCCTCGGGCCGGCCCTGCGCGCGGGCCACGCACGCCCCGGCCAGCGGGCAGGCGTCGCAGGCCGGCCGCCGCGCGCGGCACAGCGATGCGCCGAGGTCCATCAGCCCTTGCGTGTAGGCCTCGATGTCGCGCTCGGGCAGCAGCGCCTCGGCCTGCTGCCACAGCGCGCGCTCGTGGCGCGACTCGGCCAGGTCGTCGCCGAAGCCGAGCGCGCGGGTCAGCACCCGCTTGACGTTGCCGTCGAGGATCGCGCAGCGCTCGCCGAAGCAGAACGCGGCGATCGCCGCGGCGGTCGAGCGGCCGATGCCGGGCAGCGTGGCCAGCGCCGCGCTGCTGGCCGGAAATCGGCCGCCGTGCTCGCGCACCACCACCTGCGCGCAGCGGTGCAGGTTGCGCGCGCGGCTGTAGTAGCCCAGGCCGCTCCACAGCGCCAGCACCTCGTCCTGGCGGGCGGCCGCCAGCGCGGCCACGTCCGGGAAGCGCTGCAGGAAGCGCTCGTAGTAGGCCAGCACGGTGGCCACCTGGGTCTGCTGCAGCATGATCTCCGACAGCCACACCCGGTACGGGTCGCGGCTGCCGACCCAGGGCAGGTCGTGGCGGCCGTGGCGGCGCTGCCAGGCGATCAGCGCGACGGCGAGCGCCGGGCCGGCGCTGCGCCCGGCCCCGCTCATGCCGGGCCGCGCGCCGGCGACGCCATCCCCCCGGGCACCAGCTGCAGCAGCGGCGGCCGCGGCGCGGCATCGGCCGCGGGCGGCCTGCTGGCCAGCTGGCACAGGCCCTCGACATCGGCGGCCAGGCTGTCGGCCAGGCGGCGCAGCTGCAGCGCGCTCGTGTCCAGGTCGTCGATGCTGCGCTCGAGCCCGTCCTTGGCGTCGCGGATGCGCGCGTGGGCGGCACGTTGCTGGGCCAGCTGGCGGCGGCGTTCGCGGACCTGATCGTCGATCTGCGTGCCGGCGGCGTGCGCCCAGCGCTCGATTTCGCCGGCCGCACCTTCGAACACGCTGCGCAGCCGCGACAGCAGCAGCCGCGAGAAGCGCTCGCTGAACGCCTGGCTCGACAGCCGCCAGACCTGCGAGAGGCCCAGGTAGCGGCCGAAACCGGCCTCGATCTGGCCGAGTTCGCGCCGGAACGGCTCGAGCTCGGGCGGCGGCGGCGGTGCCAGCTGGAAGCCGAACTCGGCGTTCAGCGACTGCTGGCTCGCTTGCAGCAGCTGCGCCAGCTCGCCGCAGCCGCGCTCGGCGTCGGCCAGCAGCGCCTGCAGTTCGGCGCCGAGCGCCTGGAACGCGCGCGCCGAGCCCAGGCGCAGGAAGCTGGCCTCGCCTTGCCGATGCATGCGCCGCACGGCCTGGCGCACGCGGTCGCCCGAGACCGCGTCCAGCACCGCCTGCGTCTGCCGCGCCAGCACGCTGCGCAGGGCCACCAGCCGCGGGCCGCTCTGCTCGAAGGCGGCCACCTCGGCGGCCAGCCGGGCCGCCACCAGCTGCAGCCGATGCCCGCTCTTGCCGCGCAGGCCACGCAGTTCGGCGCCCTGCCCGGCGTTGTGCTGCAGGCGTTCGGCGACGCGGCGCTGGGCCGCCTGGTGCAAGGCCAGCACGCCGTCCTCGACGATGCGGCCGATCACCTGGCGGCGCTGCGGCAGCAGGCGGGCCAGCAGCGCATCCTCCAGCGCTGGCAGCCGGCTCGCGGCGAGCGCCGCCGCATCGCCCGCCACCCTGGCCGCCAGGGCGCGGCGTGCCGACAGCGCGAACACCCGGTCGCTGCCGACGCCCAGCGTCTGCGCGGCGCGCTCGCACTGCGAGCGGACCTGGGCCTCGATCTGCGCCGCGTCGAGCAGCGGATCCTCGAGCGTGTCGATCTTGTTCAGCACGACGAAGCGTTCGAGCCCGCGGTCGCCGAGGTGTTCCTGCCAGACCGCCAGGTCGGAGCGGGTGACGCCGGCATCGGCGGCCAGCACGAACACCGTCGCATGCGCGGCCGGCAGCAGCGCCAGCGTCAGCTCGGGTTCGGCGCCGATCGCGTTCAGACCCGGCGTGTCGACCACCACCAGGCCGCGCTGCAGCAGCGGGTGCGGGAAGTTGACCAGCGCATGGCGCCAGGCCGGCAGCTCGACGAAGCCGTCGCTGCCGTTCGGCGGTTCGGCTTCGGTCCGGCCGTCGCCACAGAGGCCCAGCGCGCGCGCTTCGTCGGCCGTCACCCGCTGCGTGCTGGCCACCTGCTGCAGCACGGCGGCCAGCGCATCGGCATCGTCCAGCGGCAGCGGCAGCCGCTGCCAGGCGTCGGGCTGATCCCGCAACGAGGCCAGCGTCCGGCCGCTGCGGCGGGTGGCGATCGGCAGCAGGCTCAGCTGCGGCGGCTGAGCCGGGTCCCAGCCCAGTTCGACCGGGCACATCGTCGTGCGCCCCGGTGCGGCCGGCAGCACCCGCCGGCCGCTGTCGGCGAAGAACAGCGCGTTGATCAGCTCGGACTTGCCGCGCGAGAACTCGGCGACGAAGGCCAGCACCAGCCGGTCGGAAGCCAGGCGCTGGCGCACGGCCTGGCCCAGGGCCTGCCCCGCGGCGTCGAGCAGGCCGTGTACGGCGCATTGTTCGAGCAGGCGTTCGAGGCCACGGTCCAGCGCCCGCCGCCAGGCGGCGAGCGAATCCAGGCGATCGAGCACGGGGCTCGGACTCGGGTGCAAAACGGCAGACATGAAAAAATCATGCTAGCGCAGGCCCGTCGCTGCCCCGCAGGGCTGAAACAAATGCTGACCAATCGGCGGCGCCGACCGTGACGGCGTCAACGCCGCTGGCAGCCGGCGCAGAAGTAGGTCGCGCGCTGGGCCTGCACGATGCGCCGCACCGTGCCGCCGCAGCGCGCGCAGGTCTGGCCCTCGCGGCCGTAGACCAGGGCCTCGTCCTGGAACGCGCCGCTGACGCCGTGGGCATCGCGGAAATCGCGCAGCGTCGAGCCGCCGAGCGCGATCGCCTGCGCCAGCGTCAGCCGCAGCGCGGCCAGCAGGCGCTCGGCGCGCGGCCGGCTGATGCGGTCGCAGCGCGTGCGCGGGTCGATGCCGGCGCGGTGCAGCGCCTCGCTGGCGTAGATGTTGCCGGCACCGACGACGATGTCGCCGGCCAGCAGCGCGACCTTGACCGGGCTGCGCCGCGCCTGCAGCGCCGCATGCAGGCGCAGCGGCGTCAGCGCCGGATCGAACGGTTCGGCACCGAGCCGGGCCAGCAGCCTGGCCGCCGGGTCGGCCTGCAGGCTGTCCGACCACAGCACCGCGCCGAAGCGCCGCGGGTCGGTCAGCCGCAGCGTCCCGCGGCTGGTGGCCAGGTCGAAGTGGTCGTGCGCGCCGGCCGCGCCGGGATCGTCGGCCAGGTTCAGCGATCCCGACATGCCCAGGTGCAGCAGCAATCCGCCACCCGCTTCGTCGGCCGCGGCGGCCGCAGTCAAGGGCAGCCACAAGTACTTGCCGCGCCGCTGCAGGCGGCCGAGCCGGCGGCCCACCAGCGACGCCGGCGCCACGCCCAGCGGCCAGCGCAGCGGCTTGCCCAGCCGCACCGACTGCACCTGCGCACCCTGCAGCCGGTCGACCAGGCTGGCACGCGTGACTTCGACCTCGGGCAGTTCAGGCATCGGGTGGCAGCGGCATCCGGGGGAATTATGGGCGCCGCCTAGAATCGAATCAGTTTTCAGGAGTCTCCATGTCCGGCTTCGCAGCCCGCCACCGCTGCCTGCGGCACAGATCGATGCGGGTTGCGGCGCTGGTGGCAGCCCTGGCCTGCGGCGCCAGCGTGGCCCAGCCGGCGGCCTTGCCCACCACGGTGCAGAACTCCGCGCTCGACGCGGCGCTGTTCTACGAGGTGCTGATCGGCGAGATCGAGCTGAAGTCGGGCCGCCCGGGCAATGCCTTCGGCGTGATTCTCGATGCCGCCCGGCGCCGCGGTGACGACGCGCTGTACGAGCGGGCGATCGAGATCGCGCTGCAGGCGCGCGCCGGCGACCAGGCGCTGGACGCCGCGAAGGCCTGGCGCGCCGCCAAGCCGCAGTCGGTCGCCGCGATGCGCTACCAGAGCCAGATCCTGCTGGCCCTGAACCGCTTCGACGAGGTCGCCGAGCCGATGGCGGCCTGGCTGGCGGCCGTGCCGGTGATCGAGCAGCCCGGGCTGATCGCCGGCCTGCCGCGGCTGCTGCAGCGCATCCCCGAGCCGAAGCGCACGCTGGCGCTGATCGACAAGCTGGTGGCGCCCTACCTCGACGGCGCCGGCACTCGCACCGCGAGCCGCGTCGCGCTGGGCCGCGCCCAGGCTGCGGCCGGCGAGCCCGCGCTGGCGCTGGCGCTGGCCCGATCGGCCCACGCCGACGATCCCGAAGCGCCCGGCCCCGTGCTGCTGGCACTGGACCTGCTGCCCGGCACGCCGGCGGCCGAGGCGCTGGTCACCGCCTACCTGGCGCGTCCGGACGCCGAACCGACGGTGCGGCTGGCCTATGTTCGCCTGCTGACCCAGTCGCAGCGCTACGCCGATGCCAGCACGCAGCTCGAACGCCTGACCGTCGACCGCCCGCAGTTGCCCGAACCCTGGCTGACGCTGGGCGCGCTGCGGCTCGAGCTGAAGCAGCCGCGCGAGGCCGAGGCGGCGCTGCTGCGCTACATCGAGCTGGCCGGCGAGCCGCCGGCGGCGGCGGTGGCGGCCGCCAACGCGGCGGCCGCGGCGGCCCAGGTCACCCACGACGACGATGAGGACGATGACACGGCCGAGGCCCGCGGCCCGGGTGGCGGCCGCGACCTGACCCAGGCCTGGCTGCTGCTGGCGCAGGCGGCCGAGCAGCGCGGCGATCTGCCGGCCGCCGAGGCCTGGCTGGCCAAGGTCGACAACCCGCAGCGCCTGCTCGAGGTGCAGACGCGCCGCGCCGCGATGCTGGCGCGCCAGGGCAAGGTCAGCGAGGCGCGCTCGATGATCCAGGCGGTGCCCGAGCGCACCGGCGACGATGCCCGCGCCAAGCTGATGGCCGAGGCGCAGTTGCTGCGCGACGTCAAGCGCTGGCGCGACGCCGCCACGGTGCTGGCCGCCGCCAGCGCCCGCTTCCCCGACGACGTCGAGCTGGTCTACGAGCAGGCCATGGTCGAGGAGAAGCTCGACCACCTGCCCGAGATGGAGCGGCTGCTGCGCCGGGTGATCGCGCTCAAGCCCGACCACGCCCATGCCCACAATGCCCTGGGCTATTCGCTGGCCGACCGCGGCCTGCGCCTGGGCGAGGCGCGCGAACTGATCCGCCGTGCGCTGGAGCTCTCGCCCGGCGACCCGTTCATCACCGACAGCCTGGGCTGGGTCGAGTTCAGGCTGGGCAACCGCGACGAAGCCTTGCGCCTGCTGCGCCAGGCCTATGCGTCGCGGCCCGACACCGAGATCGCTGCCCACCTGGGCGAGGTGCTGTGGGCCAGCGGCCAGCGCGACGAGGCCCGCAAGGTCTGGCAGGAAGCCCGCGGCCGCGACGCGGGCAACGAGGTGTTGCGCGAAACCCTGGCCCGGCTCAAGGTCGGGCTGTGACCCGCGCGCTCGGGTGGCCGGCGCTGGCGGCGCTGGGCCTGCTGTTGGCGGCCTGCGCGACCCCCCGGGCGCCGGCCGACGCGGTGCTGAGCGGCCGCCTGTCGGTGCGCGTCGAAGGCCAGGACGACCGCGCGCTGGCCGCCGCGTTCGAACTCAGCGGCTCGGCCGACGCCGGCCAGTTGCGCCTGAGCAGCCCGCTGGGCACCACCGCGGCCTGGGCCCGCTGGTCCCCGAGCCAGGCCTGGCTGCGGATCGGCGACACCGAGACCCGCCATGCCGACCTCGACGCACTGGCCACCGCGGCGCTGGGCGAGCCGGTGCCGATCGCTGCGCTGTTCGACTGGCTGCGCGGCCGCGCCTGGGCCGGCGCACCGGCCAGCGCGCGCAGCGACGGCGTGGCCGGCTTCAACCAGCTGGGCTGGCAGGTCGACCTCGGGCGCTGGGCCGAGGGCTGGATCGAGGCGGTGCGCGCCGCGCCGCCGGTGATCACCGTGCGGGCGAAGCTGGAGAGCCCGGGATGAGCCTGGCCGCGCTGTACGAGGTGCCGGCGCCGGCCAAGCTCAACCTGTTCCTGCACGTGGTCGGAAGGCGACCCGACGGCTACCACCTGCTGCAGTCGGTGTTCGTGCTGATCGACTGGTGCGACACGCTGCACTTCGAGCGCCGCGGCGACGGCCGGCTGCAGCGGCACGACCTCGGCCCCGCACTGCCCGCCGACGACCTGAGCCTGCGCGCCGCGCGCGCGTTGCAGCAGGCCAGCGGCACGGCGCAGGGCGCCGACATCTCGGTGCTCAAGCGCGTGCCCTGGGGCGCCGGGCTGGGCGGCGGCAGCTCGGACGCCGCCAGCACGCTGCTGGCGCTGAACCGGCTGTGGGGCCTGCATTGGCCGCGCGAGCGGCTGCAGCAGCTCGCACTGCCGCTGGGCGCCGACGTGCCCTTCTTCGTCGGCGGCCGCAGTGCCTTCGTCGAGGGCATCGGCGAACGGCTGAGCCCGCTGCCCGCCGGATGCCTGGCCGGACAGCGCTTTGCGGTGGCCAAGCCCGCCGAAGCGATCGCCACCGCGGCGATCTTCGGCAGCCCGCTCTTGGTTCGCGACACCGAAGCTGTTATAGTCACAGGCTTTCTCGCAGACGCCGGGTTGCAACAGAAGCTCGCGCAGGGATACGGCCGCAACGACTTGCAGCCGCCTGCAGAGGCCAGTTGCGCGGCGGTCACGCAAGTGGCCGCCTGGCTCGCGGCCCGCTTCGGCAACAGCCGGATGTCGGGTTCGGGCAGTTCGGTGTTCGCGAGGATCGGCACGGATGCCCCGTCGACGGCGACAGGGCCGGCGGAATCCCTTCCAGGGCTTCCTGCAGGCTGGACGGGGCGGCTGTGCCGCAGCCTGGATCACCACCCGCTGGTGGAATGGCCCGGCTGAAACGGTTTTGGGGGCACGGCGCGAGCCGGGTCCTGTGTAGGGGAGTCGCCAAGTTGGTCAAGGCATCGGATTTTGATTCCGACATGCGAGGGTTCGAGTCCTTCCTCCCCTGCCAAACCTCTTCCTGAAGTCCTCACCCGCGCACCACCCGCACCCCTGATCCGACGGAGAACGAGCCGTGCTGTTCAACACCGTGCTGTTCACCGGCAATTCCAACCCCGCGCTGGCGCAGGAGATGGCCAGGAGCCTGGGGGTCGAGCTCGGCAAGGCCAGCGTCGGGCGCTTCTCGGACGGCGAGGTCACCGTCGAGGTGCAGCAGAACGTGCGCGCCCGCGACGTGTTCGTGGTGCAGAGCACCTGCGCGCCGACCAACGAGAACCTGATGGAACTGCTCATCATGGTCGATGCGTTGAAGCGCGCCAGCGCGCGCCGCATCACCGCGGTGATCCCGTACTTCGGCTACGCGCGGCAGGACCGCCGGCCGCGCTCGATGCGGGTGCCGATCTCGGCCAAGGTCGTCGCCAACCTGCTCGAGACGGTGGGCGTCGAGCGCGTGCTGACGATGGACCTGCATGCCGACCAGATCCAGGGCTTCTTCGACATCCCGGTCGACAACATCTACGCCTCGCCGGTGCTGCTGTCGGACCTGAAGAGCAAGGCCTACCCCGACCTGGTGGTCGTCAGCCCCGACGTCGGCGGCGTGGTGCGCGCCCGTGCGCTGGCCAAGCAGATGGGCTGCGACCTGGCGATCATCGACAAGCGCCGCCCGAAGGCCAACGTGTCCGAGGTGATGCACGTGATCGGCGAGATCGACGGCCGCAACTGCGTGGTGATGGACGACATGATCGACACCGCCGGCACACTGGTCAAGGCCGCCGAGGTGCTGAAGGAGCGCGGGGCCCGGCGCGTGTTCGCCTACTGCACCCACCCGATCCTGTCGGGCCCGGCGGTCGACCGCATCGCCGGCAGCCAGCTCGACGAGGTGGTGGTCACCAACACCATCCCGCTGTCCGATACCGCCAGGGCCTGCAAGAAGATCCGCCAGCTGTCGGTGGCCTTCCTGTTTGCCGAGACGATCCGCCGCATCTCCGACGGCGAATCGGTCACCTCGCTCTTCGCCGAGCAGAACGCCAACTTCTGATCGGCCCGAAGTCCCGTTTTTCCGGCGCCGGCAGCCCGCTTGCGCCTTCACCCCGGGTGCCTGGTCGCGGGCCCCACACATGGAGCCACCATGAAATTCACCGCTTTCGAGCGCAATCTGCAGGGGACCGGAGCGAGCCGCCGCCTGCGCAGTGCCGGCAAGGTGCCGGGCATCGTCTTCGGTGCCGGCGAGCCGGCGATGATCGAACTCGACCACAACGCGCTGTACTTCGCGCTGAAGAAGGAAGCCTTCCACAGCTCGATCCTCGAGATGGAGCTGAAGGGCGCCACCCAGAAGGTGCTGCTGCGCGACTTCCAGATGCACCCGTGGAAGCAGCAGGTGCTGCACGTGGACTTCCAGCGCGTCGACGAGACGACCCGGCTGCGCAAGAAGGTGCCGCTGCACTTCTCGGGCGAAGAGCTGTCGGTGGCGGTCAAGACCGACAAGTGCCTGGTCAACCATGTCTCGACCGAAGTCGAGATCGAGTGCCTGGCCACCCAGCTGCCCGAGTTCATCGCGGTCGACCTGAGCGGCCTGGTCAAGGGCCAGTCGCTGCACGCCTCCGACCTGTCGCTGCCCGAGGGCATCAAGGTCGTCAAGCACGGCAAGCTGAACCCGGTGATCGTCTCGGCGACGCCGCCGAAGGTCGAGGAAGAAGCGGCGCCGGCCGAAGCCGTCGCCGCGGCGCCGGCCAAGAAGGTGGCGGCCAAGAAGGCGGCGCCGAAGAAGTAAGCCTGCGCGTTCGAGGCCCGACCGGGCCTCGGTCTCACGGCGAAGGCCCCGCGATGCGGGGCCTTCTTCCTTTCCGGATCAGCCGATCAGCGGCTCGGCCGGCACGTAGGCCAGCCCATGCGCCTGCGCCACCGGCTCGCAGGTCACCTGGCCGAGCGCGACGTTCAGGCCCGCGCGCAGGTGCGGGTCGGCGCGCATCGCGTCGCGCCAGCCATGGTCGGCCAGCGCGACGGCATGGCCGATGGTCGCGTGGTTCAGCGCGAAGGTCGAGGTGCGCGCCACCGCGCCGGGCATGTTGGCCACGCAGTAATGCACCACGCCGTCGACGACGAAGGTCGGCTCGGCATGGGTGGTCGGGCGCGAGGTCTCGAAGCAGCCGCCCTGGTCGATCGCCACGTCGACCACCACCGCGCCCGGCTTCATCCGCGACACCATCTCCCGCGTCACCAGCCTGGGTGCCGCGGCACCGGGCACCAGCACGCCGCCGATCACCAGGTCGGCGGCCAGCACCGCGGCCTCGACGTTGTGGGCGGTCGAGAACTCGGTGGCGATGCGGTTGCCGAACACCAGGTCGAGCTGGCGCAGCCGGTCGACGTTGCGGTCGATCACCGTGACCCGCGCGCCCAGGCCGACCGCCATCTGCAGCGCGTTGGTGCCGACCACGCCGGCGCCCAGGATCACCACCTGCGCCGGCGCGACGCCGGGCACGCCGCCGAGCAGCACGCCCATGCCGCCGTGGCTCTTCTCCAGGTGCGTGGCGCCGGCCTGCACCGCCATGCGGCCGGCCACTTCGCTCATCGGCGCCAGCAGCGGCAGCCCGCCGCCGGCGCCGGTGACGGTCTCGTAGGCGATGCACACCGCGCCGCTGCGGATCAGGCCCGCGGTCTGCGCGGGGTCGGGCGCCAGGTGCAGGTAGGTGTAGAGGATCTGGCCTTCGCGCAGCATCGCGATCTCGGCCGGCTGCGGTTCCTTGACCTTGACGATCATCTCGCCGCAGGCGAAGGCCTCAGCGGCATCGGCGGCGATCTGCGCGCCGGCGGCCCGGTACAGGTCGTCGCCCAGCCCGATGGCGGCGCCGGCGCCGGCCTGCACCCAGACCTCATGGCCGCGGGCGACCAGCTCGCGCACGCTGGCCGGCGTCAGCCCGACCCGGAACTCGTTGTTCTTGATCTCCTTCGGCACGGCGATGCGCATGGTGTCTCTCCCGGGTTTGCTGCGGCGCCCATTCTGCAAAGCCGCGCGCCCGGCGTGATCTGATATCGGACAAAGCCCGACGACGTTCGTGGCGCCGCTGAACGCCCTCGATCCCGCCGCCGGGATAATCCGGGCCATGATCAGACTGATCGTCGGCCTGGGCAACCCCGGCCCCGAATACGAGCACACCCGCCACAACGCCGGCTTCTGGTGGGTCGATGCCGCGGCGCGCGAGCTGGGCGCCCGGCTCGCCTTCGACCGCGCCTACCACGGCCTGGTCGCACGGGCGAACCGGCCGCAGGGCCCGGTGTGGCTGCTGCGGCCGATGACCTTCATGAACCTGTCGGGCCGTTCGGCCGGGCCGCTGGCGCGCTTCTTCAAGATCGCGCCGGCCGAGATCCTGGTGGTGCACGACGAGCTCGACCTGCTGCCCGGCCAGATGAAGCTCAAGCAGGGCGGCGGCGCCGCCGGCCACAATGGGCTGAAGGACCTGCTGGCCCACCTGGGCAGTCCGGACTTCTGGCGCCTGCGCATCGGCATCGGCCACCCCGGCGCACGCGACGAGGTCGCCAACTGGGTGCTGCGCAAGCCGCCGCTGGACGACCGGATCGCGATGGACAAGTGCATCGCCGATTCGCTGGCCGCGCTGCCGCTGATGCTCGACGGCGCGATGGACCGCGCGGTGATGAAGATCCACGCCGGGCCGCAGCGGCCCAAGCCGCCGCGGCCGGCGCACCTGGCGCCTGCGCCGGCCGAACCCGGCGCTGCTGCAGCCGAGCGCCCGGCCGCGCCCGGCGCCGGGCAGGTGCCGTCGTGACGGCGACCGGCGTGGGACGAGCGGGCGCCGGCCGACGCAATGCCGGGCTGCGCTGTGCGATGGCCTTGCTGGGCGCGGCGCTGTCTGCCCAGGCCCAGGCCCAGGGCCAGGTGGGCAACACGACGGTCTACCGCTGCGGCAGCAGCTACAGCAGCACGCCCTGCCCCGGCGGCAGCGCCGTCGACGCCGGCGACGCGCGCAGCGCGGCGCAGCGCCGGGAGGCCCAGGCCGTCAAGCAGCGCGATGCGGCGCTGGCCGACCAACTGGCTGCCGAGCGCCGCGCCCGCGAGCGCGCGGCCGCCGGCCAGCAGGCGATCGGCATCGGTCCCGCCACCGCGAGCGCGCCGGCGGCCAAGGCCAGTGCCGGCAAGACCAAGCCGCAGAAGTACAAGAAGGTGCCGGCCAGGACGGCGCCGGGCACGGCCAGCCCGCCGGCCACCGGCACGCGCTGACCGATCAGGCCGCCTTGCCGGCGATCAGCACACGGTACTTCGACCAGAGCTGTTCGCGGCTCTCGACATGCTGCGGGTTCACCGGGATGCAGGCCACCGGGCAGACCTGCACGCACTGCGGCTCGTCGAAATGGCCGACGCACTCGGTGCAGCGGCCCGGATCGATCTGGTAGAACTCCTCGCCCATGGCGATCGCCTGGTTCGGGCATTCGGGTTCACAGACGTCGCAGTTGATGCACTCGTCGGTGATCATGAGTGCCATGGGCCCTCCTGCTCCGCGACGAATCCGGTGATCGACGGAGCCATGGCTCAGGCCTCGCTCGGCGGTTGGGCCACGCGTTCCTTCAGTCGCTGCAGCACCGTCGGGGCCACGAACTTGGCGACGTCGCCGCCCAGGGTGGCAATCTCGCGGACGAAGGTGCCGCTGACGAACTGGTACTGGTCCGACGGGGTCAGGAACAGGGTTTCGACCTCGGGCATCAGGTGCCGGTTCATGCCGGCCATCTGGAACTCGTAGTCGAAGTCGCTGACCGCGCGCAGGCCGCGCACCACGACGTTGCCGCCGTTCTGCCGCACGAAATCCGACAGCAGGCCCCGAAAGGCCACGACTTCCACGTTGCCGTAGGGACCGGCGATCTCGCGCGCGATGTCCAGCCGCTCGGCGATCGTGAACATCGTGCGCTTGTGGTGCCCGGCAGCCACTGCGAGGATCAGCTTGTCGAACAGCCGCGAGGCGCGGCGCATCAGGTCCTCGTGGCCCAGCGTCATCGGGTCGAAGGTGCCGGGGTAGACGGCGGTCATGAACTTGGCCTGGGTCACGGTCGTCTCCTTCGGGGCAGTGGTCCGTTCTTGACGGATGTCAGGTGCTGCGGCGCAGCAAATGATAGTGCACCAGGCCGGCGCGGGCCGCACGCGACATCGCAAAGCCCTCGGGCAACTCGGTGTCGGTGATCGGTGCCGGCGACTCCAGGTACAGGCAACCGCCAGCGACGACCAGCGGCGCGGCCAGCGCCAGCGCGTCGCCCTGCAGGCCGGCGCCGAACGGCGGGTCCAGCAGCACCAGTTCGAAGCGCTGCGGCGGACAACGCTTCATCCAGGCGATCGCATCGGCGGCCTCGACACGCAGCGTCGCGATCTTCAGCCGCTGCGCGCTGGCACGCAGGCTGCGCACCAGTTCGGGATCGTGCTCGAGCAGCAGCACCTCGGCAGCGCCGCGCGAGGCGGCCTCGAAGCCCAGCGCTCCGCTGCCGGCAAAGGCATCGAGGCAGCGCCAGCCGCGCGTGTCGGGGCCCAGCCAGTTGAACAGCGTCTCGCGCACCCGGTCGGGCGTCGGCCGCAGGCCGGGCTTGTCGGCCACCGGCAGCTTGCTGCGCTTGAGCATGCCGCCGACGATGCGCACCTCGCGCGGCGGCCCACCCCGCGCCGCCGGTCTCACTGCCGCACCGCGATGCCGTGCCGCGCCAGCAGCGCCTTGGCCTGGCCGACGGTGAATTCGCCGTAGTGGAAGATGCTGGCCGCCAGCACCGCGTCGGCGCCGCCGATCTGGATGCCTTCGGCCAGGTGTTCGAGCGCGCCGACGCCGCCCGAGGCGATCACCGGCACCGGCACCGCGTCGCTGACCGCGCGGGTCAGTTCGAGGTCGAAGCCGATCCTGGTGCCGTCGCGGTCCATGCTGGTCAGCAGGATCTCGCCGGCCCCGCATTCGGCCATGCGGCGCGCCCAGGCCACCGCGTCGAAGCCCGTGTTCCTGCGCCCGCCATGGGTGTAGACGTCCCAGGCCGACGCCTCGCCTTCGGCGACGGCACGGCGCTTCGCGTCGATCGCCACGACGATGCACTGCGCGCCGTACTTGTCCGATGCGTCGCGGATCACCTGCGGGTTCGCCACCGCCGCCGAGTTGAAGCTGACCTTGTCGGCGCCGGCGTTGAGCAGCCGCCGCACGTCGTCGACCGTGCGCACGCCGCCACCCACCGTCAGCGGGATGAAGACCTGCGAGGCCACCGCCTCGATGATGTGAAGGATCAGGTCGCGGTCGTCGCTGGTCGCGGTGATGTCGAGGAAAGTCAGCTCGTCGGCGCCCTGCTCGTTGTAGCGCGCGGCGATCTCGACCGGGTCGCCGGCATCGCGCAGTTCGACGAAGTTCACGCCCTTGACGACGCGGCCGCCGGTGACGTCGAGGCAGGGGATGATGCGTTTGGCGAGCATGGCGGCGCAGTTCCGGGAGAGATAGAGATTATCCCTGCCCCTAGCTTGTCGGTCGGTGGGATGGACGTTCAGCGCGGCGCCGCACGTATGCATCGGTCGAAGGGTCGTCCTTCGCGCCATCCAGGAGGTATTCGCCATGAGACTTGCCACCGCACTGCTTGCCGTCACGGCCTTGGGCGCCACCGCCGTGCCGTCGATGGCCCATGAAGTCGTGTACCGCGCGGCACTGAACGGCGCCAGCGAGTTCCCGACCAACGACTCGGCGGGCACCGGATCGGCGCGGGTGACCTTCGACGTCGACCTCTACAAGATGCGGGTCGAGGTCAGCTTCAGCGGCCTGACCGGCAACACGACCAATTCGCACATCCATTGCTGCACCGCGACCTCCGGACTCGGCGGCGACGCGGCCGCCAGCCTCGCCGGCAATGTCGGCGTGGCGACGCGCACCCCCACGTTCCTGGACTTCCCGGCCGGTGTCACGTTCGGCAGCTACGACAAGACCTACGACATGCTGGACCTGGGCAGCTACAACCCAGCCTTCGTCACGGCCAACGCCGGCGGTGCGATCGACGACCTGCACAAGGCCCAGAACGCCTTCGACGCGCTGGTCAACGGCGCCGCTGCCGGCAAGGCCTACCTGAACATCCACAGCAGCTACAAGTCGGGCGGCGAGATCCGCGGCTTCCTGGCCCCGGTGCCCGAACCCGAGACCTATGCGCTGATGCTGGCCGGCCTGGGGCTGGTCGGCTGGGCGGCGAAACGCCGCGCGCGTGTCTGCTGATCAGCGCACGGGGCAGCGACGGACCGTGGCGGCCTCAGACCGCCAGTTCGTCGGCGCGCTTCTGCGCCGCGGTGAAATCGAGCGTGCCGGTGTAGATCGAGCGCCCGCAGATCACGCCCGCTATGCCCTCGGCCTCGACCGCGCACAGGCGCTCGATGTCGGCGAGGTCGGACAGCCCGCCCGAGGCGATCACCGGAATCGTCAGCGCCTGCGCCAGCTTGACGGTGGCCTCGATGTTGATGCCGGTGAGCATGCCGTCGCGGCCGATGTCGGTGTAGATCACGCCTTCGACGCCGTAGTCCTCGAACTTCCTGGCCAGGTCGACGACCTCGTGGCCGGTCAGCTTGCTCCAGCCGTCGGTGGCGACCTTGCCGTCCTTGGCGTCGAGGCCGACGATGATGTGGCCGCCGAAGGCGCTGCAGGCGTCCTTCAGGAAGCCCGGGCTCTTGACCGCGGCGGTGCCGATGATGACGTAGCTGATGCCGTCGTCGAGGTAGCGCTCGATCGTGTCGAGGTCGCGGATGCCGCCGCCCAGCTGCACCGGAATCTCGTCGCCCACCTCGCGCAGGATCGCCTTGATCGCCGGCTCGTTGACCGGCCGGCCGGCGAACGCGCCGTTCAGGTCGACCAGGTGCAGCCGCCGCGCGCCGGCATCCAGCCAGCGCCGCGCCATCGCGCCGGGATCATCGCCGAAGGTGGTCGAGACGTTCATGTCGCCCTTCTCGAGGCGCACGCAGTGGCCGTCTTTCAGGTCGATGGCAGGAATCAGCAGCATGGCCGGCGCAGCGCGGGAGGAGAGGGGGATACGAGGCTCAGGGCTTCCAGGCGAGGAAGTTGCGGTACAGGGCCAGGCCCTGGTCGGCACTCTTCTCGGGGTGGAACTGGGTGGCAAAAATGTTATCCCGCGCCACTGCGCAGGTAAAGCGGCCGCCGTAGTCGGTGACGCCGGCGGTGTGACGCCCGTCCGACGGCACCGCGAAATAGCTGTGCACGAAGTAGAACCAGCTGCCCCGAGGCACGCCGGCCCACAGCGGGTGCAGCGCGCCGTCGTGGGCCTGGCCGAAGACCTGGTTCCAGCCCATCTGCGGCACCTTGAAGCGGCTGCCGTCGGGCTGCAGCAGGCCCTCGAGCTGGAAGCGCCGCACCCGGCCGGGGATCAGGCCCAGCCCGGGCGTGTCCTGCTCCTCGCTGTGATCCAGCAGCATCTGCATGCCCACGCACACGCCCATCAGCGGCTTGCTGGCGGCGGCTTCGAGCACTGCCTCCTTCAGCCCCGAGTCCTGCAGCTCGCGCATGCAGTCGCGCATCGCGCCCTGGCCCGGCAGCACCACGCGCTCGGCGGCGCGCACCTGTTCGGGCCGCCGGGTCACGACGACCTCGAGCCCCGAGCCGCCGGCCACGTGCATCACCGCCTGCGACACCGAGCGCAGGTTGCCCATGCCGTAGTCGACGACGGCCACCGTTCGGGTCATGGCTACAGGCTTCCCTTGGTCGACGGGATCACGCCGGCCGCGCGCGCATCGGGCGCCAGCGCCATGCGCAGCGCGCGGCCGAAGGCCTTGAACACCGTCTCGGCCTGGTGGTGGGCGTTGACGCCCTTCAGGTTGTCGATGTGCAGCGTGCACAGCGCGTGGTTGACGAAGCCCTGGAAGAACTCGTGGACCAGCTGGGTGTCGAGGCTGCCGATCATCGCGGCGGTGAACGGGATCTGCTGGTGCAGCCCGGGCCGGCCGGAGAAGTCGACCACCACCCGCGACAGCGCCTCGTCCAGCGGCACGTAGCTGTGGCCGTAGCGGGTGATGCCGCGCTTGTCGCCGACCGCCTGCGCCACCGCCATGCCCAGCGTGATGCCGATGTCCTCGACCGTGTGGTGGCCGTCGATGTGCAGGTCGCCCCGGCACTGGATGTCGAGGTCGATCAGGCCGTGGCGAGCGACCTGGTCGAGCATGTGGTCGAGGAAGCCGATGCCGGTGGCGAAGACTCCCTGGCCGCTGCCGTCGAGGTTGAGGCGCACGCGGATCTGCGTCTCCTTGGTGTCGCGCTGAACGTCGGCGGTGCGGTCCATGGTCGGCTTTCGGGATTCAGAGCGAGGCGCGTAGCGCCTCGAACATCCTGCGGTTCTCTTCGGGCGTGCCGACGGTCAGGCGCAGGCAGCTGGCCAGCAGCGGGTGCAGCGACGAGACGTTCTTGACCAGCACGCCACGCTGCTTCATGCCGGCGAAGGCGGCCGCGGCATCGGGCACCCGGGTCAGGATCATGTTGGCCTGGCTGGGGAACGGCCTGACGCCCGGCAGTTCGGCCAGCTGGCCGAGCAGCTGGTCGCGCTCGTGGCGGATCGTCGCCGCCTGCTCGGCGTAGACGCCGGCGTGCTCCAGCGCGAACAGCGCCGCCTCGGCGTTGAGCACGCTGACGTTGTAGGGCGGGCGAACCTTCTCGATCTCGGCGACCAGCGCGGCCGCGCCCATCAGGTAGCCGATGCGCACGCCGGCCAGGCCGAACTTGCTCAGCGTGCGCATCACCAGCAGGTGCGGGTGGCGCGCCAGCCGTCCCATCGAGTCGCGGGCGGCGAACGGCTGGTAGGCCTCGTCGATCACCACCAGCCCGTCGACGCGGCCCATCGCGGCGATGCAGCGCTCGATGGCGACGTCGTCCCACAGGTTCGCGGTCGGGTTGTTCGGGTAGGCCAGATAGAGCAGCGAGGGCCGGTGTTCGTCGATCGCCGCCAGCATCGCCGCCTCGTCGAGCTCGAAATCGGCGGTCAGCGGCACGCCGGCGAACTTCAGGCCCTGAAGCCGCGCCGACACCGCGTACATCACGAAGCCGGGCACCGGCGCCATCACCGTCGCGCCGGGCAGGTCGCAGGCCATGCTGAGCATCGTGATCAGCTCGTCCGAGCCGTTGCCCAGCGTCAGCGCGCAGCCCGCGGGCAGGCCGGCATGGGCGGCCAGCGCGGCGCGCAGGTCGTCGATGCGGCCGGCGGGGTAGCGGTTGATCGCGACCCGCCCGAGCCGGTCGCCCAGCTCGATCTGCAGCGGCTCGGGCAGCGCGAACGGGTTCTCCATGGCGTCGAGCTTGACGAAGCCGGCGCTGGGCTGCACCGCATAGGCGTGCATGTCCTGGATGTCGCGGCGGATCACGCGGGCGAGGGTGGCGTCGGGCTGGCTCATGGCGTGGCCGGGGCAGGCCCGGGGTTGTCGAGCCACTCCGGCCCGGTGATGAAGGGGTTGAGGATGCGCACGCCGTCGATCACCTGATCGTGCTGCAGGTCCTCGGTCAGCAGCGCGGCGCAACCCTGCTGCTGCGCGGCGGCGACCATCAGGGCATCCCAGTAATGCACACCGTAGCGGCTTTCGACGGCCCAGGCCGCTTCGACCGTGGCATGGTCGACCGACCAGGGCTGCCAGCGCTGATAGCGGCGGACCTCTGCGCGCACGTCCCCCGCCGGCATGGCCGGCTTGAGCTTTCGCGTGGTGACGACATAGAACTCGTTGAGCACCTGGGTGCTCACACGGCCGCAGCGGCGCAGCCAAAGTTCTCGCAGCCAGCGCCGCGCCGCGCCGTGCTTCTCGAGGTGCGCCCGGTCTTCCGAGTACACCAACACGTTGGTGTCAACGAAAACGATCGATGCGCTCGGCATAGATCTCCTCGCGCTTGGCGTACGGTTCTCCGTCGGACGTGAATGTCAGGTCGCGCTGCATCCACTCCTGCATCGCCCGCTCGTAGGCATCGTCGCGCCGCATCTTCTCGGCCAGCATCTCGCCGACCAGCCGCGACACGCTGGTGTTGCGGCGCGCCGCTTCCATGCGCGCCCAGTCGGCGACGCTGTCCTCCATCGTGACGGTGACGTTCTTCATGATCGGCCCTGAACACTGATTTCGTGTTGCACGATTCTCGTGTTGCACGAACTTCGTGTCAAGCTCAGCGCTTCAACCGGAACTCCGCGGCCTGGGCATGCGCCTGCAGGCCCTCGCCGTAGGCCAGCTCGGCAGCGATCGGCCCCAGCACCTGGGCACCGGCCTCGCTGACCTCGATCAGGCTGCTGCGCTTCTGGAAGTCGTAGACGCCCAGCGGCGACGAGAAGCGCGCGGTGCCGGAGGTCGGCAGCACATGGTTGGGCCCGGCGCAGTAGTCGCCCAGGCTCTCGCTGGTGTAGGCGCCGAGGAAGATCGCGCCGGCGTGGCGCAGCCGCGGTTCCCAGCGCTGCGGCTCGCGGCTGGAGACTTCCAGGTGCTCGGGCGCGATGCGGTTGCTGATCTCGCAGGCCTCGTCCATCGAGCGGGTATGGATCAGCGCGCCGCGGCCCTCGAGGCTGGCGCGGATCACGTCGCGCCGTGGCATGCCCGGCAGCAGCCGGTCGATGGCCGAGCGCACCCGGGCGATGTAGCCGGCGTCGGGGCACAGCAGCAGGCTCTGCGCCAGCTCGTCGTGCTCGGCCTGGCTGAACAGGTCCATCGCGACCCAGTCGGGCGGCGTCGTGCCGTCGGCCAGCACCAGGATCTCGCTGGGGCCCGCGATCATGTCGATGCCCACGGTGCCGAAGACCCGCCGCTTCGCGCTGGCCACGTAGGCGTTGCCCGGCCCGGTGATCTTGTCGACCTGCGGCACGGTGGCGGTGCCGTAGGCCAGCGCCCCGACGGCCTGCGCGCCGCCGATCGTGAAGGCCCGCGTGACCCCGGCGACGCAGGCGGCAGCCAGCACCAGCGGGTTCTTCTCGCCGCGCGGCGTCGGCACGACCATCACGATCTCGCCGACGCCGGCGACCTGCGCCGGAATCGCGTTCATCAGTACCGACGACGGGTAGGCCGCCTTGCCGCCGGGCACGTAGATGCCGACCCGGTCCAGCGGCGTGACCTTCTGGCCGAGCAGCGTGCCGTCCTCGTCGCGGTACTGCCAGCTCAGCCCGCAGGCCTGCAATTGGCGCTGGTGGTAGCTGCGCACCCGGGCGGCGGCAGCTTCCAGCGCCTGGCGCTGTGCCGGGGTGATCGCCTCCAAGGCCCGTTCCAACTCATCGCGGCTCAATTCCAGCGCCGCGACGCTGTCGGCCTGCAAGCCGTCGAAGCGCGCGGTGCAGGCCAGCACCGCGGCATCGCCACGCAGCTTGACGTCGGCCAGGATCTCGGCGACCCGCTGCTCGATCGCCTCGTCGGTCTCGGCCGACCAGTGCAGCACGCGCCGGAACTCGGCCTCGAAGTCGGCGGCAGCGGTGCTGAGGTGGCGGATGTCGACGGCGGCCATGGTGCGACAGGTGGCGGGGGAAGGATCAGCCCGCCGCGCGGGCAAAGGCGTCGATCAGCCGGCGCATCGGCTCGCGCTTGAGCTTCAGCGCGGCCTGGTTGACGACCAGCCGGGCGCTGATGTCCATGATGCGCTCGACCTCGACCAGCTGGTTGGCCTTCAGCGTGCTGCCGGTGGACACCAGGTCGACGATCGCGTCGGCCAGCCCGGTCAGCGGCGCCAGCTCCATCGAGCCATAGAGCTTGATCAGGTCGACGTGCACGCCCTTGTCGGCGAAGTGCTGGCGGGCAATCTGGGTGTACTTGCTGGCCACCCGGATGCGCGAGCCCTGCTTCACCGCGGTGGCGTAATCGAAGTCGGCACGGGTGGCCACGCTCATCCGGCAGCGGGCGATCTGCAGGTCCACCGGCACGTAGAGGCCGCTGCCGGCCAGGTCGTCGCTGTGCTCGAGCAGCACGTCCAGCCCGGCCACGCCCAGGTCGGCACCGCCATGCTCGACATAGGTCGGCACGTCGCTGGCGCGCACCAGGACCACCCGCACGCCGGGCTGGCTGGTGCCGAGGATCAGCTTGCGGCTGGTCTCGGGATCTTCGCTCACCTCGATGCCGGCGGCCGCCAGCAGCGGCAGCGAGTCGTCGAAGATGCGGCCCTTGGACAGCGCCAGCGTGATGAGGTCGTTCACTTGATCCTCTCGATGTCGGCACCGATCGCGCGCAGCTTGGTTTCCATGCGGTCGTAGCCGCGGTCGAGGTGGTAGATGCGGTCGACCACCGCCTCACCCTGCGCCACCAGGCCGGCGATCACCAGGCTGGCCGAGGCGCGCAGGTCGGTGGCCATCACCGTCGCGCCCTGCAGCTGCGGCACGCCGGTGACGACCGCGGTGTGGCCGTCGACCTCGATGCGCGCGCCCAGCCGGAGCAGCTCGTTGACGTGCATGAAGCGGTTCTCGAAGATCGTCTCGCTGATGCGCGCAGTGCCCTCGGCGATGCAGTTCACGGCCATGAACTGCGCCTGCATGTCGGTCGGAAAGGCCGGGTACTCGCTGGTGCGAAAGCCCACCGCGCGCGGCCGGCCGTCGCAGCGCACGCGGATCCAGGGCACGCCGCCCTGCACACCGTCGCCGATGTCGGCGCCGGCCTCGCGCAGCTTGTCGATGACGGCGTCCAGGTGGTCGGCCTGGGCACCCAGCAGCGTGACGTCGCCGCCGGTGGCCGCCACTGCGCAGAGGAAGGTGCCGGCCTCGATGCGGTCGGGGATGATGCGGTGCGGCTGCGCCGGCGGGCGCAGGCGCTCGACGCCCTGCACGCGGATCCGGCTCGTGCCATGGCCTTCGATCCTCGCGCCCATTGCGATCAGCAGCTCGGCCAGGTCGGGGATCTCGGGCTCCTGCGCGGCGTTCTCGAGCAGCGTCTCGCCGTCGGCCAGCGCCGCGGCCATCAGCAGGTTCTCGGTGCCGGTGACGGTGACCATGTCGGTGGTGATGCGGGCGCCGCGCAAGCGCCGGGCCTTGGCGACGATGTAGCCGTGGTCGACGACGATCTCGGCGCCCATCGCCTGCAGGCCCTTGATGTGCTGGTCGACCGGCCGCGAGCCGATCGCGCAGCCGCCGGGCAGCGAGACCCGGGCCTGGCCGAAACGGGCCAGCAGCGGGCCCAGCGCCAGGATCGATGCGCGCATCGTCTTGACCAGCTCGTAGGGCGCCTCGGGCCGGGCCACGCGGGTGGCGTCCAGCGTCACCTCGTCGCTGCGGTCGGCCGAGCGCTCGGCGGCCACGCCCATGTTGCGAAGCAGCTTCAGCATCGTGCTGACGTCCTGCAGCTGCGGCACGTTGTGCAGCGTGGTCACGCCCTCGACCAGCAGCGCCGCGCACAGCTCGGGCAGCGCGGCGTTCTTGGCGCCGGCGATGGTCACCGTGCCATTGAGCCGGCGGCCGCCGCGGATGATCAGTTTGTCCATGGGAGAGGCCTGGAGGTTCGGGCCGCTCGCGAGACAGGGGCCGGGCGCATCGCAGGCGCCAGCGACGGCCACCTGCAGCGCGCAGCCGCAGGTCGGTCAGTGGTGCGGGTGGTGCCGGGCTTCGGCCTCGGCGGTGGCGGCCCATTCGGCCGGGGTCAGCGTCTTCATCGACAGCGCGTGGATCTGCTCGCGCATTCTATCGCCCAGGGCCGCGTAGACCCGCTGGTGGCGGCGCACCCGGGTGTGGCCCTCGAACTCGGCCGAGACGATGGTGGCGAAGAAGTGGCGGCCGTCGCCCTCGACCTCGAGGTGCTCGCAGGGCAGGCCGGCGGCGATGAAGCCGCGCACGTCGGCCGCAGTGGGATCTGACATGCGTCGATTATCTCAGACCGCCTTGCCGCAGCGCGCCGGCCGGGCCTCAAGGCCGCAGCTTGTAGCCGGTCTTCAGCAGCCGCAGCGCGATCGCCGAGACCACGACGAAGCTCGAGCCGACCACCGCCAGGCTGAGCCAGGGCGAGACGTCGCTGGTGCCGAAGAAGCCGCGCCGGAAGCCGTCGATCATGTAGAAGAACGGGTTCAGGTGGCTGACCTCCAGCCAGAAGGCGGGCAGCGAATGCACCGAATAGAAGACGCCCGAGAGGAAGGTCATCGGCATGATGACGAAGTTCTGGAACGCCGCCATCTGGTCGAACTTGTCGGCCCACAGCCCGGCGATCAGGCCCAGCGCACCCAGCATGCCGGCGCCCAGCGCGGCGAACACCAGGATCCACAGCGGCTGGGCGAACGCCGGCGGCGCGAACCACACGGTGACGATGAACACGCCCAGGCCCACGACCATGCCGCGCACCACGCTGGCGCCGACATAGGCCGCGAACCAGGCCCAGTGCGACAGCGGCGAGACCAGCAGGAACACCAGGTTGCCGGTGACCTTGCTCTGCACCAGGCTCGACGAGCTGTTGGCGAAGGCGTTCTGCAGCACGCTCATCATCACCAGCCCGGGGATCAGGAAGCTGGTGTAGCCGACGCCCTCGAACACCTGCACCCGGTCCTGCAGCACATGGCCGAAGATCAGCAGGTACATCACCGCGGTGAGCACCGGCGCCGCCACCGTCTGGAACGCCACCTTCCAGAAGCGCAGGATCTCCTTGTAGAACAGCGTTCGCGCGCCCGCCAGACGGATCATCGGGATCACGCCGGCACGGCCGCCGGCGCGCCGGTCTGCATGATCTCGAGGAACACGTCCTCCAGATCGGCGCGTCCGATCTCCAGGTCCTCGACCCTGACGCCGGCCTCGCGCAGCGCGGCCAGCTGGTGCTCGACCTCGGCCGCGTCATGGGCCTTCAGCTGCACGATGCGGCCGGTCACCCGCGCCAGCGGGGCCAGCGCGGCAGGCAGCGCCTGGTCGGTCTTGAAGCGCAGCATCGTGCTGGCGCTGGCCGACAGCAGGTTGGCGGTGCGGTCCAGCGCGACCAGGCTGCCGCGGCGCAGCATGCCGATGCGGTGGCACAGCGCCTCGGCCTCCTCCAGGTAATGGGTGGTCAGCAGCACGGTGTGGCCCTCGCGGTTGAGCCGCGCGATGAAGGCCCACAGCGTCTGCCGCAGTTCGACGTCGACGCCGGCGGTCGGTTCGTCGAGCACGATCACCGGCGGGCGGTGCACCAGCGCCTGGGCCACCAGCACCCGGCGCTTCATGCCGCCGGAGAGCTGGCGCATGTTGGCGTCGGCCTTGTCGGCCAGGCCCAGCTCGGCCAGCAGTTCGTCGATCCAGGCATCGTTGCGGCGCACGCCGAAGTAGCCGCTCTGGATGCGCAGCGCCTCGCGCACCGAGAAGAAGGGGTCGAACACCAGCTCCTGCGGCACGATGCCCAGCGACATCCGGGCCGCGGCCTCGTCGCGCTGCACGTCGTGGCCCATCACGGTGACCCGGCCGGCCGTCGGCTTGGTCAGCCCGGCCAGGATCGAGATCAGCGTCGTCTTGCCGGCGCCGTTGGGGCCGAGCAGGCCGAAGAACTCGCCTTGCTGGATGTCGAAGGTCACGCCGGCCAGCGCGCGCAGCGTGCCGCGCGCCCCGGCATAGGTCTTCTCGACCTGTTGAAAGCTGACTGCGGGCATAGGGGCGCGATTGTAGGGAGAGCGATCGATCCCGCCGGCCGGGCTTGGTGCTAGCCTTCCGGCCATGTCGATGGCCCTCCCCGACCCGAATCCGCCTGCTTCGCCCAAGTCGCCCGCCAAGAAGCCGCGCCGCACCGCCGAACGCATCCTCGAAGTGACGCTGGACCTGTTCAACCGCTTCGGCGAGCCCAACGTCAGCACCACGCTGATCTCGGCCGAGCTGAACATCAGCCCCGGCAACCTGTACTACCACTACCCGGCCAAGGACGAGCTGATCAATTCGCTGTTCGACCGCTACGAACGCGCGCTAAACGACCTGCTGCAGGCCGCCGACAACGTGCGCAACGTCGAGGACGCCTGGCTGTTCTTCCACATGCTGTTCGAGCTGATCTGGCAGTACCGCTTCCTCTACCGCGACCTCAACGACCTGCTCAGCAAGAACCGCCGGCTCGAGACGCATTTCCAGTTCGTGCTGAAGAACAAGGCGCGCGCGGTGGCCCAGGTGCTCGACGGCCTGACCCGCGGCAGCTCGCTGCGCATCGACCGCCGCGAGTCCGAGCCGGTGGCCAGCGCGATGGTCGTCGTGCTGACCTACTGGCTCAGCTACGAGTACGTGCGCGACCCGCGGCGGGCGCTCGAACCCGACAGCGCCGCCGCGGCGCTGTCGCGCGGCGCCTACCATGTGCTGAGCCTGCTGATGCCCTACCTCGAGCCGTCCGCGCGCGAGCACCTGTTCCAGATCGCCGGCGCCTACCGCGGCGGCGAATGACAACCCCCGATGGAGACCCGACGATGGCCAAGTGGACCGCCTTCCCGTACAGCGACGCCGACTACCACCACGACAGCGCTGCCTTGAAGAAGCAGTGGGCGCGCCTGCACCTGGGCGATGCCGAGCCGCTGCCGAAGGACGCCGCGGTGCTGGCCGCCTGGTCGCTGTTCCATGCCGGCGAGTTCCAGAAGGCCCACGACGCCGGACTGAAGGCCGGCGGTGCCGGCATCACCGCGGCCAACAAGGCCCAGGCGATCTACGCCAACTACCTGGAGAAGAGCGAGAAGACCCGGCTGGCGATGTTCCAGGAGGTGGCCGAGCGCGCCGAGGCGCAGGCCGCCGAGGACCCGAAGAACCCGAACGCGCACTACTGGATGGCCTACGCGCTGGGCCGCTACAGCCAGGGCATCAGCGTGGCCAAGGCGCTGGCGCAGGGCCTGGGCAGCAAGGTCAAGACCGCGCTGGAAACCACCATCAAGCTGCAGCCCAAGCACGCCGATGCGCACATCGCGCTGGGCGCGTTCCACGCCGAGGTGATCGACAAGGTCGGCAAGCTGCTCGGCCGCACCCAGGGCGCCGACGCCGCGACCGGGCTCAAGCTGTTCCAGCAGGCGCTGAAGCTGAACCCGGGCTCGGCGATCGCGATGACCGAGTACGCCAACGGCCTGGTGATGCTCGAGGGCGACAAGCGGATGAAGGAAGCCGAGAAGCTGTATGCCCAGGCCGCCGCCTGCGAGGCCGCCGACGCGATGGAGCGGCTGGACATCGAGGCCGCGAAGGCCGAGCTGGAGGATTGACAGCGCCGGCCGGCAATCGCCCGCCGCCGCCGGGAAGGGGTCGGCTCAGCTCAGGACCAGGTTGTCGCGGTGGATCAGCTCGGGCTCGTTGGCGAAGCCCAGCAGGCCGGCGATCTGTGACGAGGGCTTGCGCGCGATCAGCCGCGCCTCGCCCGACGCGTAGTTGGCCAGCCCGCGGGCGATCTCCACCCCGGCCTTCGAGCGCACCGCGATCACGTCGCCGCGGTGGAACTCGCCGTCGACCTCGGTGACGCCGATCGGCAGCAGGCTCTTGCCCTCGTCGCGCAGTTTCAGCACCGCGCCGTCGTCGATCGTCACCGCGCCGCGCAGCTGCAGGTGGTCGGCCATCCACTGCTTGCGCGCCGCCAGCTTGGGCGTGCCGGCGACCAGCGCGGTGCCGATGGCCTCGCCCTCGGCCAGCCGCAGCAGCACGTCGGTCTCGCGGCCCCAGGCGATCACCGTCGAGCAGCCGCTGCCGGCCGCCCGCTTCGCCGCCAGGATCTTGGTCAGCATGCCGCCGCGGCCGATCGCCGATCCTGCGCCGCCGGCCATCAGCTCGAGCGCCGGGTCGCCGGCGGTGGCCTGGTCGATGAATCGCGCGTCGGGCACCTTGCGCGGATCGGCCGAGTACAGGCCGCGCTGGTCGGTCAGGATCACCAGCGCGTCGGCCTCGACCAGGTTGGCCACCAGCGCGCCCAGCGTGTCGTTGTCGCCGAACTTGATCTCGTCGTTGACCACGGTGTCGTTCTCGTTGATCACCGGGATCACGCGCAGCTGCAGCAGCGTCAGCAGCGTCGAGCGGGCGTTCAGGTAGCGCTCGCGGTCGGCCAGGTCGGCGTGGGTCAGCAGCACCTGGGCGCTGCCCATGCCCAGCTTCGACAGCTGGCTCTCGTAGGCCTGCGCCAGGCCCATCTGGCCGACCGCGGCCGCCGCCTGCAGCTCGTGCAGCTCGGTCGGCCGGGTGCGCCAGCCCAGGCGCTTCATGCCCTCGGCGATCGCACCCGAGCTGACCATCACCAGCTCGCGGCCCTGCGCCGCCAGCGCGGCCAGCTGCCGGCACCAGTTGCCGACCGCATCGACGTCGATGCCGCGGCCCTCGTTGGTGACCAGGCTCGAGCCTACCTTCACGACGATGCGGCGGGCCGGCTCCAGCACCTCAGCCATCGTTCGGCTCCACCGCTGCGGCCACCGCCGGCGGCGCATCGAAGCGCGGGTCGAGCTCGGGCGGCGCCGGCGCCTTGTGCGCGGCCACGTGTTCGTAGATCGCCTGGACCATCGGGTCGAGCCCTTCGCGCGCCAGCGCCGAGACCTGGAAATACGGCGCCTTCCAGCGCATGCGCCTGACGAAATCCCTGACCCGGGCCTCGCGCTCCTCGGACGGCACCATGTCCAGCTTGTTCAGCACGAACCAGCGCGGCTTGCGGTACAGCGCCTCGTCGTAGCGGCGCAGCTCCTGGACGATGCCCTTGGCCTGCGCCACCGGGTCGGCGCCGTCGAACGGCGCCATGTCGACCACGTGCAGCAGCAGCCGGGTGCGCTGCAGGTGGCGCAGGAACAGGTGGCCCAGCCCGGCGCCGTCGGCCGCGCCCTCGATCAGCCCGGGCAGGTCGGCGACGACGAAGCTGCGCTCCGGGCCGGCGCGCACCACGCCCAGGTTCGGGTGCAGCGTGGTGAACGGGTAGTCGGCGATCTTCGGCCGGGCGTTCGAGATCGCGGTGATCAGCGTCGACTTGCCGGCGTTGGGCAGGCCCAGCAGGCCGACATCGGCGAGCACGCGCAGCTCGAGCTTCAGCTTCTTCTGCTCGCCCGGCCAGCCCGGCGTCTTCTGGCGCGGCGCGCGGTTGGTGCTGCTCTTGAAGTGCAGGTTGCCGAAACCGCCGTCGCCGCCCTTGGCCAGCAGCACCTTGACGCCGGGCTCCAGCAGTTCGGCGATCAGCTCGTCGGTCTCGGCGTCGCGCACGATGGTGCCCACCGGCATGCGCAGCACGATGTCGTCGGCCGCCGCGCCGAACTGGTCTGAGCCGCGGCCGGCCTCGCCGTTTCGCGCCTCATGGCGGCGCGCATAGCGGTAGTCGATCAGCGTGTTCAGGTTGCGGTCGGCCACCGCGTACACGCTGCCGCCGCGGCCGCCGTCGCCGCCGTTGGGGCCGCCGAAGGGGATGAACTTCTCGCGCCGGAAGCTCATGCAGCCCGCGCCGCCGTTGCCGGCGGCGATGTCGATGGTCGCTTCGTCGACGAATTTCATGGCCGTTCATCCCTGGGGCTGTCGCCCCGAAAAGCCCCAAGAAGCGCAACAGCCCCGGCAGGCCGGGGCTGTGCGGCGTGACGCCGGCCGAGGCCGGCAGCACCTGGGCCTGAAGCCGATCAGACCGGCGTGACGATGACCGTGTGGCGGTTCAGCGCACCCTTGGTGGCAAACGACACCTGGCCGTCGACCAGCGCGAACAGCGTGTGGTCGCGGCCCATGCCGACGTTGTCGCCGGCGTGGAAGCGCGTGCCGCGCTGGCGCACGATGATCGAGCCGGCCGGCACGGTCTGGCCGCCGAACACCTTCACGCCCAGCATCTTGGGCTGGGAATCGCGGCCGTTGCGGGTCGAGCCGCCGCCCTTTTTCTGTGCCATGGTTCAAGTACTCCTGGAGGGTCGAGGACGGTTTCAGACGCCGATGGCGCCGATTTCCAGCTCGGTGTAGGTCTGGCGGTGGCCGCCGTGCTTGGCGTAGTGCTTGCGGCGGCGCAGCTTGAAGATGCGGACCTTGTCGTGCTTGCCGTGCGACACCACGGTGGCCTTCACCGTGGCACCGGCCACCAGGGGCGTCCCGATCGTCAGGTCGGCGCCGTTGCCCACCGCCAGCACCTGGTCGATCACGATCTCCTGGCCCACGTCCGCTGCTATCTGTTCTACCTTGATCTTTTCGCCGGCAGCGACCTTGAACTGCTTGCCGCCGGTTTTTATGAGCGCGTACATAAGTGCCTCTTTCGAATGCAATGCATCATTGCGATGTTTCTTCTTCCTGGCGGCCAGCACGGCCGAAGGAACCTTAAAGTATAGCAGCTTGCGTGCGACGACCGGCCTTCGCCCGAGTCCCGGCCCGCCACACGCCGACCGGGGCCGCCGATAAACCTGCCCTGCCCCGATGGCGGCCTGCCGGCGCTCCCTATAATTTGCCGCTGCTTCGCGCCCATGCCGTGCCACCCGTGACCGACCTCTCCTCCCCTTCCGCGGCGGCCATGGATGCCATGGCCGCCGACATGGCACAGGTCGACCGGGTGATCCGCCACCGCCTGTCGTCGGATGTCGCGCTGATCAACCAGATCTCGCACTACATCGTCAGCGCCGGCGGCAAGCGCATCCGGCCGCGGCTGGTGCTGCTGTTCGCCGAGGCGCTGGGCTTCGCCGGGCCCGAGCGCCACGAACTCGCCGCCACCGTCGAGTTCATCCACACCGCGACGCTGCTGCACGACGACGTGGTCGACGAGTCGTCGCTGCGCCGCGGCCGCCAGACCGCCAACGCGCTGTTCGGCAACGCCGCCAGCGTGCTGGTCGGCGACTTCCTCTACTCGCGGGCGTTCCAGATGATGGTCAGCGTCAACCGCATGCGGGTGCTCGAGGTGCTGGCCGACGCCACCAACGTGATCGCCGAGGGCGAGGTGCTGCAGCTGATGAACATGCACGACGCCGACCTGGCGGTCGACGACTACCTGCGCGTCATCCGCTTCAAGACCGCCAAGCTGTTCGAGGCCAGCGCCCGGCTCGGCGCCGTGCTCGCCCAGGCCGACCCCGGCGTCGAGGAAGCCTGTGCCGACTACGGCCGTTCGCTGGGCACCGCATTCCAGTTGGTCGACGATCTGCTCGACTACGAAGGCGACACCCACGCGCTGGGCAAGAACGTCGGCGACGACCTGCGCGAGGGCAAGCCGACGCTGCCGCTGCTGATCGCGATGGCCCGCAGCGGCGACGGCGAACGCGAGCTGATCCGCCACGCCATCGAGCACGGCGAGCCCGACCGGCTCGACGAGATCCTGGCGATCGTTCGCCGCACCGGTGCGCTGGCAGCGACCCGCGACGCAGCGCGGGCCGAGGCCGACAAGGCCGACCGGGCGCTGGCCGCGCTGCCCGAATCGGCGGCACGAAAAGCTCTGCTAGAATTGTCGGCTCGGTCGGTGGAGCGGTCTTCGTGATCGGAGCCATCGCCAAGACCATCGGGGTGTAGCTTAGCCTGGTAGAGCGCTACGTTCGGGACGTAGAGGCCGGAGGTTCGAATCCTCTCACCCCGACCAGGATTTCCCGGCGACTCGTCGCGACGACTCGAAGCCCCAGCCTGCCGGGGCTTCGCCGTTTCTGCCGCATCGCGGCGACCGGCGCTCAGATGCTGCTCAGGTGCTGAGCTTGCGGCCGAGCCGTTGCTCGACCTTGGCGATCTTCGACTGCAGCCGGCTCTGCGGCCCGGCGCGGTAGTCGACCTTCAGGTTCACGCCGATGCGCACGCAGTCCGCTTCCAGCGTGCGGAAGCACGCGCTGACGACGCCCATCACCTGGTCCCATTCGCCTTCGAGGATGGTGCCCATCGGCGTCAGCTGGTAGGGGACGCCGCTGCGGTCGATCACGTCGAGGATGCGCGCGACATGCGCGCTGACGCTCTCGCCCTGGCCGGCAGGGGCCATCGCGAATTCGAGCAGGACCATGGTCAGTTCTCCTGAAGGTTCGTTGCGGTCGGGGCGACATGGGGTGGCACGACGCGGGCGAACTGTGCGGCCACGACCTGGACGATACGGGCCTCGAAGCCCGGCGGCGGCGCCGCCGCGGCATGCGCCGTGCACCAGGCCGCGGCGATGCTGGTCAGCGCATCGGCGCGGTAGCGCGTCGCACCACCCGAGGCGGCCTCGAAGCGGTTGGCCGCCTCGGTCAGCGCGGCCGGATCGGCGGTGGCGACGATCACCGCATGCGCCAGCACCACCGGTGCTGCGCCGACGCGCCGCCAGGCCTGCGCGGTGCCGACCAGCTTGCGCCCATCGACCGCCAGGTTGAAGCGCCCGTCGCAGAACGATCCTTCGACCGGCTGCGCCCGGGCCGAGACGCCCAGGCGCGCGAACGCGGCGCCGAGCTGGTCGGTCAGGTCGCGGTAGATCGCGTCGGTGCCGCTGGGCACCGCGCTGTCGCCGGGCCACAGCAGGCTCAGGTTCCACACCCCCGGTCCCTGCGGCACCAGGCCGCCGCCGGAGGCACGTACCTGCACCGGCCAGCCTGCGGCCGCCGAGGCGGCGCAGGCCGCGGACCAGTGCGGGCGGCGCAGGTAGCTGCGCGGCACGACGAAGCCAGGCACGCCCTGCCAGAGCTGCGCGGTCGGCCAGCCGGTGGCCGCCACCTGCGCCAGCCAGGCCGCCTCGCAGGCGATGCCGTCGGCCAGCGCCGCGGCGTGCACCGTCACGAAGCCGAATGTCGGCAGCGCCATCGGCGGCCCCAGCGCGGCCCGATCGCCTAGCCGGCGACATGGCGCCGGATCAGCGCGTTGACCTCGCTGGCCTTCTCCATCATCGCCATGTGGCCGGCGCCGTCGAACAGCTCGCGCCGGGCGTGGACGGGCGCATGGTCGGCGTGGGCGGCCGGCACGATGCGGTCCTCGCGGCCCCAGATCACCAGCAGCGGCAGGCTGGCGGGCAGTTCACGGCCGGGCTGCTCGGCCTGCCGGCCGCCGCCGAACAGCGCCGAACCCAGCCTGCCCAGCGCTTCGCCGACACCGTCGAGGCGCTTGTACTTCAGCAGGTCGTCGAGCAGCTGGCGCGTCACCAGCTCGGGGTTGGCGAACAGCTTCTCGACCACCGGCTTCAGCTCGCGCCGCGACCCGGCGGCAACGAAGCCGTCGATGTAGCCGGCGTCGATCTCGTCGCCCAGCCCGGCGCTGTTGACCAGCGTCAGCGACGCGACCCGCGCCGGGTGATCGAGCGCGAGGCGCGCGGCGATCGCGCCGCCCATCGAGTGGCCGACCAGGTGGGCGCGCGCCACGTCGAGCGCGTCGAGGAAGTGCAGGACGATCCGCGCGAAGTCGGCCAGCGTGGTGCCCGGCAGCTTCGGCGTCGACTGGCCGTGCCCCGGCAGGTCGAGCGCGATCACCGGCGCCGCCTCGGCCACCGCGTCGAGGTTGAACAGCCAGTTGTCGAGGTCGCCGCCGAAGCCGTGCAGGAACAGCACCGGCACGCCACCCTCGGGCCCGCGCCGCGCGTAGCGCAGCCTGAAGCCGTCGACCTCGGCGCTGGCGTAGGCCGACTCGGCCTCCTCGCCTTCGGCCGCGGCGGCCGGCACGACGTAGTTCGCGATGTAGGCGTCGATCTCGGCCTCGGGCACCGAGGCGTCGGCCAGCACGCCGAGCAGGGCCTTGACCGGCAGCACCTCGCCTTCCTGGGCGACCCTGCGCCGCAACAGGCCCGGGTCGGGCGCCTCGACCGCGTTGCTGATCTTGTCGGTCTCGACATCGAGGATCGGCGTGCCGACCGCGATCTCGGCGCCCTCGTCGACCAGCCAGGCGGTGACCGTGCCCTCGCGCATCTCCAGGCCCCACTTGGGCATCACGATCGGCGTGATGGTGCTCATGCTCGGGATGCTCCTGGTGTCAGTGGGCAAGCGTGCGCTTGACCGCGGCGGCGATCTGCGCGGCGCCCGGGATGTACAGGTCCTCGAGCACCGGCGAGAACGGCACCGGCGTGTGCGGCGCGGTGACCATCTCGATCGGCCCCTTCAGCGCGCGGAAGGCCTGCTGCGCCACCTGCGCCGAGATGTCGGCGGCGATGCTGCAGCGCGGGTTGGCCTCGTCGACGCAGACCAGCCGGCCGGTCTTCTCGACGCTCTCGAGCACGGTGTCGAGGTCCAGCGGGGACAGCGTGCGCAGGTCGATCACCTCGGCGTCGATCCCGTCCTTGGCCAGCGCCGCGGCGGCGTCGAGCGCGCGGTGCACCATCAGCCCGTAGGTCACGATCGACACCGTCTTGCCGTCGCGCACGACGTTGGCCTCGCCGAACGGGATCGCGTAGCCGGCCTCGGGCACCTCGCCCTCGAAGCCGTAGAGGTTCTTGTGCTCGAGGAAGATCACCGGGTCGTTGTCGCGGATGCTCTGGATCAGCAGGCCCTTGGTGTCGTAGGGCGTGCTCGGGCAGACCACCTTCAGCCCCGGGATGTGGGTGAACAGCGGCGTCAGCATCTGCGAATGCTGCGCCGCAGCACGAAAGCCCGCGCCGCACATCGCGCGGATCACCACCGGCGTCTCGGCCTTGCCGCCGAACATGTACTTGAACTTCGCCGCCTGGTTGAAGATCTGGTCGAAGCACACGCCCATGAAGTCGACGAACATCAGCTCGGCGACCGGGCGCAGGCCGCAGCAGGCGGCGCCGATCGCCGCGCCGACGTAGGCCGATTCGGACAGCGGCGTGTCCAGCAGCCGGTCGCCATGCTTGGCGTACAGGCCCTTGGTGACGCCGAGCACCCCGCCCCAGGCGTCGCGCTCGCCGTCGCCGCCGGCGCCGCCGACGATGTCCTCGCCCATCACGATCACCGACGGGTCGCGCGCCATCTCCTGGTCGAGCGCCTCGTTGATCGCCTGCTTCATGCTGATCTTGCGTGCCATGGTGAATGTCTCCTCGAGGCTTCAGAACTTGACGTAGACGTCGGTCAGCAGGTCGGCCGCGGTCGGCTGCGGCGCTGCCTTGGCCTCGGTGACCGCGCGCTCGATCAGGCCGAGCACCTCATGGTCGATCGCCTGCAGCTCGGCGGCGCCGATGACGCCGGCGCCGGTGACCGCGGCGGCGAACTTCTTCAGGCAGTCGTGGTTGGCGCGGATGTCGTCGAGCTCGCCGGGCGCGCGGTAGGTCTGCGCGTCGCCCTCGAAGTGGCCGTGGAAACGCACCATCTTGCACTCGAGCAGCGCCGGGCCGCCGCCCTTGCGGGCGCGGGCGATGATCTCGCCGGCAGCCTCGTGCACCGCGAAGAAGTCGGTGCCGTCCACCGTGACGCCCGGCAGCCCGAAGCCGGCCGCGCGGTCGACGTAGCTGTCGACCGCGACGCCGTAGTCGCGGCTGGTGCTCTCGGCATAGCCGTTGTTCTCGACGACGAAGATCGCCGGCAGGTTCCAGACCGCCGCGAGGTTCAGGCTCTCGAGGAAGGTGCCCTGGTTGCTGGCGCCGTCGCCGACGAAGCTGATCGCGACGTCACTGAGGTCCTTGCCCTTGGCGCGGAACTTGGCCGCCAGCGCGGCGCCGCAGACCAGCGGTGCGCCGGCGCCGAGGATGCCGTTGGCGCCCATCATGCCCTTGTCGAGGTCGGCGATGTGCATCGAGCCGCCCTTGCCCTCGCACGCGCCGCCCTTGCGGCCGTAGATCTCCTTCATCATCGCCAGCGGGTCGACGCCCTTGGCGATGCAGTGGCCGTGGCCGCGGTGGGTCGACGCGATGCGGTCGCCGTCGCCCAGGTGCATCATGATCCCGGTACCGGCCGCCTCCTCGCCGGCGTACAGGTGGACGAAGCCGGGGATGTCGCCGCGGCCGAAGTCGATGTGCAGCCGCTCCTCGAATTCGCGGATCGTGCGCATCGTGCGGTAGGCCTGGAGCAGCTGCTCCTTCGATTGGGGGAACGGATTGCCTGCCATCGGAAGTCTCCTGGTCAGTGGGTCGGCGGGGGAGAAGGCGGGCGCGGCGCCGATCGCAGCAGCCCCTGCTCGGCGGCAGCGGTCATGCAGCGGGCCACGTCCACGGTGAAAAAGGCGTTCTCGCGCAGCGTCATGTGCACGCTCTGGCCGGGCTCGAAGCCGAGCTCGCGCTCGCCGTCGAGCGCGATCGTGCCGGCGCTGGCGGCGACCGCCAGCGCTTCGCCGGCGACCATGCGCTGCCAGCTGGCGATCGCCAGCGGCCGCACCATGCCCGGGGCGATCGGTGCGCGCAGCGTCAGCAGCGCGTGGCGCTCGTCGGGCGCGAGCTGTACCGCGAGGCCGCCAGGGTCGCGCCGGCCGACCGGCTGCAGCAGCGCGCCGATCGACGACAGGCCGATCGCCTGCGGGTCGGCAAAGGCCAGGTAGACGGCGTCGAGCGAGCTGGTCTTCCACAGCGCGCGCGCGCCGACGCTGCGGTCGTGGGTGACGACCGCATCGACGATCGCGAGGTCGCGCCGGTCGCCGTGCCGCGGGTCGTGGATCTGCACCTCGACCAGCTTGTTGGCGGTCAGCGCCTGCGCGGCGTCGATGCGGCCGCTGGCGTACAGGCCGACCGCCATCCCGGTGATCGTCGGCTCGCGCATCTCCGGAAAGGCGTTGTTGGTGCCGGTCGACAAGCCGGCGATCGGGATCCGGCTGCCCGAGTCGACCAGCTCGCGCACCACCGCGCGGTGGGTGCCGTCGCCGCCGAGCACGACGATCGCGGCAACGCCGGCGCGTTCGAGCAGCCGGGTCGCGGTGAAGGTGTCGTCGACCGTCGAGTTCGGCTCCATCGGCAGGTACTCGATCTCGGGGTAGCCGGTGTCGCTCTCGTGGTGGCGCCTGAAGTGGCGTTCGAGCAGTGCGCGGATGCCGCCGCGGTCGGGCATCAGCAGCGCGCGCTCGACGCCGCAGGCCGCGGCGCTGGCCAGCACCCGCAGCACGATGTTGACGCGGTCGGTGATCTGCAGGTTGCCGGCGTTGGCGACGATGCGGCGGATGTCGCGCGCCGAGACCGGGTTGGCGACGATGCCGATGGTCGGTACGGGGGGGCGGGCGGTGGTCAAGCGCGTCACTCGGGTGGGCGGGGTTCCCCGGTCACCGCAACCGGCGTGCCAGACTCGGGCACGCCACCGCCGGGTGGCCGGCCGCTCCTCGGCGAACGGCAGACGTCCTGGGGCAAACCCGCGGCCGGCGCGGCGTCACGCTGTGACGCCTGTCACAGCGCCGCTGTGACAGTCAGTCGCCGGCGGCGGGCGCGGCGATGCCCCAGCGCTTCATCCGCCGGTAGACCGTCATCCGCGACAGGCCCATCTGGTGGGCCACCGCGCTGACGTTCCAGCGCGCCGCGCGCAGGTACTGCAGCAGCAGCTGCGCCTCGGCCGGCAGCAGCGACGGCGAGGCCGTCGCGCCGACCGCCGCGACCGCGGAGACCAGCCGGTCGGGCAGGTCGTGGACCTCGATCACGCCGCCGCGGCAGACCGCGCGCGCGAACTCGATCGTGTTGTGCAGCTCGCGCAGGTTGCCCGGCCAGCGCCAGGCGCGCAGCAGCGATTCGGCGTCGGCCGACAGCTGCAGCACCGGTGGCCGCTGGCGCAGCAGCATGCGCAGCAGCCACGTCAGGTCGCGCCGCTCGCGCAGCGGCGGCAGCTGCAGGTGGGCGCCGGCGAGGCGGTAGTACAGGTCGTCGCGGAAGCGGCCGGCGCGCGCCAGCGCCTCGAGGTCGGCATGGGTCGCGGCGATCACGCGGATGTCGACCGCCACCGGGCGGACGGCGCCGACCGGCAGCACCTCGCGCTCGGCCAGCACGCGCAGCAGCCGCGCCTGCAGCTGCAGCGGCATGTCGCCGATCTCGTCGAGGAACAGCGTGCCGCCGTCGGCCTGCTGGATCAGGCCGCGCTTGCCCTTGGCCGCCGCGCCCGAGAAGCTGCCCGGCAGGTGGCCGAACAGTTCGCTCTCGATCAGCGTCTCGGGGATCGCGGCGCAATTGACCGCGACGAAGGGCTTGTCGCGGCGCTGGCCGGCCTCGTGCACCGCCTTCGCGAAATACTCCTTGCCGCTGCCGGTCTCGCCGGTCAGCAGCAGGCCGACCGGGGTGTCGACCAGCCGTGCGGCGCGCTCGATCTGGCGGTCGAGCTGCGGGTCGCCGCCCGACAGCCGTGCCAGCGCCGGCGGGATAGCCCGGTCGGCGGCCGGCATCGCGCCGGCCAGCGCACGCTGCGGCGGCGGCACCGCGTGCAGGAACAGCACGCGGGCGCTGGCCTGCAGCCGCACGCCGCGCCGTTCGCCCGCCGCTGAGCGCAGGTAATGGCCGAGCTCGTCGAAGCGGATGCTGAAGAAGCGGTCGAACGGCAGCCCGAGCACCGTGCTGCCGGCCTCGGCCTCGAGCAGCTGCTGCGCGGCGCGGTTGTGGCCGATGATGCGGCCGCCGGCATCGAGCGCCAGCAGGTGGTCGGGACTGATCTCGACGAATTCGGGCGACGGGTGCAGCTTGACCACCCAGTCGTTGCGGAACCAGCGCAGGAAGTTCGCGTTCTCGACCCGGCTGGCGTAGACCTTGACCAGCTGCAGCGCGAGGTGCTGGCTGCTTTTGGCCTGCGGCGCGGTCAGCGCCGAGATGTCGAGGATCGCATTGAGCCGGCCGAGCGGGTCGAACACCGGCGCCGCGGTGCAGGTCAGCGGGATGTGGGTGGCGTCGAAATGGTCGTCCTGGTGCACGGTGAGCGCCTGGCCGGTGGCGATCGCGGTGCCGACGCCGCAGGTACCGGCGTGCTGCTCGCTCCAGTCGCTGCCCAGGTAGAGCCCGGCGCGGCGCAGGCTCGAGTCGAGCTGCAGGTCGCCGATGAAATCGACGGTGACGCCGCGGGCGTCGGTCAGCAGCACGCAGTAGCCCATCCCGGCGACCTGCTGGTACAGCGCCTCGAGGCCGTGGCGCGCGATGCGCAGGAACTCGTCGATGCGCTCGCGGTGCTCGCGCAGCCGGTGCTGCGGCAGGATCACCGCCTGCTGCATCCGGGTCGGGTCCAGACCATGCTGGTGCACGCAGCGCGCCCAGGACTCGCGGATCAGCGGCTCGGGCTCGTGCAGCGCCGCGAGCTGCGGCGACAGCGGCCGCCCTTCGGCGGCGAGCTGGATCACGCTGCGGATGTGCTGCTGCTGGCGCGCGTGCATCGTCGGTCTCCTTCGCCGCGGCGCTCTGCGGCGCCGCATC
This sequence comes from Burkholderiaceae bacterium, assembly GCA_016790515.1. GTDB lineage: Bacteria > Pseudomonadota > Gammaproteobacteria > Burkholderiales > Burkholderiaceae_C > Pseudaquabacterium. The sequence continues at coordinate 10,414 of JAEUOY010000030.1, read as the reverse complement.
CGGCGCGGCCGCCGCGCGGCGGCCGCAGGCGCCGACTGTAAGCGCTGCGCGCCGCTGCGGCGCGCGATCGCCGGTGCGCCGGAACTGGCCGGCTTTGCTGCCGCTGCCACGGGTTACATTGCAGGCTTCGTCGGTCATCATGCCCGGATGGCCGCGCCGCTCGCGCGACCCAGCTGCCTTGGAAACCCTGGTCGAGTCACCGCAATCCACCCTCTCCGGCGTGGCGAGGGTGCTGGTGCACGCCGGCAAGCTCGGCAGCAAGGCAGCCGAGGACCTAGCCAAGTCGGCCAAGGAACGCAAGATCAGCTTCATCGGCGCGGTCATCGCCTCGGGCGCGGTGTCGGCCTTCGACCTCGCGCACACGCTGTCGACCGCGCTGGCGCTGCCGCTGGTCGACCTGGCATCGGTCGACCTCGAGCGCCTGCCCAAGGGGGTGGTCGACCCGAAGCTGGCGGCGCAGTACCAGCTGGTGATGCTGGGCCGGCGCGGCAACCGGCTGTTCATCGGCGGCGCCGACCCGACCGACCAGGAGGCGGTCGAGCGCATCAAGTTCGCGACCCAGCTGTCGCCCGAGTGGGTGATCGTCGAGTACGACAAGCTCGCGCGGCTGATGGAGGCCCAGGGCACCAGCGCCAACGAGACGCTCGAGGCGCTGACCGCCGAGGACTTCGAGTTCGACGTCACCGACGAAGCCAACCAGCCCGAGGCCGCCGAGGTGGTCTCGGAGGTCGAGGACGCGCCGGTCGTCCGCTTCCTGCAGAAGATGCTGATCGACGCGATCAACCTGCGCGCCTCCGACCTGCATTTCGAGCCCTACGAGTACAACTACCGGGTGCGCTTCCGGGTCGACGGCGAACTGCGCGAGATCACCCAGCCGCCGATCGCGATCAAGGAGAAGCTCGCCTCGCGGATCAAGGTCATCAGCCGGCTCGACATCTCCGAGAAACGGGTGCCGCAGGACGGCCGCATGAAGCTGAAGTTCGGCAACAAGGCGATCGATTTCCGGGTCTCGACGCTGCCGACGCTGTTCGGCGAGAAGATCGTGATCCGGATCCTCGATCCGTCGTCGGCCAAGCTCGGCATCGAGGCGCTGGGCTACGAGAGGATCGAGAAGGAACGGCTGATGGCCGCGATCGCGCGGCCCTACGGCATGATCCTGGTCACCGGCCCCACCGGATCGGGCAAGACGGTGTCGCTCTACACCTGCCTGAACATCCTGAACCAGCCGGGCGTCAACATCTCCACCGTCGAGGACCCGGCCGAGATCAACCTGCCGGGCATCAACCAGGTCAACGTCAACGACCGCGCGGGCCTCACCTTCGCCGCGGCGCTGAAGTCCTTCCTGCGGCAGGACCCGGACATCATCATGGTCGGCGAGATCCGCGACCTGGAGACCGCCGACATCGCGATCAAGGCCGCCCAGACCGGCCACCTGGTGATGAGCACGCTGCACACCAACGACGCGCCGACGACGCTGACACGGCTGCTGAACATGGGCGTGGCGCCGTTCAACATCGCCTCCAGCGTGATCCTGATCACCGCCCAGCGGCTGGCGCGCCGGCTGTGCGAGAACTGCAAGACGCCGGCCGACTACCCGCGCGAGGCGATGCTGCGCGCCGGCTACGCCGCGGAGGACCTGGACGGCTCCTGGCGGCCGTTCAGGGCGGTCGGCTGCTCGTCGTGCAACAGCGGCTACAAGGGCCGCGTCGGCATCTACCAGGTGATGCCGATGACCGACGCGCTGCAGCGAATCATCCTCGCCGAGGGCACCGCGGTGGACATCGCCGACCAGGCGCGCAGCGAGGGCGTGCGCGACCTGCGGCAGTCGGGGCTGGTCAAGGTGCGGGCGGGCGTGACCACGCTCGAAGAAGTGATAGCCGTCACCAACCTGTGATCCCGGGCCTCGAGTTGGCGATGAAACTGCCGATAAGCTACCCGATGAGCGGCGTGCCGACCCGGCGCTGAGCCGGCTCGCACCACCTTCCGATCCGGAGCCCCCATGGCGACTGCAACAGCCGCGAGAAACGTCAAGGAATTGATCTTCGAGTGGGAAGGCCGCGACAAGAACGGCAAGATCGTGCGCGGCGAGATCCGCGCCGGCGGCGAGGCCCAGGTCAACGCCAGCCTGCGCCGCCAGGGCATCCTGCTGACCAAGGTCAGGAAGCGCCGCACCAGCGGCGGCAGCGCGGTCAAGCAGAAGGACGTCGCGCTGTTCACCCGCCAGCTGGCGACGATGATGAAGGCCGGGGTGCCGCTGCTGCAGGCCTTCGACATCGTCGGCCGCGGCGCGACCAACCCGCGGCTGACCAAGCTGCTCAACGACATCCGCTCGGACGTCGAGACCGGCACCAGCCTGTCGGCGGCGTTCCGCAAGCACCCGATGCATTTCGACGCGCTGTACTGCAACCTGGTCGAGGCCGGCGAGACCGGCGGCATCCTGGAGGCCCTGCTCGAGCGGCTGGCGATCTACCAGGAGAAGACGCTCGCGCTGAAGAGCAAGATCAAGTCGGCGCTGATGTACCCGGTGGCCGTGCTGGTGGTCGCCTTCGTGGTGCTGGTGGTGATCATGATCAAGGTGATCCCGGCGTTCAAGGACGTGTTCAGCTCGTTCGGCGCCGACCTGCCGGGCCCGACGCTGGTGGTGATCACGATGTCGGAGTTCTTCGTCGCCTGGTGGGTGGTGATCTTCGGCGTGATGATCGGCGGCAGCTACGTCTTCATGCAGGCCTGGAAGCGCTCCGAGAAGATGCAGATGGTGATGGACCGGCTGCTGCTGCGCATCCCGGTCTTCGGCGACCTGATCAACAAGTCGGTGATCGCGCGCTGGACGCGAACGCTGTCGACGATGTTCGCCGCCGGCGTGCCGCTGGTCGAGGCGCTCGACTCGGTCGGCGGCGCCTCGGGCAACGCGGTGTACGCCGAAGCAACGCAGAAGATCCAGCGCGACGTGTCCACCGGCAGCGCGCTGACCACCGCGATGCAGACCACCGGCGCGTTCCCGAACATGGTGATCCAGATGGCCTCGATCGGCGAGGAGTCGGGCTCGCTGGACAACATGCTGGGCAAGGCCGCCGAGTTCTACGAGGAAGAGGTCGACGACATGGTCAAGGGCCTGTCGAGCCTGATGGAGCCGATCATCATCGTCGTGCTGGGCACCGTCATCGGCGGCATCGTCGTCGCGATGTACCTGCCGATCTTCAAGATCGGCCAGGTGGTCTGACCCGATGGGTTTGGCCCCGGACTGGTGGTTGTCGCCCTGGGTCCTGGGCGTGCTGGGGCTGGCGATCGGCAGCTTCCTCAACGTCGTGATCCACCGCCTGCCGCAGCTCTTGGAGCGCGAATGGCTGGCCGATGCCGCCGCCTACCTGCAGGACGGCGAGGCGATCGGCCGCGTGCTCGGCAGCAGCGAGCCGCGCCGGGCCGAGCTGGCGCGCCAGGGCGAGGCGCTGGCGTCCGAGGTGGCCGCGCTGCCGGCGCTGAGCCTGGCGCGACCGCGCTCGCGCTGCCCGCACTGCGGCCACCAGCTGGCCTGGCACGAGAACCTGCCGCTGCTGGGCTGGCTGCGCCTGGGCGGCAGGTGCTCGGCCTGCCAGGCGCGCATCTCGGTGCGCTATCCGGTCGTCGAGGCGCTGACCGGCGCGCTGTTCGCCGCGGCGGCTTGGCAGGCCGGTCCCAGCGCCGCCGCGGCGGTGTACTGCGCCGCGCTGGCGCTGCTGGTCGCCGCCGCCTTCATCGACCTGGACACCACGCTGCTGCCCGACGACCTGACGCTGCCGTTGATCGGGCTGGGGCTGGTCGCGGCCTGGCTGCGCTGGACGCCGGTGTCGCTGCCCGACGCCGCGCTGGGCGCGTTCTTCGGCTACTTCTCGCTGTGGGCGGTGGCCTTCGCCTACCGCCTGGTGCGCGGCGTGCAGGGCATGGCCGAGGGCGATTTCAAGCTGCTGGCCGGGTTGGGCGCGCTGCTCGGTTGGCAGGCGCTGCCGGCGATCATCCTGCTGTCGTCGGCGGTCGGGGCGGTGGTCGGCATCTTCATGATCGTCGCCCGCGGCCATGGCCGCAACGTGCCGATCCCGTTCGGCCCCTACCTGGCCGGCGGCGGCGTGGCGGCGCTGTTCTTCGGCACCCGGCTCGGCGGCCTGTGGCCCGGATTCTGACCACCGCACCGGCCGGCGCGATCCGCGCGATCGGCCTGACCGGCGGCATCGGCAGCGGCAAGAGCACGGTGGCCGCGCTGCTGGTCGCCCGCGGTGCGACGCTGGTCGACACCGATGCCATCGCCCATGCGCTGACGGCGCCGGGCGGCGCCGCGATGCCGGCGCTGCGCCAGCGTTTCGGCGACGACGTGGCCGGCGCCGACGGCGCGCTGGACCGCGCGCGCATGCGCAGCCTGGTGTTCGCCGACCCCGGCGCCAAGCAGGCGCTGGAGGCGATCCTGCACCCGATGATCGGCGCCGAGGCCCAGCGCCAGGCGGCGGCGGCCGAGCGGGTCGGCAGCGGCGTGGTCGTCTTCGACGTGCCGCTGCTGACCGAATCGAGCCACTGGCGCGCGCGCTGCCAACGCATCCTGGTGGTCGACTGCAGCGCCGAGACCCAGGTCCAGCGCGTCGTGGCACGGTCGGGCTGGAGCGCCGAGCAGGTGCAGCGGGTGATCGCCCAGCAGGCCTCGCGCGAGCGGCGGCGCGCGATCGCCGATGCGGTGATCTGCAACGAGGCCCTGGGCCGCGAGGCGCTGGCCGCCGAGGTCGCCGTGCTGTGGGCCGCCTGGGGCCTGCCGCAGCGGCCCTGACGGCCGGGGGCGCGCCAGGCGCTGTGGAACAATCGGCCGGCGCGCCGCAGCCCTGCCGCGGCGCCCTGCGGATGCCCGGTTCGGGCTGGCCTGATTGGGAAGCGCCTTGGTCCTGTACGAATACCCGTTCAACGAGAGCATCCGCACGATGCTCCGGCTGGAGCACCTGTTCGACCGCCTGGGCCAGCTGCTGCCGCGCGACGCGGCGGTCGACCATCACTTCGCGCTGGTCACGATGTTCGAGATCATGGACGTCGCCGCGCGCGCCGATCTGAAGTCCGACCTGCTGAAGGAGCTCGAGCGCCACAAGGCCCAGCTGGTGGCCTACCGCAGCAACCCGCAGGTGTCGCAGGCCGCGCTCGACGGCGTGATCGGCCGCATCGACACCGCCTTCGACGCGCTGAACCAGCAGCCCGGCAAGGCCGGCCAGGCGCTTGCCGGCCATGAGTGGCTGACCAGCGTGCGCAGCCGCATCGGCATCCCCGGCGGCACCTGCGAGTTCGACCTGCCGGCCTATTACGCCTGGCAGCAGCGCGATGCCCAGCGCCGCCGCGCCGACCTGCTGGGCTGGGTCGCCACGCTCGAGCCGCTGGCCCAGGCGCTGCAGGTGCTGCTGCAGCTGGTGCGCGATGGCGGCGTGCCGCACAAGGTGGTCAGCCAGGGCGGGCAGTTCCAGCAGAGCCTGCCGCCCGGACGCAGCTACCAGCTGCTGCGCCTGCGCATGGCCGGCGACGACGATCTGGTGCCCGAGATCACCGGCCACCGCTTGATGGTGTCGGTGCGGCTGCTGCGCAGCGACGGCGAGGGCCGGCTGCGCCCGGCGCCGGTGGACCTGCCGTTCGAACTGACGCTGTGCCCATGAACGCCCCGGCGCCGTCCCCGCAGGGGCTGGGGCAACCCGGCAGCGGCCCGCCTTCGGCTCGGCCGCGCCGGGTGCCCTGCCCGACCTGCAGGCGCCTGGCGCTGTTCGCGCCCGAGAACCCGTGGCGGCCGTTCTGCAGCGAACGCTGCCGCGTCGCCGACCTGGGGGCCTGGGCCAACGAGCAGTACCGTGTCGAGCTGCCCCCGGGGCGCGACGACGACGACAGCCTGCCCGACTGAAGGCACCAGAGTCACGACGACAGGATGGCCCGCATCGGCATCTGGCTTCGGCGATCGGGCTGGGCCCTGGCCCTGCTCGGGCTGCTGGTCGCCGCGGCCTGGTGGGGGCTGCCGGCGCTGCTGACGGCGCAGCTGCCGCCGCGGCTGAGCCAGGCGCTGGGCCGCCCGGTGACGCTGGACGCCGTCGAGTTCCAGCCCTGGCAGCTGGCCCTCACGCTGCGCGGCCTGCGCATCGGTGCGGCCGGCGAGCCCGCCGCCGCGGCCGCGGCACCCGCGCTGCTGCAGATCGAGCGCCTGCGCGCCGATCTGTCGATCGCATCGCTGCGCCGCCGCGCGCCGGTGGTCGAGGCGCTGGACATCGACGGCCTGCGGCTGAACCTGGCGCGCACCGCGCCGGGCCACTACGACATCGACGACCTGATCGAGCGCCTGGTCCGCCGGAACGCCCCGGCCGCCGGCGGCGAACCGCCACGCTTTTCGCTGAACAACCTGAACCTGCGCGATGCCGGCATCCGCTTCGACGACCGCCCGGCCGGCCGGGTCCACGAGCTGAAGTCGCTCACGCTGGGGCTGCCCTTCCTGTCGAACCTGCCCGAAGACATCGCCGTCCACACCGAGCCCCGGCTGGCCTTCGAGCTCAACGGCACGCGTTTCGACACCGGCGCCCAGGCGCTGCCCTTCGCCGAATCGCGGTCGGGCCGGCTGGCGCTGGCCTTCGAGGATCTCGATCTGGCGCCGCTGCTGGGCTACCTGCCCGCGGGCCTGCCGCTGAAGCCGACGCGCGCGCGCCTGTCGTCCGACCTGGCGCTGCGCTTCAGCCTGCCGCACAGCGGCGAGCCCAGCGTGTCGTTGACCGGCCGGCTGGCGCTGAACGACGTCGTGCTGGCCGAGCCCGGCGGCGCCGCGGTGGCCGGCTGGCAGGCGCTGACGCTGCCGCTGACCGACCTGCAGCTGCTGCAGCGGCGGGTCGTGCTGGGCGCGGTGACGCTGGCCGGTGCCGACCTGCGGCTGGCACGCGACGCCGGCGGCCGGATCAGCCTGCAGCGCCTGCTGGCCCCCGGGCCAGCGACCGCGCCTAGGCCGCCGGCAACGGCGCCGGCGCCGGCGCCGGCGGACTGGACGCTGGAACTGGCGCGCCTGCAGGTCAGCGACGCCCGCCTGCGCTGGACCGACGATGCGGTGCGGCCGCAGGCCGCCCTGCAGGTCGACGCATTGGGCCTGGAACTCGATGGCCTGCGCTGGCCGAATCCCTTGCCGCTGCCGCTGGCCGTGCGCGGCGAACTGCGCGCCCAGCGCGACGGCGCGCCGAAGGCGGGCAGCTTCGCGATCGAAGGCCAGGTCCACCCCAGCCAGGCCTCGCTGGCGCTGCAGCTCGACGCGCTGGAGCTGGCGGCGCTGGGCCCCTACCTGGCGCAGGCGCTGCGGCCGCAGCTGAGCGGCCAGCTCGCCGCCCGGGCCAGGCTCGAATGGGCCGCCGACCCGGCGCGGCTGGCACTGCGGCTCGACAGCGCCAGCCTGCAGAACCTGCAGCTGCGCGACGGGCCGGCGTCACCTGCCGGGCGGCTGGCCTCGCTGCGCCGGCTCTCGCTCGAGCGGGTCGACGCCGATGTGCCCGCGCGACGGCTGACGATCGGCAGGCTCGAGCTGGTCGACCCGGTGCTGCGGGTCGGCCGCGATGCCGAACGCCGGATCGACCTGCTGCAGTGGCTGGCCGACGCGCCATCGAGGTCATCGGCGCCGGCCGGCAGCCGCGCCGGTGCGGCGGCTGCGGGCCGCGCGGCCGCGCAGCCGCCCTGGCGCGTCGCGCTGCGCGACCTGTCGCTGTCCGGCGGCCAGCTGCTCTGGCGCGACGCCGGCGTCGGCGACAAGGACAGCGGCGCGCCGGTCCAGGCCAAGGTCGAGCGGCTGACGCTGCGGCTGCGCGACCTGGTCTGGCCGGCACCCGCCGCGGGGCCGGGCGCATTGGCCCGGATGCAGCTGTCCGCCCGCATCGGTGCCCCGCCGCCGCCCGGGCAGGCCGCCGCCTTCGGCGAGATCGCCTGGGACGGCCGCGTCGGGCTGGCGCCGCTGCAGGCCGACGGCCGGCTGGTCGTCGATCGCTTCCCGGTCCACCTGTTCGTGCCCTATGCCGGCGACGCGCTGCCCTTGCGCCTGGTCCACGCCGATGCCGGCTTCCGGGGCCGGTTGCGCGTGCAGGCCGCGCCGGCCGGCTGGTCGGTCGACACCGATGCCGATGTCCGGATCACCGACCTGCAGCTCAACGGCCGGCCGTCGCCCGACGACGCGGCAACCGACGGCAGCGAACTGCTGAGCTGGCAGTCGCTGTCGCTGCAGGGACTGAGCCTGGCGCTGGCGCCGCCGTCACGGCCGCGGCTGCTGGTGCGCGAAGTGATGCTCGACGACTTCTACAGCCGGCTGCAGATCACGCCGCGCGGACGCCTGAACCTGCAGGACGTGGCGGCGCGGCCCGCCGGCGCGGCGTCCGCCCCAGCCGCCGCGGCCGCGCCGGTGGTCGCGGCGGCGGTGGCGGCGACGCCCGAGGCGGCGGCGTCGGCGCCCGAGTCGGAGCGGCTGGGCGCGGCCATCGGCCGGATGATCGAGCTGGACATCGGCGGCATCGCGCTGCGCAACGGCCGCATCGACTTCAGCGACTACTTCATCCGCCCGAACTACAGCACCCGGCTGACCGGGTTGAACGGCTCGATCGGCCGGCTGCGTTCGGGCACGCGCGAGATGGCCAGCCTCTCGCTGCGCGGGCGCGCCGCCGAAACCGCCCTGCTCGACATCAGCGGCGAGCTCAACCCCACCGCCGACCCGCTGGCGCTGGACATCCGCGCCCGCGCCACCGACCTGGAGCTGGCGCCGCTGTCGCCCTACGCCGGCAAGTACGCCGGCTACGGCATCGAGCGCGGCAAGCTCAGCGTCGACGTCGCCTACAAGATCGACGCCGACGGCCGGCTCGAGGCGAAGAACCAGGTCGTGCTGAACCAGCTGACCTTCGGCGAGCGGGTCGAGTCGCCCAGCGCGACCCAGCTGCCGGTGCTGCTGGCGGTGGCGCTGCTGAAGGACCGCAACGGCGTCATCGACGTCAACCTGCCGATCAGCGGCAGTGTCAGCGACCCGAAGTTCAGCGTCGGCGGCATCGTCTGGCAGGTGATCGGCAACCTGCTGACCAAGGCGGTGACGGCACCGTTCTCGCTGCTGGCCGGCGGCAGCGGCAAGGACCTTAGCCAGGTCGAGTTCCAGGGCGGCACGGCCCGGCTGACCGACGGCGGCCGCCAGTCGCTCGCCAAGGTGGCGACCGCGCTGGCCGACCGGCCGTCGCTGATCATGACCGTGACCGGGATGGCCGACCCGGTCGCCGAGCGCGAGGCCGCGCAGCGCGAGGCCCTGGAGTCCCGGCTGCAGGCCGAGCGCCGGCGCGAGCTCCTGCGCGAGGCGCCCGCCGCGGCGCGGCCGCCAGCGGCTGCCGCCTCCGCGCCGCCGGCCGACGAGGCGCTGAGTGCCGCCGACCGCGCGCGCCTGCTCGAGCGCGTCTACAAGCAGACGCCGCTGCCGAACAAGCCGCGCAATGCGCTGGGGCTGCAGCGCGACCTGCCGCCGGCCGAGATGCAGGCGCTGCTGCAGGCCGCCGTGCCGGTCGACGAGGTGACGATGCGCGAGCTGGCGCTGCAGCGCGGCCTGGCGGTGCGCGATGCGCTGATCGCCGCAGGCCTGGCGAACGAGCGGCTGTTCCTCGCGGCGCCGCAGCTGCACGCGCCGGACCCGGGCGGTGCGGCCTGGGTGCCGATGGCCAGCCTGACGCTGAGCACGCGCTGAGCTTCGGGCAGCGCCGCGCGGCCCTGGCTCGGGTTGCGAAGCCGGCCGGCCTGCGGACCCGAACCTGGCAATTCGCCTCTTGAAAGCCACGCACGCGCCCCTATAATCCTTGTTAGCACTCGACTCTGCTGAGTGCTAGCAACCCGGCCCGTGCCGGGCCGTCTTGTAGGCATGTGGCCGCCGCCTCCGGCGCCGGTCCAGCAGCCCTGAATCCTCAGACCTATCCAAGGAGATACGATGAAACTTCGCCCTCTGCATGATCGCGTGATCGTCAAGCGCCTCGAGCAGGAAACCAAGACCGCCTCGGGCATCGTCATCCCCGACAACGCCGCCGAGAAGCCCGACCAGGGTGAAGTGCTCGCCGTCGGCCCGGGCAAGCGCAACGACAAGGGTGACTTCGTCGCCCTGAACATCAAGGTCGGCGACCGCGTGCTGTTCGGCAAGTACTCGGGCCAGACCGTCAAGGTCGACGGCGACGAGTTGCTGGTGATGCGCGAAGAGGATCTCTTCGCCGTGGTCGAGAAGTGATCCTTCTGCCACCTTCCCTGACAACCCTGAATTGAATCGGAGAGAAACACATGGCAGCTAAAGACGTCATTTTTGGTTCGGACGCCCGTCACCGCATGGTCGAAGGCGTGAACATCCTGGCCAACGCGGTCAAGGTCACGCTGGGGCCCAAGGGCCGCAATGTCGTGCTCGAGCGCTCCT
>JAEUOY010000161.1 GCA_016790515.1 Burkholderiaceae bacterium | reverse complement strand
GATCGGCATCAGCCGCACCTCGACCCGGCGCGCCTCGCGGTTGGTGCCGTCGCCGGTGGTCGACTCGGGCTTGCGCAGCGCGATGCGGTCGGCGGCCACGCCGGCGGCCTTCAGCGCCTCGCGCACGGCCTTGGCGCGCTGCTTGGCCAGCTCGGCGTTCTTCGCCGGGTCGCCGGTGGCATCGTGGAAGCCGGAGATCAGCACCTTGCGCGGGTCGGCCGCCTTCACGTTGGCGACCAGGCCCGTCATTGCGTCGGCCATGTCCGCCCCGATGGCTGCGGCACCGGTGGCGAAGTACAGCGTGCCGGCCAGCTCGCCGCCCAGCGGCACGTCGAGCAGCTTCTCGTTGTCGGCACTTCCGGCGCCGCCGGCCATGGCCGGGGCCGCCGGCGCGGCGGCTTCAGCGGCGCTGGCCGGTGCCGCCGGCACCACGACCACCACCGCGGGCGCCGCAGGCATGGCAGCCGCCGCCACGGCGGGCTTGCGGTCGTGCAGCTGCTTGATGGCCAGCCCACCCACCAGCCCGAACAGCAGCAGGGCGACCACCCCCAGTGCGGTCCACACGCCGATGCGTGCGCCATCGTCCAGTTCGTCGAGCATGGCTGTCCTCCGTCGTCCGCTGCTGCTCAGCCGCTGAAAAGCGGGCGCGATTCTAGGCGGGGACGACGAAGGCGCAACGCGGCGGCGCAGGCCGCGCGTTTGCTCAGGCCGGCGCGGCGCGCCGGTTCACCCCGCACCAGCGCGCGATGAACAGCGCCAGCACCGCCGTCACCTCGTGCAGGCTCGCCAGCGACACCCATTCGTCGATGCCGTGGATGCGCTCGCCTGCCGGCCCGTAGCAGGTGCACGGGATGTGGCCATACAGGTGGAAAAAGCGCACGTCGGTGGTGGCCGTGGAGGCGCGCGTGGCGCAGGGCCGGCCGGTGATGTCGTGGTGGGCCTGCATCAGCGCCTGCATCGCCGGTTGCTGCAGGTCGACCACCAGCCCCTCGGCCTGGAAGCCGTGGTAGCTCACCTCCACCGTCACGCTGTCGTGCTGCGGATGCGCGGCGTGTGCAGCTCGGATCAGCGCCTCGACCTCGGCGCGCACCTCGGCCGGGCTGCGGCCCGGGTAGAAGCCCAGCCGCAGGTCGACCCGGCAATGGGTGGGCACCGACGAGGTCCACTCGCCACCGCTGATGCGACCGAGGTTGAAGTTGATCGGGTGCTCGTGGCCGGCATAGCAGGCATGGCGGGCGGCCGGCCGGTTCCAGGCGGTCTCGAGCTCGCGCAGCGCCTCGACCAGGTGGTTGGCGAAGGCGATCGCGGCGATGCCGGTGTGGGCGTAGGCGGCATGCACCGGCACGCCCCAGACGTCGATGGTGAGCCACATCACGCCCATCTGCGCGGTCATCACGCCTTCGCCGGGCTCGGGGATGATCGCCGCGTCGGCGCTGTAGCCCTCGACCAGGCAGGCCAGCGCGCCGTTGCCGGTGCACTCCTCCTCGACCACCGACTGCAGGTAGACCGGCGCGGCCGGCTCGTAACCCAGCCGCCGCAGCGCGCGGAAGGCCTGGGTGTAGGCGACGATGCCGGCCTTCATGTCGGCGGCGCCGCGGCCGTAGAGCTTGTCGCCTTCGATGCGCGGCGCGAACGGCGGCGTGGTCCACAGCTTCTCGGTGCCGACCGGCACGACGTCGATGTGGCCGTTGAGGATCAGCGAGCGGCCGCGCACCGCGCCGGCGGGCCGGTGGATGCCGACGACGTTGTGGCGGCCGTCGTAGGGGACGATCGAAGGCGAGTAGCCGGGGTGGTCGCGGATCTTGTCCTCGTCGATCGCGAACTCGTGCACCCGCAGGCCGAGGCCGGCGAATTCGCGCGCCATCAGCGCCTGGGCACCCTGCTCCTGGCCCAGCAGCGAGGGCTGGGCGACCAGCTCGCTCAGCAGAGCCACGGCCTCGCCGCGCTGCGCCGCGACGGCTTCGACGATCTGCGATTCGGTCAGCGGGTTCAGCGTCTGGGTGTCCATGTCCGGATCTCGGTGGCGTGGCGGTGGGGGCGGCGATCGAGCAGTGGACCACCGGCGATCGGGTGCCGGCTGTCCGGAAGGTGTCAGGCGCTCAGCCCGGATCGGTCCAGCTCGGCGGGTGGCTGCCCGGCGGCATCGAGGGCCGGTCGAAGCCGGCTGGCGTGGCCGAGAACTGCGCCGCATGGCGCAGCGCGCGCAGCACGGCCTGGCCACCTTCGCCGAAGCCGCAGCGGCTGTCCTCGAGCCAGGGCTCGATCGCCGGGCGCTGGACGGCGAACCCGTCGCGCACCCGGCCCAGGCTGCGCAGCCAGTGCCCGACCCCGGCCAGCGACACCTGGACCTGCCAGCTGCCGCCCTGCGTGGCGCGGCGCCACAGCGCGGCCTGGATGCCGAAGGCCAGCAGGTGGCCGGCGCTGTAGTCGAGGATCTGCATCGGCAGCGCCTGCGGCGTGGCCTTTCCGGCCGCCTCGGCCTCGGCCAGGTTGAAACCGGTGGCGGTCTGCACCAGCGAATCGAAGCCGCGCCGGCCGGCCCAGGGGCCCGATGCATCGTCGGGGCCGTAGGCCGACAGCGACGCGACGACGATGCCCGGGCGGCGTGCCGCCAGCGCCGCCGCGCCGTAGCCGCGGCCGGCCAGCGCGCCGGGGCGGTAGCCCTGCAGGAAGACGTCGGCCTGCGCCACCAGCGCATCGAGCTGGTCGCGGCCGGCGCTCTCGCGCAGGTCGATCAGCGCCGACCGCTTGCCGCGGCTGGTGTCGGCGATCGCCTCGATGTTCGGCAGGTGCGGGCCATTGACCATCAGCACGTCGGCGCCGTAGGCCGCCAGGCAGCGCCCGGCGACCGGGCCGGCCAGGATGCGGGTGAGGTCGAGCACGCGCAGGCCGGTGAGCGGGCGCTGGGCGGCTGCGATGGCCGGCCACGTGACCGCGGGTGCCGGCGGCGCGCCGTCGATCGGGCTGATCTGCAGCACCGGCTGCCCGGCCAGCGCCAGGGCCTGCGGGTGGGCGTCCCACTGGGCAAAGCTGCGGGCCGCGGCGACCACCCCGCCGGCATCGGCGGCGGCCTGTTCGAAGGCCTCGGCGGTCCAGTCGCGCAGGGCCTGGGACACCGCCTCGCGCGGCGTGTCGGGCCTGGCGGGCAGGTCCAGCAGCCGCAGTGCGATGTCACGGTGGTGCGCGAAGTTGGCGTGGATGCGCACCCAGCCCGGCGCTGCGGCCACCTCGCCGCAGGCATAGAGGCCCGACAGCTTGTCCCACATCGCCGGCACCCGGCCATCGAGCGCGAACCAGCCGCTGCATTCCAGCGTGGCGTGGCAGCGATCGACCTGCACCTGCTGGCGCCGGCCGGTGCGCAGATGCCACAGTTCGGCCGCGGCGAGCGCCGCCGCCGCCAGGCCGGCCTGCGCGGCGGTGGCGACGTCGAACGACGACGGCAGCACCGGCGCGTTGCCGGCGACCTCGAGATGTGCCAGGGCGTCGCCAGGCAGGCCGCCCAGCTGCCACAGCGCGGCCACTGCCTCGGCAGACGGGGTCGGATGGCGTCTTGCAGTCTCGGACATGGACTCGGCTCCGGTAGGGGATCGGGGAGTGTGCATCGTGATCGGCCTTCAACCCAAGAAACGAACTAACGCCATTGATCCTGCCAGCTTCCCCGCCCCGCTGCTGCCTTCGCTTCAAGAAAGGCCACGGGCCGAGAAGTACCTGCCATGCTACGCTGGCGTTAGTTCGGTTTTGTGGTGGCTGGAGGGTGCGGTCGTGCAGGAGATGGAAGCGGCCTTCGAGGTCTGGTGCAGCCACCAGCGCCAGATCGGTCGGCTGCGGCGTGGTTCGTCGGAGGCGGTGTACCGTGCGATGTGGCAGGCGCTGACCGCCTGGTGCATCGGGCAGCGGCCGCCGGTCGATCTGGCCGGGCTGCGGGCGCCCGTGCTGGCCGCCTACCTGGCCAGCCGCAGCGGCATCGCCGGGCCCGACGCCGCGCTGACGCCGCGCTACCAGTGGCGTCTGCTGAGCCTGGTGCGGTGGGTGCAGTCCGACCACGCGGTGCGCCGACGCGGCCGGTCCGCCAGCGGCGCGGCCGAACTGATTGCCGCACGGCCCGCGGTGCGCCGCGCCAATGCGGCCGATCGCGACGACCCGCCCGCCCACCTGCTGCCCGCAGATGCTGCGCGCCTGCAGGCCCTGCTCTGCGATCCCGCCCCGCTGCCCCGCTGGCAGGATCTGCGCGACCGCTGCGCCGCCGCGCTGCAGCTCGGCGCCGGGCTCGGCCCCGGTGATCTGCGTGCGCTGCGGCTGGCCGACGTCGTGGCGCCGCTTCGCGGGCCTTCGGACACGCCCTGGCAGCTGCGGGTGCCGGCCAGCGGCAGTGCGCCGGCGCATGTCGCGCCGGTCGCGCCCTGGGCCGGCGAACTGCTGCAGCGCTGGCTGGCCGAGCGCCGGGCACAGCAGCTGGGCGGCGACTGGCTGCTGCCGTCCACCCGCAGCGGCAAGCCCTGGGGCAAGGTGGCGCAATACGAGAGCGCACGCCGGGTGCTGACGGCCGCCGGGCTCGACGCCGACCATGGTGGCTCGTTCAAGCTGCGCCACAGCTTCGCGCTGCGCCAGTTGCAGGCCGGCCATGACCCGGCCGACGTGGCGCGCTGGCTCGGCGTCGTCGACCCGTCGGTGATGCTGCGCTATCAGCAGCAGCTGGGCAACGGTGCGCCGCCGCCGGCGCCGCCGCGCCTCAGCCCGCCGGTGTGACCGTGCCGAACAGCGGTCGCAGCGCGCCGTACAAGGCCTGGAACCGGGCATGGCGCGGCGCCAGCGCGGCCGTCACGGCCGCATCGGGCTCGAATCGCCGGGCGATCGGCGGCTGCGGGCAGACCCGCTCGATCGCCGCTGCATCGGGCCCGGCGTCGCCGCCGAGATCGGCCAGCCAGCCCAGCCGCGCCGCACCCAGCGCCCCGCCCGCCTCGCTGCCGGCATGGGTGACCAGCGGCTGCTGCAGCGCATCGGCCAGCAGCTGGGCCCACAGCGCACTGCGCGCTCCGCCGCCGACCAGCGACAGGGCCGGCACGCTGCCGCTCGCCGCGCCCAGCGCGCGCCAGCCGTCGAGCAGGCCGAAGGCCACGCCCTCGATCACCGCATACCCGAGCGCCGCGGCACCGTGGCTGCCGTCCAGGCCGAAGAACACGCCCTGCGCGTTCGGGTCGTTGTGCGGCGTGCGCTCGCCGCTGAGGTAGGGCAGGAAGATCGGCGCGCGCTCGCGCTGCGCGGCGTCGAGCGTCGCCACCCGCGCCAGCAGCGCGGCCTCGTCGGGCTGGCCCAGCAGCTGCGTGACCCAGCGCAGGCTGCTGGCGGCGCTGAGCATCACGCTCATCTGGTGCCAGCGCCCGGGCAGCGCATGGCAGAAGGCGTGAACCGCCTGCGCCGGGTTCGGCCGGAAGGCGTCGCTGGCGAGGAAGATCACGCCCGAGGTGCCCAGGGACAGGAAGCCCTGCCCCGGCCGCACCACGCCCATGCCGACCGCACTGGCCGCGTTGTCGCCGCCGCCGCCGGCGATCACCACCCCTGCGGGCAAGCCCCAGCGCGCTGCCAGCGCCGGCAGCAGCCTGCCGGCAACCGCGCTGCCCTCGACCAGCCGCGGCATCTGCGATTCGCGCAGGCCGCAGGCCCCCAGCAGCTCGACGCTCCAGCGCCGCGCGGCGACATCCAGCCACAGCGTGCCGGCCGCATCGCTCATCTCGCCGATCCGCTCGCCGCAGAGCTGCAGCCGCAACCAGTCCTTCGGCAGCAGCACCCCGTCGACGCGGGCGAACACCGCCGGCTCGTGGCGCGCCACCCACAGGAGCTTCGGCGCGGTAAAGCCGGGCATCGCCAGGTTGCCGGCGATGTCGTGCAGCCTCGGCACGCGGCGTTCCAGCTCGGCGCACTCGGCGCCGCTGCGGCCGTCGTTCCACAGGATCGCCGGGCGCAGCACGGCGTAGCGCGCATCGAGCAGCACCGCGCCGTGCATCTGGCCCGACAGCCCGATGCCGCGCACCTGGGCCATCGCCGCCGGCTGTTCGGCCGCCAGCCGCAGCAGCACGCGGTCGCAGGCGGCCCACCAGTCGGCGGGACGCTGCTCGCTCCACAGCGGCTGCGGCCGCTGCAGCGTCAGCGCCTCGCCGGCGGTGGCGACGATGCGGTGCCGGTCGTCGAGCAGCAGCGCCTTCAGTTCGGAGGTGCCGAGGTCCAGGCCGAGGTACATGGGGCGTCCAGGGTGGCGAGGCGGCCGCGCCGCTACGAGGCCGAGCCGCCGAAGCGCCGCTCGGCCTGGCGGCGGAACTCGGTCGGCGTCATGCCCTTGATCTCGAGAAAGCGCCGATTGAAGTTCGCCAGGTTGTTGAAGCCGACCTCGTAGCCGATGTCGCCGACCTTGCGGTCGGACTCCATCAGCAGCTGGCAGGCGCGGTTGATGCGCACCCGGTTGACGAAGTCGGTGAAGTTGTTGCCGGTGGCGCGGCGGAAGAAGCGCGAGAAGCGGCTCTCGCTCATGCCCAGCTCGGCCGCCACTTCGGCGGCGACCAGCGGCTGGGCGACGTCGGCGGTCAGCCGGTCGACGATGCGGTTGATCCGGTCGAGCCCGGCATCGTCGTCCTCGGCCTGCATCTGCACCGCCGACAGCAGCCGGTAGTCGGTGCTGCGCGCCAGGTCGGCCAGGTAGTCGCAGAACGCGGCCAGCCGGCGCAGGCCGCGGCTGTCCTTGCAGCGGTGCCAATGCGCCTGCGCGCGCTCGCCGAGGCCGAAGAACTCGACGCCGTGGCGCGCGCGCTCGAACAGCGGCAGGGCCTCGGCCAGCTCGGGGATGTGCTCGGCCGCTGCCGCGATCGGCGCCAGCGGGAACTGGACCACCAGGTCGCGCAGCCCGACGCCGCCCTCGGGCACGTCCATCGACACCCAGTTGTGCGGCAGCCGCGGGCCAGTCAGCACCAGGTGGCCGGGCTCGAACGGGCCGATCCAGTCGCCGACGAAGGCCTTGCCCGAGGTCGCGACGATCAGGTGCAGCTCGAATTCGTCGTGGTGGTGCCAGCGCGCCAGCGGCGTCGGGAAACCGTGCGCCAGGCAGCGGATGACGCCGGTGTCCTCGGGCGCCTCGTAGCCCAGCGAGGGATGGCGGCTGAAGTCGCGCTCCAGCTCGGGCTGGCGCTGGCGCGCAGCGGCGTGGGGACGGTTCGGCATGGCCGGATGCTAGATCGGCAGTGCGCGCGGGGACAATTGCCAGGCGACCCCGGCTTCAGCGACCGTGCCCGGCGACGAAGGCAGCCACCCGCGCCGAGGCCTCGCGCAGCGCGGCCACCAGCCGCGCGTCGCCGGCCAGCGGTCCCCACAGCGGCACGCTGGCGCAGAACGCGGCGACCGGGTCGGCGGCCTCGCAGATCGCGTGCGCCGCCGCCGGGTCCATCGCCTGGTCCTGGTAGGCGTAGGGCAGCCGGCCCTGGCGCCAGCGCTGCAGGAAGGCGAGGAACAGCGCCGGCAGCATCGCGACGCTGGCGATGCCTTCGCCGCGCGCCAGCCGCTCGCGGATCGTCGGCGCGATGAAGCCGGGGATCTTGCTGAAGCCATCCATCGCGACACGCTGGTTGGTGTCGGCGATCGCCGGGTTGCCGAATCGGTCGAGCACGACGTCGCGGTAGGCGGCCAGGTCGATCGGGCTGGGCTTGTCCGGCGTGTCCAGCACCGGGATCGTGTCGTCGGTGACGTAGTCGTAGGCCAGCTGGCGGATCGCCGGGTCCTGCGTGCCCTCGTGGATGTAGGTATGGCCGACCAGCGTGCCGGCCCAGGCGATGCAGCTGTGGGTGGCATTCAGCAGCCGGATCTTGGCTTCCTCGTAGGCGTCGACCGAATCGACCATCTGCACGCCGACGGCCTCCCAGGCCGGCCGGCCGGCGGCGAAGCGGTCCTCGATCACCCACTGGATGAAGCTCTCGGCCATCAGCGCGGCCGGGTCGTCGACGCCGGTCGCCGCTTCGACGCGCACGCGCACCTCGGGCGTCGGGCGCGGCGTGATGCGGTCGACCATCGCGTTCGGGCTGGTCGTGTTGGCCTGCACCCAGGCCAGCAGGTCGGCATCGCCGATCAGCTCGATGAACTGCAGCAGCCCGCCGCGCGAACGGTCGCCGTTGTGGCGCAGGTTGTCGCAATTCAGCAGCGTGACCGGGCCGGCGCCGGCGGTGCGTCGCGCGCGCAGGATCGCCGTCAGCGCCGCGTAGATCGTGCCGCCGCTCTGGCCCTGCCGGGCGCGCTCGAGGTCGGCGGCCAGGTCGGCGAAGCCGAGGTCGAGCCGGTGCTTCGCGTCCAGGTAGTAGCCGGCCTCGGTGACGGTGAACGAGACGATCTTCGTCTCCGGCTTCGCGCCCTGCTCGACCAGCCCGCCGAGGTCGGGCGTGTACGGGATCACGCGGCGGATCGCGCCGATGCGCTGGTAGCGGTGTTCGCCGGCCGGCGAGATCGTCTCGAGCGTGTAGGCGCCGCCCTGCGCCGCCAGGGCAGCGAGGGTGTCGGCCAGGTCGGGCCGGGTGTTGCCGCCGGCGATGATCCAGGCCTGGTCGCCGGTCTCGTGCAGCGCGTGCAGGTAGACGGCCTGGTGGGCCCGGTGGAACGAACCGAGGCCGAGGTGAAGCATGACGTTCATGGGGGACTCGCTGGAAACTGGCTCACAGGTCGAAGTTCGTCGGCAGCATCACGACGTCGCGGATCGTCATGCCGCGCGGCCGCGTCAGCATGAACATCACGACGTTGGCGACCTCGGCCGGCTCGATCAGGCTGCCCGAGGCACGGGCTTCCTCGAGCTTCCGGGCCGGCCAGTCGGCCAGCAGCGCGGTGACCACCGGCCCGGGCGAGATCGCGCCGACCCGGATGCCGTGCTTGAACACCTGGCGGCGCGTGGTCTGCACGAAGCAGTCGATCGCCCATTTCGACGACGCGTAGACCGGCTCCCAGGGCGTCGGGTAATGCGCCGCCAGCGAGCTGGTCACGACGATGTCGCCGCAGCCGCGCGCGATCATGTGCGGCAGCACGTCGTGGACGTTCTTGATCACGACGTTGACGTTGAGGTTCAGCATGCGGTCGATCGCCGAGCTCTCGGCATCGACCAGGTCGCCGCCGAGGTACAGGCCCGCATTGGCATGCAGGATGTCGAGCCGGCCGGTGCGTTCGAGGATGCGCGGCACCATCGCCGCGCAGGCCGCCGGGTCGAGCAGGTCGATCGCCAGCGGGACCAGCGCGTCGCCGTGCTTGGCCTGCAGCGCCGCCAGCGCCGCCGCGTCGCGGTCGACCACCACGACCCGGGCGCCGGCCGCGAGCATGGCCTCGACGCTGGCCAGCCCGATGCCCGACGCGCCGCCGGTGACCGCGGCGACCTGGCCTTGAAGTTCAGCTGCCATCGCCGTTCTCCGGGTCAGCCGGCGCGCGTGGCGCGGCCCTGGGCATCGAAGCGGTGGGCGTTGGCCGCCGCGACGAAGACGCCGACGCGGTCGCCGTTGTGCAGCGTCGAGCGCGTGGCCTGGCGCGCGATCAGCTGCGCGCCGCTGTCGATCGTCACGTGGATCAGCGTCTCCGAGCCCAGCGCCTCGATCAGCTCGACCCGCCCCGGCAGCCCGCCCTCGCCGGCCGGCTTCAGCGTCACGTCCTCCGGCCGCAAGCCGATGAAGCCGTCGGCGGGCACGCCGGCGACCCCGGGCACCTGCCGGGCCTCGATCACGTTCATCCGCGGCGAGCCGATGAACTGCGCGACGAACTGGTTGGCCGGCCGGTCGTACAGCTCCAGCGGCGTGCCGACCTGCTCGATCTGGCCGTCGCGCAGCACCACGATGCGGTCGGCCAGCGTCATCGCCTCGACCTGGTCGTGGGTCACGTAGATCGTCGTCGCCCCCAGGTCGCGGTGCAGGTTGTGGATCTCGACCCGGGTCTGGCCGCGCAGCGCGGCGTCCAGGTTCGAC
>JAEUOY010000153.1 GCA_016790515.1 Burkholderiaceae bacterium | reverse complement strand
CTTCACGTCTTGCACCGCAACATCGCGGCGCGGTTGTCCCTGCTGGGGTGCGCCGCGGGCATGTGGCTGCACACGGGCCGCTGGCTCAACGACCAGGTCGCCACCGACGTGCGGCTGTGGCTGCGGGGCGAGATCGACGCGCTGCAAGGCCTGCTCGCCGGCCTGCAGCGCGCGCTGGTCGGCGTGGCCGAGCAGCACGTCGCCACCGTGATGCCCGGCTTCACCCACCTGCAGGTGGCCCAGCCGGTGAGCTTCGCGCACCACCTGCTGGCCTACGTCGAGATGTTCGCGCGCGACGCCGAGCGCCTGGCCGACGTTCGCAGGCGCTGCAACCGGCTGCCGCTGGGCGCCGCGGCGCTGGCCGGCACCAGCTACCCGCTGGACCGCGAATCGGTGGCCGCCGAGCTGGGCTTCGACGGCCTCTGCGAGAACAGCCTGGATGCGGTCAGCGACCGCGACTTCGCGCTCGAGTTCCTGGCCTTTGCGTCGATCACGATGGTCCATGTGTCCCGGCTGGCCGAGGAGCTGGTGCTGTGGATGAGCCAGAACTTCGGCTTCATCGACCTGGCCGACCGCTACTGCACCGGCTCGTCGATCATGCCGCAGAAGCGCAACCCCGACGTCGCCGAGCTGGCGCGCGGCAAGAGCGGCCGCGTGGTCGGCCACCTGATGGGGCTGATCACGCTGATGAAGGGCCAGCCGCTGGCCTACAACAAGGACAACCCGGAGGACAAGGAGCCGCTGTTCGACACCGTCGATACGCTGGCCGGCACGCTGCGCATCATGGCCGAAATGGTCGAGGGCATCGTCGTGAAGCCGGCGGCGATGGCCGCCGCGGCGCGGCGCGGCTACGCCACCGCGACCGACCTGGCCGACTACCTGGTCAAGCAGGGCCTGCCGTTCCGCGATGCGCACGAGGTCGTGGCCCACGCGGTGAAGCTGGGGCTGCAGCAGGGCGTCGACCTGGCCGAGCTGCCGCTGGCCGAGCTGAAGGCGCTGCATCCGCTGATCGGCGACGACGCGCCCGGGGTGCTGACGCTGCGCGGCTCGCTGGAGGCGCGCGACGTGCGCGGCGGCACCGCGCCGACGCAGGTGCTGGCGCAGATCGCCCGGCATCGCCAGCGCCTGGGCTGAGCGGCGCGGTGCGGTGACGCCGCGGCGGCGTCACAGGTCCTGCAGCGCGACCTGCAGATGCTGCTGGAAGCGCTCGGGGTCGGCCAGCGCCTGGGCATTGAGCAGCGCCAGCTTGACCAGGAACAGTTCGGTCCTGTCGGCGCCGGCCTGGTCGATCGCGCTGGCCAGCGCGTCGTAGACGGTCTCCAGGCCGGGGATGGTCAGGCCCTTATGGGGAGTGGTCATCGGCTTCTCCTGTCGATCACTGGGGCAGCGCGGCGTTCAGCGCCGCCTGCAGCCGGGTGGCGTCGAGCGTCAGCCAGCGCGCGCAGACATGCTGGTCGGGGCGCAGCAGGTAGGCCGCGCCGCTGGCCGGCACGCCGTAGCGGCGGCGGAAATGCCCGTCGGCGTCGGCCAGCGTCAGGTCGGCGCCGGCCACCGGCCGCGCCGCGCCGACGGCGGTCAGCTTCAGCGGCACGCCGCGCCCGCGCGCGGCAGCGATCACCTGCTGCAGCGGCTGCGGCACCGCGTCGGCCTCGGTGAAGTACAGCAGGTCGAAGCCGCCGCCGAGGTGGTCGAGCAGGAAGTCGTCGGCCGACAGGCGGATGTTGCGCGGCGGCGCGCCGTGGCCCGGGCCAGCGCTGAACAGCGCGTTGTCGTCGCCGGCACTGTTGAGCCTCGAGCGGCTGTACTCGTGCGGCCGCGAGGTGCGCCAGTGGTAGAGCGGGCGCACGAATGCCTGCGTCAGCGACAGCGACAACACCGCGTCGCGCAGCAGCCGGAAGCCGCGGCTGGGCGGCGCCATGAAACGGGTGCTCTTGCCGGCCTCGTCGATGATCTCGCGCGCGGCGCCGACCCGCTCGGCGCTGTGATTGGCCAGCAGCGCCGGTCCGGCCAGCCCCATGACGACGAAGGCCAGCTGCCAGCCCAGCGACTGCGCGTCCTGGAAGGCCGTGTTGGCGCCGCGCACGCCGAAGATCGGCAGCAGGTGCGCGGCGTCGCCGGTGAAGATCACCCGGCCGTGCACGTAGTCGGGCAGCGTCAGCGTGCGCGCCGAGTAGACCGAGCACCAGTCCATCTCCCAGCGCGCGCCGGCATGGCCGATCATCGCCAGCTGGGCATCGATGCGCGCCTTCAGCGACTCGGGCCGCAAGGCCTGCTCGGGCGTCTCGCCGGGCGGCAACTGGTAGTCGACGCGCCAGATGCCGTGCGGCTCGCGGTGCATCAGGATCGTGTTGCCCGGGTTCCATTCGGGGTCGAAGAAGGCCAGGCGCTCGGTCGGCAGCGGCAGGTCGATCCGGATGTCGGCGATGACGAACAGGCCCTCGTAGGAGGCGCCTTCGAGCTGCAGGTTCAGCAGCGAGCGGATCGTCGAGCGGCCGCCGTCGGCGGCGACCAGCCACTCGGTCTCCAGCGTGTAGGGGCCTTCGGGCGTGTCGATCCCGACCCGGGCGAAACCGGCCTGCTGCGCGACCTCGACCACCTTGTTGCCCCAGCGCAGGTCGACCAGCGGGCTGGCCTGGCAGGCGTCGAGCAGGTACTCCTCCAGGTATTGCTGCTGGATGTTGAGCATCGGGTAGAAGCGGTCGTCGCCGTCGTGCGGCGCTTCCATGCGGAAGACGCGCTGGCCGCGGTAGTACGAATTGCCGAAGCGCCAGGGCAGGCCGCTGTCGGTCAGGCGCCGGGCGACGCCGACCTGCTGCAGGATCTCCATCGACCGCCGCGTGAAGACGATCGCGCGGCTGCCCTGCGACACCTGCAGTTCCGAAGTCACGACCACGCTCGGCACGCCGTGGCGGGCCAGTTCGAGCGCGGCCACCAGGCCGGCCGGTCCGGAGCCGCAGATCACCACCTTGTGGCGGTGCCGCACCGGATGCGCCGAAGGCAGCCAGGGCGTGTGGACCCGGTAGTCGTAGTAGATCGATGGGCGGGCTTCGGTGGTTGGACGGTGCATGGTCGACGTTCCCGGTGCGGCGCGCCCGGGCAGGCCCTTTTCGTTGCGAACGCAACCATTATCGCCGACCCGCTGAGAAGTTCATCCGGGTAAACGCTGGTTGCGCGCGCAACTTGTCCGGCCGATTGGTTGCTCGCGCAACCGATGCCCGCTACAGTCGGCCGGCGATACCCGATCCAGCCGACGAGGACCTTCCGTGACCCCGCCCAAGCGCCCTGCCATCGCCCTCGACCGCACCATCACCCACCGGCTGCACGTGCTGGCCAAGGTCACCGACCGGGTGTCGCAGGCCGCCTACGAAACCGATGCCGGGATCCCGTTCAGCGAAGGCCGTTGCCTGGCCGCGATCGGCGCGTTCAGCCCGCTGTCGGTCAACGACCTGGCGCAGCGGGCCAACCTGAACAAGGGCCAGGCCAGCCGCGCGGCGCAGTCGCTGGTCGACCAGGGCCTGGTGCGCAAGGAGGCCAGCGCGACCGACGGGCGCGGTGTCGTGCTGACGCTGGCGCCACCGGGCCGGCAGGTGTGGCAGCGCGTGATGCAGGTGATCGAACGCCGCAACGGCGAGATCGTGGCCTGTCTGGACGACGCCGAACTGCAGCAGTTCAGCCGGCTGCTCGATCGACTGCTCGACCATGCCCGTCGCACGGCCGGCGACAGCGCCGAATCCGGGCACCCGCCAGCGGTCGCGGCGCAGGCGCAAACCGCCTGAACCCTGCATGCAAGGCCTTCGAACCCGCCGCCGTGCCGGCGCTGCTGTAATCGAGTCATGCCCGACACCCTCGCCCCCCTGTTCCTGTCCCACGGCTCGCCGATGACGGCGCTCGAACCGCGCGAGGCCGGTGCCTTCTGGCAACGGCTGGGCGCGATGATGGCTCGGCCGCGCGTGATCCTGGCGATCTCGGCGCATTCGCTGACCCGCGAGCCGGTGCTGATGGCCGCCGCACAGCACACCACGGTGCACGACTTCTCGGGCTTCCCCGAGCCGCTGTACCGGCTGCGCTACGACGCCCCCGGCGCGCCCGAGCTGGCGCCGCGGGTGGCCGGCCTGGTCGCCGCCGCCGGGCTGCCGGTGCACACCACGACCGACGGCGGGCTGGACCATGGCATCTGGGCGCCGCTGCGCTTCGTCTGGCCCGGCGCCGACATCCCCGTGCTGCCGCTGGCCTTTCCGCCCGACTGGACCCCGGCGCGGCTGTTCGCGCTGGGCCAGACCCTGGCGCCGCTGGCCGACGAAGGCGTGCTGGTCTACGGCAGCGGCAGCCTCACCCACAACCTGCGCATGGTGTTCTCCGGCGGCCGGCCGCCGATCGACGCCCCCGAGATCGCCGAGAGCGCCGCCTTCCGCCGCTGGTGGGCCGAGCGCAGCGCGGCAGCCGACTGGCCCGCGCTGCTCGACTACCGCCGCCAGGCGCCGCACGGCGTGCTGATGCACCCGACCGACGAACACCTGCTGCCGTTCTACGTCGCCGCCGGCGCCGGCGGCGGCCAGCGGCCCGCGGCGCGGCGCATCCATGCCAGCCTGACCTATGGCTGCCTGGCGATGGACGCCTATGCCTTCGGGCCGGCAGCCGCGGCGCTGGCACAGGCGCTCGAGGCCGTACCGGTTGCGGGATAGCCTGGGCACCAGGGCGGCGCCCATGCCTGACGTCCGCACCCGCATCGACACGCTGCGGCTGCGCCTGATCGCGCCCGACCCCGACCCGGCGCTAGGCCAGGCGCAGGCGGTGGCGGACTACTTCGAGCGCAACCGCGACCACTTCGCCCGCTGGGACCCGCCGCGAGCGCCCGACGACGACGAACCCGGGGCGATCCAGCGCCGGCTGCTCAGCGGCGCCGCGGCCTTCGAAGCCGGCGAGGCCTTCCGCTGGTGGCTGACGGTGGCCGACGAACCTCGCCGCATCATCGGCAGCGTCAGCCTGTCGAACCTGTCGCGCGGGCCGTTCCAGAACGCCAACCTCGGCTACGCGCTCGATGCCGCCGCCCAGGGCTGGGGGCTGATGCAGGAGGCCTTGCTGGCGGTGATCGCCGAGGCCTTCGCGCCGGCGATCAACCTGCACCGGCTGCAGGCCGGCGTGCGGCCCGAGAACCATCGCAGCCTGGCGGTGCTGGCGCGGCTGGGCTTTGCCGACGAGGGGTTGGCGCGCGACTACCTGTACATCGACGGTGCCTGGCGCGACCACCGGCTGTTCGCGCTGCTGAACCGGGGCTTCATCGCGCCGGCGCATTGGTAGCCGCAGCGGCGGGCGGCTGGCGGTTAGCGGTTAGCGGCCCGGCAGGCTGCCGCCGACGCCCTGCACCAGCCAGTCCATGCCGGCGATCGCGGCGTCGTCCAGCGCACCGGCTGCCAGCCGGTTGTGGCCGGTGTTGTCGACCAGCGGCGCCGCAAAGGGCACCAGCCGGCCGTCGACGATCGCCTGCTGGTGCTGCGCCAGCTCCGCCTTCAGGCCGGCCGGGACACGGGCGCCCAGCGCCGACAACTGCACCATGCCGTCCTTCATGCCGCCCCGCACCGGCTGCGGCTTCCAGCTGCCGGCGATCACCGCGCGCGCCACCCGGGTGTAGTAGCCGCCCCAGTGCTGGCTCACCGCCGCCAGCTGCGCCGTTGGCGCGAAGCGCGACATGTCGCTCTGGTAGGCCAGCAGCATCACGCCCTTCTCCTCGGCGGCCTGGGCCACCGCGGGCGAGGCGCTGTGGTTGGTCAGCACGTCGGCGCCCTGGCCGATCAGCGTCAGCGCGGCCTCGCGTTCGCGCGTCGGGTCGAACCAGGTGTTCAGCCAGACCAGCCGGACCGAGGCCTTCGGGTTGGCCGCGCGCATGCCCAGCGCGAAGGCGTTGATGCCCTGCACCACCTCGGGCACCGGGAAGCCGACGACGTAGCCGGCGACGCCGGTCCTGCTCATCCGACCGGCCAGCCAGCCGGCGAGCCAGCGCGCCTCGTACCAGCGGGCGTCGTAGGTGTTCAGGTTGGCCGCGGTCTTGTAGCCGCCGGCCTGCTCGAACCTGACCTGCGGGAACTCGGCCGCCACGCGCAGCGCCGGCTCCAGGTAGCCGAAGCTGGTCGCGAAGATCAGGCCGCAGCCCTGCGCCGCCAGGTCGCGCATCACCCGTTCGCTGTCGGCGCCTTCGGGCACGTTCTCGACGACACGGGTCTGCACCTGCGAGCCCAGCGCCTGGGCCATCGCCTGCCGGCCCAGGTCGTGCTGGTAGCTCCAGCCGGCCTGGCCGACCGGGCTGACGTAGACGAAGCAGGCCTGCAACGGGGCGGCACGGGCCGCGGCGGGGGGAATGATGGCCGCGACGGCCGCGGCAGCGACAAGCGCAGCCGTGGCGGCGCGCCTGAGGTTTTTGAGCATGGTTGTCCTCGACATGGCCCCGTGGAATGGAAAGCGCCGGCTTCGGGGGCACGAAACCGGCGCTGGGCCGGATTGTCGCAGACCGGGTTCAGGCCGCCGGCGGCGGGGTCGGCTGCGGGGTCGACGGCACCAGCGTGATGCGCACGCCGGCGAGGCCGACGACCTGGCCGGCGCGCAGCTTGGCGGTCTTGCGCAGTTCGTCGCGGCCGTCCACCTGCACCCTGCCCTCGGCCACCATGGCCTTCGCGGCACCGCCGCTGGGCGCCAGGCCGGTGGCCTTCAACAGGCGGTCCAGCGTGATGAACTCGCCGCGCAACTCGAACAGGAGGGTCTGCATGGCCTGGGCCGGGCTGGCAAGGGGACCGCATTGTGATCGCTCGCCGCCCACGACCCTGCGGTTGCCGGGCCTGGCCCGGATGCCGGCGCCGGGCCGAAGCGGGTATCGTGCCGTCTCGACATCCACGAGGACGAGTCCCATGAACATCGCCTTCTTCGGCACCGGCCTGATGGGCACGGGCTTCGTGCGCCGGCTGCGCGCCAACGGCCATCAGGTCAACGTCTGGAACCGCAGCCCGGCCAAGGCGCAGGCGCTGGTGGCCGACGGCATCCGGGCCTTCGACGATCCGGCGTCAGCCTTGGTGGGTGTCGAGCGCATCCATCTGTCCTTGTCCGACGACGCCGCGGTCGACGCGGTGCTCGAACCGCTGGCCGGGCTGATCCCGCAGACCACCTGGATCGTCGACCACACGACCACCGCGGTCGCACCCACTGCCGAGCGCGTCGCGCGCTGGAACGCGCGCGACCGGGTCTTCGTCCACGCCCCGGTCTTCATGGGACCGGCCAACGCCGCCGACGCCACCGGGCTGATGCTGGTGTCGGGCGACCGGGCCCGTCACGATGCGCTGCTGGGCGCCCTGCAGCCGATGACCGGCAAGCTGCTGTACCTGGGCCCGGCGCCCGAGCGCGCCGCGGCCTTCAAGCTGTTCGGCAACCTGACGCTGATCGGCATGATGGGCGTGCTGGGCGACCTCAACCGCCTGGCGCATGCAGTGGGCATCGGCACCGCCGAGGCCTTCTCGCTGTTCGAGCACTTCAACCCCGGCCAGTTCCTGCCGGCGCGGGCCGCCCGCATCGCCGCGGGCGATTTCAGCCACCCCTCGTTCGAGATCGCGATGGCCCGCAAGGACGTGCGGCTGATGATCGAGGAGGCCGCCCGACATGGCGTCGATCTGTTCGTGATGCCCGGCGTCGCCGCGATGTACGACGCCGCGATCGCCCGCGGCGAAGGCGCGCTCGACTCGGCCGCCGCGGCGCGCATGCCGGTCTGACGGAGGCCCCGACCATGGTCGAACACCATCTCGACATCGCCACCGCCGACGGCGCGATGAACAGCTTCGTCGTCCACCCCGACGAGGCCGGCCCGTTCCCGGTGGTGCTGTTCTACATGGACGCACCCGGCAAGCGCGAGGAACTGCACGACATGGCGCGGCGCCTGGCTGCAGTCGGCTACTTCGTCGTGCTGCCCAACCTGTACTACCGCAGCACGCGCGACTTCTGGCTGAAGGAGCGCACCGAACCGGCGATGGCCGAGATGTTCGCGCTGATGCGCACGCTGGACCGCCAGACCACCGAAACCGACACCGCGGCGATGCTGGCGTTCGTCGACGCCCAGCCGCAGGCCGACGCGAGCCGCGTCGGCGCGGTGGGCTACTGCATGAGCGGGCCCTTCGTGGTGTGGGCGGCGGCGGCCTTCCCCGAGCGGCTGCGCTGCATCGCGGCGATCCACGGCGCCAACATGGCCACCGACCAGAGCGATTCACCGCACCGCGTCGCCGCCGGGCTGCGCTGCGAGAGCTATTTCGCCTGCGCCGAGATCGACAAATGGGCGCCGCCGGCCGACATCGAGAAGCTCGAGTCGGCGCTGCAGGCCGCCGCCGCGCCACACCGCATCGAGTGGTACCCGGGCGTCGAGCACGGCTTCGTGTTCCCGCTGCGCGCCGGCATCTACGACCGGCCGGCCGCCGAGCGCCACTGGGAGCGGCTGTTCGGCCTGTTCGACCGCTGCCTGCGGCAGCGCGGCTGAACCGCTTCGGACGTATGCTCGCCCCTTCACCGAACCGAAAGGAAACACCATGACGCTGTGCCCCATCGCGGTGGTTGCCGGCTGCGCGAAATGCCCGGCGGTGTCGATCTGCCCGCTGAAGACGGTGCTCGGCGACGCGCCCAAGCCCGGCCAGGACAAGCCGGCCGAGCCGAAGAAGAAGTAGCGGGTCGAAAACCCGCGCAAGCGGGCGAGGTCACGGCGGTGACCGTGGCCGGCGCGCATCACCCGGGCGCATCACCCGGGCGCATCACCCGGGCGCGTCGCGCAGTGCAAAGCCGACGTAGCCCTCCAGCGCCTGCAGCGCCTCGTCGGGGTCCTCGACCTTGATCGTGCGCATGCCCATCGCCCGCGCCGGCTTCAGGTTGACGCCCAGGTCGTCGAGAAACACCGCGCGCTCGGGCGCCACGCCCAGCGCGTCGGTCATCAGCCGGTAGATCGCCGGGTCGGGCTTGCGCAGCCCGGCCTTCGAGCTCTCGATCACATGGTGGAACAGCGCGATCACCTCGCCGCGCCGGCCGGGGTCGAAGCCGTCGTGCTCGCTGCTCGCGACGTTGTTGGTGATCAGCCCGATCTTCAGCTGCTCGCGCAGCCGGCGCAGCGCCGCGACCATCGCCGGGCGGATCGTGCCGCCGAGCAGTGCGACGACCTCGCGGCCGCGCACCGCATGGCCCAGCGCGGCGCTCTCGGCGGCGAAGGCCTCGTCGAAGGCCGCCAGGTCGATGCGGTTGCTCTCGAAACGGGCCCAGGCGTTGTCGAGGTGGTTGGTCGCGTTGACCCGGCGCAGGAAGTTCGCCGGCAGGCCACGTTCGCGCTCGAACTGCGCAAAGGCCTCGAACGGCGACGAACTGATCACGCCGCCGAAGTCCCAGATCACTGCCTGGATGTCCGCCTGGATGTCCGCTGTCGCCATCGTGTCGCCGATCGTGTGTGTCGAAGTCGCGATGATCGCAGGCTACAGTGCCAGCGATGGCTTACGAACTGCACTACTGGCCGACCCTCCAGGGACGCGGTGAATTCGTCCGGCTGGCGCTGGAGGCCGCCGGCGCGCCGTACGTCGACGTTGCCCGCGGCGCCGACGGCGCCGACGGCGCCGGGCTGGGCGAGGCGGCGATGCTGCGCTGCCTCGACGACCCGCAGCTCGCCCACCCGCCGTTCGCGCCGCCGTTCCTGAAGGACGGCGCGATCGTGGTCGGCCAGACCGCGCTGATCCTGCAGTACCTCGCGCCGACGCTGAAGCTGGTCGGCCGCAGCGAGCCCGTGCGGGTCTGGACCCAGCAGATCCAGCTGACGATCGCCGACATGGTGGCCGAGGCCCACGACACCCACCACCCGGTCGGCGCCAGCCTGTACTACGAAGACCAGCGGCCCGAGGCGCGGCGCCGCGCCGCCGAGTTCTGCCGGCTGCGGATGCCGAAGTTCCTGCAGTGGTTCGAGGCGACCGTGCAGCGCAACCCGGCCGGCACCCGCTTTCTCGTCGGTGGCCGGCCGAGCTATGCCGACCTGTCGCTGTTCCAGCTGATCGAAGGCCTGCGCTACGCCTTCCCGAATGCGTCGCAGCGGGCGCTGGCCGAGACGCCGGCGATCGTGGCACTGCACGACCGCGTCGCTGCCCTGCCCCGCGTGGCGGCCTACCTGAGAAGCGATCGGCGCCTCCCGTTCAACGAGCAGGGCATCTTCCGCCGCTAT
Organism: Burkholderiaceae bacterium; assembly: GCA_016790515.1. Taxonomy (GTDB): domain Bacteria; phylum Pseudomonadota; class Gammaproteobacteria; order Burkholderiales; family Burkholderiaceae_C; genus Pseudaquabacterium. Next base: position 33,429 of record JAEUOY010000153.1, on the reverse strand, counting down.
CCCGAACTCGACATCGTGTAGGTCGGCCGCCGGCGCTTCAATCGAGCGCCAGGGCCTGCTCGCAGCGCAGCCGGGCGCTCGACCGGCCGGCATCGAGCACACGCTGGACCAGCAGCGCCTGCCGGGCCGTGACCGGCGCGTCGGCCTCGCCGCGCAGCGCCCGCAGGATGCCGGCGTAGTAGCCGGGATAACGGCCGTTGACCAGCGGCAGCGCCTCGGCCGACGCGGCGTCGCCGGCCCAGAACATCGCCTGGCGGGTGTCCCGGCCCCAGTCGGCGCCGGCGATCTGCGCCGGGCTGGCGCCGGCCTTCAACGCGTCCTCCTGCGGATCGAGCCCGTCGACGCTGATGCTGCCCCGCGTGCCATGCAGCGTGAAGCGCGCGCCGGGCCGGGCCGCCAGCGCACTGGCATGCAGCTGCACGCGTGCGCCGGCCATCGGCCCGCGGTCCCAGCGCAGCAGCGCGTGGAACCAGTCGTCGGCCTGCGCGCCGTCGCGCAGCATCGCCAGGTCGAGCGTGATCGCCGTGGGCGGGCCGAACAGCAGCAGCGCCTGGTCGACCAGGTGCGGGCCGAGGTCCAGCCACAGTCCGGCGCCGGGGCCGGCACCTTCGCGCCAGCGCTGGCGCACCTGCGGCCGGAAGCGGTCGAACTGCGAGACCAGCTCCACCGGCCGGCCGACCGGGCCGCCGGCCAGCCACTGCTGCAGGCTCAGGAAGTCGCTGTCCCAGCGCCGGTTGTGGAACACGCTGAGCAGACGGCCGCCGCGCTCGGCCTCGGCGACCAGTTCTTCGGCCTGGCCCGCGTCCAGCGCGAAGGGCTTGTCGACCACCACATGGCGCCCGGCACGCAGCGCCGCCAGCGCCAGCGGGTGGTGCAGTTCGTTCGGCGTCGCGATCACGACCAGGTCCAGGTCGTCGCGCGCGATCAGCGCCTGCGCCGCCATCACCTCGATGCCGGTGCCGAGCGCCGCATGCACCTTCTGCGCATCGCTGCTGGCCACCGCTGCCAGTTGCAGGCCCGCCGTGGCGCGGATCAGCGGCGCGTGGAAGGTGTGCCCGGCGTAGCCGTAGCCGATCAGGCCGACCTTGCATTCGGCCGTGGGTGCATGCATCGTGCGTCCTCCTCGCCAGGCGCGAAGAATATCGCTGCGACGATCGGCTGGACGCCGCGATGCCGGCGATCGCCCGGCCGAGGATCAGCGGTGCCTGAACTGCGGCGCTCGCTTGTCGAGGAAGGCGTGCATGCCCTCGTGCGCGTCCTCGCTGGCGAAGCGCGCGTGCAGTTGGCGGCGCTCGAAGCCGATGCCTTCGCTCAGGGGGCCTTCGAAGGCCCGGTTGACCGACTCCTTGATTGCCATCAGCGCCGGCAGCGAGTAGCCGGCGATCCGGGCCGCCAGCGCCAGCGTCTCGTCGAGCAGGCGCTCGTCGGGCACGACGCGCGAGACCAGGCCGTAGCGGTCGGCCTCGTCGGCGCTCAGCGTTCGCGCCGACAGGCACAGGTCCATCGCCTTGGCCTTGCCGATCGCCCGCGGCAGCCGCTGCGTGCCGCCGGCGCCGGGCAACATCGCCAGCTTGACCTCGGGCAGCGCGAAGCTCGCGCCCCGAGCGGCGACCACGATGTCGCAGGCCAGCGCCAGCTCGCAGCCGCCGCCCATCGCGAAGCCGGCCACCGCGGCGATCACCGGCTTGCGCACGCGGCGGATCGTCTCCCAGTTGCGGGTGATGAACTCGCTGCGGTAGACGTCCATGTAGCTCCAGTCGGCCATCACCGCGATGTCGGCGCCGGCGGCGAAGGCCCTGGCGCTGCCGGTGATCACGATCGCGCCGATCGCCTCGTCGCCATCGAAGCCCAGCAGCGCCTGGCCCAGCGCGTCCATCAGCGCGTCGTTCAGCGCGTTGAGCTGGCGCGGCCGGTTCAGCGTGATCAGGCCGACCCGGCCGATGGCTTCGGTGAGGATGGGGGCGTCGGTGTTCATGGCCTCACTCGACGATGATCTTGCGGTCGCGGATCAGCGCCGACAGCGTCTTGGCTTCCTGGGCCAGCAGGTTCCTGAAATCGGCCGTCTCCAGCGCCACCGGCTCGGCGCCCAGGTCGCCGAAGCGCTGCTTCAGCGCCGGGCCGGCCAGCACCTTGGTCAGCTCGCGGCTCAGGCGCGCAGTGACCTCGGCCGGGGTGTTGTTGGGCACCCAGAGGCCGAACCAGATGTCCAGGCTGGCGTCCTTCAGCCCCAGGTCGGCGTAGGTCGGCACGTCGGGGAAGAACGGCGACTTCTTGTCGCTGGCCACCGCCAGCAGCCTGACCTTGCCCGACTTGATGTGCGGGAAGGCGATGCCGGGGTCGAAGGCCATGTCGGCCTGGCTGGCCATCACGTCCTGCAGCGCCGGCGCGGCACCGCGGTACGGCACATGGGTGATGAAGGTGCCGGTGCTCTGCTTGAACAGCTCGCCGGCCAGCTGCGGCGGCGTGCCGGTGCCCGAGGAGGCATACGACAGCTTGCCCGGGTTGGCCTTGGCCAGCGCGACGAGCTGCCTGGCGTCCTTGACCTCCAGTCCCGGCCGGGTGATCAGGTACATCTGCGTGCGGCCGATGCCCATCACCGGCGTCAGGTCGCGCGAGGGCAGGATGCCGGACTTGAACAGCGAGGGGTTGGCGGTCTCGACCGAGGTCGGCGCAACCAGCAGCGTGTAGCCATCGGGCATGGCCTTGACCACATCGCCGGCGGCGATGTTGCCGCTGGCGCCGGGCTTGTTGTCGACGATCACGGTCTGGCCCAGCGCCTCGGTCAGGCCCTGGGCGATCACGCGGGCCATCACGTCGGTGGTGCCGCCGGGGGCAAAGCCGACGACGATGCGCACGGTCCTGGCCGGCCAGGCGGCCTGGGCGAGCGCGGCGCCGCCGGTGCCCAGCAGGCCGGCCGCGGCCAGCGCGGCGATCGTCGCGCGGCGCGCCTTGCAGGCGAAAGTGGTCTTCATGGTCATGTCTCCTGGGTGGGGCGCCAAGGCCCGTGCTTCACAGCGAGCCGTCGCGCAACATGTCGCGCAGCTTGAACTTCTGGATCTTTCCGGAGGGCGTGGCCGGCATCGCGTCGCGCACGACCAGGCGCTCGGGGATGTACTGCAGCGCGACCTTCTGCGACTTCAGGAACTCGACCATCCCGGCCTGGTCCAGCGTCTGCCCCGGCCTGGGCACGACCACCGCGCAGGCGCGTTCGCCCAGCCGCTCGTCGGCATAGGCGACGATCGCCGCCTGCGCCACCGCCGGGTGCTTGTACAGCAGCGCCTCGATCTCGAAGACCGGAATGTTCTCGCCGCCGCGGATGATCACGTCCTTGCTGCGGCCGCTGATACGGATGTAGCCCTGGGCGTCGATGCGCGCCAGGTCGCCGGTGTCGAACCAGCCCTCGGCGTCGGTGGCGTTCAGGTGCGGTCGGCGCAGGTAGCCGCCGAAGTTGGAGCAGGCGCGCACCATCAGCTTGCCGACCTCGCCGGCCGGCAGCGTGCGGCCGTCGAAATCGATCACCTTCACCTCGACGCCGGGCAGCGGATGGCCGTCGGTGGCGCAGGCCAGCGCGTCGTCGTCGTCGAGCTCGATCAGCGTGACGGCGCCGTTCTCGGTCATGCCCCAGGCCGAGACGATCTTCGTGCCCAGGGTCCTGCGCGCCTGCTCGACCAGCGGCCCCGGGATCGGCGCGCCGGCACAGAGGAAGCTGCGCAGGCTGGGCACCGCCAGGCCGCTGTCCTGCACCGTCTTCGTCAGGTCCGACAGGAAGGGCGTCGACGCCATCGTGAACGTGGCGCCCTCGGCGCGGATCACCTCGACCGCCCGCCTCGGATCCCAGATGTCCTGCAGCACCGCGCTGGCGCGCAGCAGGATCGGCATCATCAGCCCGTACATGAAGCCGGTCTGGTGCGCCATCGGCGAGGCCATCAGCACCACGTCGTCGGCGCCGAGCCTCAGCCGCCGGGCGTAGGGCACGATGTTGGCCATCAGCGTGTTGGCCGAATGCATCACGCCCTTGGGCTCGCCGGTGGTGCCCGAGGTGTAGATCAGCTGGGTGACGTCGTCCGGGCCGGGGCGGTGGCGGGTCAGGATCTCGCGCGCATCGCTCGCCTGCTCCCATGCGGGCGTCGCCAGCAGCGCATCGAAGTCGTCCGGTCCCTCGCCGCCGCCGACCACGACGATGCGTTCGAGATGCGGCAGGCCCGGCTGCAGCGCGCGGGCCATCGCCTCGTGGTCGAAGCCGCGGAAGACCTTGGGCACGACGAGGACCTTGGCCTCGCCGTGCTTCAGCATGAACGACAGCTCGCGCTCGCGGAAGATGTGCATCAGCGGGTTGACGACCGCGCCGATGCGCGAGCAGGCCAGGTACAGCAGGCTGAACTGCCACCCGTTCGGCAGCTGCATCGCGACCACGTCGTTGCGGCCTACGCCCAGCCGCGACAGGCCCACCGCGATGCGGTCGGCCATGCGGCCCAGCTCGCGGTAGCTGAAGCGGCGCAGCTCGCCCGACTCGACGCGCAGCGCGGTCAGCGCCAGCTTGTCGGGGCAGGTCTCGACGCAGGCGTCGAGCTCGTCGTTGATCGTGCGGTCGATCCACCAGCCTCTGGCGATGCTCTCGGCACGGCGGGGCGGCAGCAGGACGGCGTCGAATTCCATGGCGGGTCTCCGGTGAACAGGCCGCGGCTCAGGCCGGCACCGCGTGGCGGCCGGCCCGGGTCCGGGCGATGATGGTCTTCATGATCTGGGCCGTGCCGTCGCCGATCTGGAAGCCCAGCACGTCGCGCAGGCGCTGCTCCATCGGGCCGCGGTCGTAGCCGCCGTGGCCGTGCATCAGCAGGCACTGGTGCACCACGTCGTAGGCCAGCTTTGGGGCCCACCACTTGCACATCGCCGCCTCGGCACTGTGCGGCGCGCCCTTGTCCTTCAGCCACAGCGCCTGCAGGCACAGCAGCCGCGCGGCCTCGACCTGGGTGTCGAAGTCGGCCAGCGGGTGCGACACGCCCTGGAAGGCCGACAGCGGCCTGCCGAAGGCCTGGCGCTCGGCCACGTGGCTCCAAGTCTCCTCCAGCGCCACCCGGGCCACCGCCAGCACCTGCAGGCCGATCAGCGCGCGCGAGAAATCGAAGCCCTGCATCACCTGCACGAAGCCCTTGTTCTCTTCGCCGAGGCGGTGGTCCAGCGGCACGCGCACGTTCTCGAAGAAGATCGAGCCGCGGCCGATGGCCCGCTGGCCGTGGCAGTCGAATCGGTTGGTGGTGACGCCGGGCAGGTCCATCGGCACCAGCAGCGCGGTCACGCCGTGCGCCGCCGATTCGACCGTGCCGGTGCGGCCGAAGACCACCGTGATGTCGGCCTGGTCGGCGGCCGAGATCGAGGTCTTCTCGCCGTTGATCACGTAGTGGTCGCCGCTGCGCTCGACCTTCAGCCGCAGGTTGCCGGCGTCCGACCCGCCGCGCGGCTCGGTCAGCGCGATGGCACACAACGCCTCGCCGGCCACCAGCTTCCGCAGCCAAGGCGCGACGACCTCGGGCCGGCCGTGGTGCGACAGGATCTGCGAATTCAGCGAGGCCAGCAGGTTGATGTAGCTGATGCTCAGGTCGGCGCGGGCGATCTCTTCGTGGATCACGCCGGCGGCCAGGCAGCCCAGGCCCTGGCCGCCGAAGCGCTCGGGCAGCTCGGGTGCGATGAAGCCCATCTCGCCCATCTCGCGCATCAGCTGGCGTTCGAGCACGCGGGTCCGGTCGCGCTGCTGGAAGCCTGGGGCGATGCGGTCGGTCGCAAAGCGGCGGGCGTGGTCAGCCAGGCTGACCAGGTCTTCGTCGAGGTACGGGTTCATGGCTTGTCTCGTGGCAAGGCTGCGCCCTGACGCAGCCGAGCAGTGGCTGCGCCTGCAGCGCGAGGGATCCGGGGCTGGCTGTGCGGCGGCTGCCGCGCCGGCCTACTTCGCGTACTTGCGGAAGTCGGGCTTGCGCTTTTCCTTCAGCGCGTTGACGCCTTCGCGCGACTCCTCGGTGTCGTAGTACAGCTTCAGCGCGTACATGCCCAGGCCGGCAATGCCGCTCTGGTGCGCGGTGTCCATGTTGAAGCTGCGCTTGGCGATGGCGATCGCGGTCGGGCTGCGCTCGCAGATCGTCTCGGCCCATTCCTGCACCGTGGCGTCGAGCTGCTCAGGCGGCACGCAGATGTTGGCCAGGCCCATCGCCACCGCCTCGGCGCCCGAGTAGCGCTTGTTGAGGTACCAGATCTCGCGCGCCTTCTTCTCGCCGACCACGCGGGCCAGGAAAGCGGTGCCGTAGCCCGGGTCCACCGAGCCCATCTTCGGGCCGACCTGGCCGAAGATCGCCTTCTCGGAGCAGATCGTCAGGTCGCAGATCGTGCACAGCACGTTGCCGCCGCCGATCGCGAAGCCCTGCACGCGGGCGATCACCGGCTTGGGCACGTCGCGGATCGCGGTGTGCAGCTCTTCCATCGGCAGCCCGATGGTGCCGCGGCCGTCGTAGTTGCCGTCGTGCGCCGACTGGTCGCCGCCGGTGCAGAAGGCCTTCTCGCCGGCGCCGGCCAGCACGATGCAGCCGACGCCGCGGTCGTAGCCCGCCTTGTTCAGCGCCTTGATGATCTCGTCGCAGGTCGTGCCGCGAAACGCGTTCATCTTGTCCGGGCGGTTGATCGTGATCCAGGCCACGCCGTTGCGGACCTCGTACAGGATGTCTTCGAAGTTCATCAGAGTCTCCTCGGCTTGGGTGAAATCGGCTCAACCGTGCATGGTCAGGCCGCCGGACACGCTGAGCACCTGGCCGGTCACGAAGCCGGCGTCGGCACTGGCGAAGAACAGCACCGCGCCGGGCAGGTCCCCGGGCTGGCCGATGCGGCCCAGCGGGATCGAGCGGGTGAACGCCTCCATCAGCTTCTCGGGGTTGCCCGCGCCTTCCTTGTACTCGGCGAACAGCGCGGTGTCGGTCGGGCCGGGGCAGACGACGTTGACGGTGATGCCGTGGCGCGCATGCTCGCGGGCGATGGTCTTCGAGAACGACACCAGCCCGCCCTTGCAGGCGGCATACACCGCCTCGCCCGACGAGCCGACCCGCGCCGCGTCGGAGGCGATGTTGACGATGCGGCCCTTCCTGCGCGCGGCCATGCCCGGCAGCACCGCGTGGTGCATGTGCAGCGCGCCGGTCAGGTTGATCGCGATCAGCTTGTCCCACTGCGCCGGCTCGGTCTTGGTGAACGGCTTGAACACGTCCCAGCCGGCGTTGTTGACCAGCACGTCGATCAGGCCGAGTTCCTTCTCGGCGGCGGCCACCGCGGCGTCGACGCTGGCGCGGTCGGTGATGTCGCAGCGGAAGGCCTGGGCGCGGCCGCCTTCGGCGCGGATGCCGGCGGCGACCGTCGCGGCCGCCTCGAGCTTGAGGTCGAACACCGCGACCTTGGCGCCCTCCTGGCCGAAACGGCGGCAGGTCGCGCCGCCGATGCCGCCGCCGCCGCCGGTGACGATGACGGTCTGGTTCTCGAATCGCTGCATGATGAATCCTCTCGCGGTGTGGTTGGGAGCATCCAGGTCTTGCCGATCTGGCCACCTTGATACGTCAATATGTTGCTTATCTTAGAGCGTGAGAGAATTTCCTGCAAGCCCACTTTCACAGGCATTAATCATGGTTAACCCTGCATCTGAATCGAACTCTACCAAGATCGATCTGGCCAACAGGTTGTTCTTCAGACTCTACCAATGCGCAAATATGTTGCATAAAACCGGCACCCGTGCGGTCGAGGAGGAGGGCCTGACGACGCAGCAGTGGGCGGTGCTGGGGGCGCTGTCGCGCGACAAGGCGCAGGGCGGCATGAGCATCGGCGACCTGGCGCGCTACCTGATGGTCAGCCGGCAGAACCTGTCGGGGCTGATCGGCCGGATGGAGCGCGACGGCCATGTCGTGATCGCGCCCGACGAGCGCGACCGCCGCTCGCGGGTGGTGCGCATGACCGAGCCGGGCCGCCATGTCTGGCAGGTGCTGGCGCAGCCCAAGATCCGCACCTACTACGAGCAGATCCTGGCCGACTTCTCGATCAACGACGTGACCCACACGCTGCACTACCTGCTGAAGATCCTCGAGAACATGCAGAAGCTCGATGCCGGGTGGCAGCAGGCCGACGGTGATGCCGAGCCGGCCGGCAGCTGAGCGCGGCGCACGTGCAGCGGATGTCCCTCGCGCGACGGGTCGCGCGGCCCCCTGACCTTCACACTCGGCTCCCATCGCGGTGACGACCGGACAGGAGCCCCATGGATTTCGACTTCTCCCCCGAGCAGCAGCAGCTGAAGGACCAGGCGCGCCGGTTCCTCGCCGACCATTGCGACCGCAGCGCGGTGCGCGCGGTGCTCGACGGCCCGCAGTCCTACGATGCGAAGCTGTGGCAGGGCCTGGCCGACCAGGGCTACCTGGGCGCCGCGATCCCCGAGACCTACGGCGGCCTCGGCGCCGGTTACCTGGAACTCTGCGTGATCGCCGAGGAACTGGGCCGCGCGGTGGCGCCGGTGCCGTTCTCGTCGTCGATGGCCCTGGCCGCCGAATGCCTGCTGCACTCGGGCACCGAGGCGCAGAAGCAGCGCTGGCTGCCGGCGCTGGCGGCGGGCCGGACCATCGGCACGCTGGCACTGGCCGAGCGCCCCGGGCGGGTGACGGCGGCGTCGATGGCGACCACCGCCGAGCGTGGCCGCCTCAGCGGCCGCAAGCTGCCGGTGGCCGATGGCGACATCGCCCAGCTGGCCGTGGTCGCAGCACGTGACACCGGCGGCGCGATCTCGCTGTACCTGGTCGACCTGACCGGCACCGGCGTGCAGCGCGAGACGCTGCCGTCGATCGACCCGACCCGCAGCCAGGCCCGCATCGATTTCAGCCAGGCCGAAGCCGAGCCGCTGGGCGCACCCGGCGAGGGGCTGGCGATCGTCGACGCCGTGTTCGATCGCGCCGCGGTGCTGATGGCCTTCGAGCAGGTCGGCGGCGCCGACCAGGCGCTGCAGGCCGCCTGCGACTATGCACAGGAGCGCTTCGCCTTCGGCCGGCCGATCGGCTCGCTGCAGGCGATCAAGCACATGCTGGCCGACATGTACGTGTCGGCAACGCTGGCGCGATCGAACGCGTACTACGGCGCCTGGGCGCTGTCGACCGGTTCGGCCGAACTGCCCGAGGCCGCGGCCACCGCGCGCGTCAGCGCGACCCAGGCCTATCAGCACTGCGCGCGCAACAACATCCAGGTCCACGGCGGCATGGGCTTCACCTGGGAGTTCGACTGCCACCTGCACTACCGCCGCGCCAACCTGCTGGCGCTGGCGCTGGGCAGCCTGTCGACCTGGGAAGACCGGCTGATCGACCGCCTCGTGCGGGCCCAGGACGCCCGCCGCCCCGCCTGACCGGAACCGACGGAACAAGACCATGAACTTCGACGACACCCCCGACGAATCGCGCTTTCGCGCCGAGGCCCGCGCCTGGATCCAGGCGAATGCCCCGAAACACCTGCTGCCCGAGCTGGAGCTGGCCGGCTTCGGCCAACCGGCGCTGCGCACGGGCGACGTGATCGCCGCGTCCAAGGCCTGGCAGAAGACCAAGGCCGACGCCGGCTGGGCCTGCCTGCATTGGCCCGCCGAGTACGGCGGCCGCGGCGCCAGCCCGATCGAGCGCGTGATCTGGCAGCAGGAGGAAGGCCCCTACGCCAAGCTGGCCGGCATCTTCATCATCGGCCAGGGCATGATCGCGCCGACGCTGATGGCCTACGCCGCCGAGCCGCACAAGCGCCGCTACCTGCCGCCGCTGGCCTCGGGCGCGGAGATCTGGTGCCAGCTGTTCTCGGAGCCGGCGGCCGGCTCCGACCTGGCCGGGCTGCGCACGCGCGCCGAACAGCGAGGCGACGAATGGGTCATCAACGGCCAGAAGATCTGGACCAGCGGTGCGCACTACGCCGATTTCGGGATGATCCTCGCCCGCACCGACCCGACTTGCCCGAAGCACGACGGCCTGACGATGTTCTTCCTCGACATGAAGAGCCCGGGTGTCGAGGTGCGGCCGATCAAGCAGGTCAACGGCCAGTCGGGCTTCAACGAGGTCTACTTCAACGACGTGCGGGTGCCCGACCACCAGCGTCTGGGCGCCGTCGGCCAGGGCTGGCGGGTGTCGCTGACCACGCTGATGAACGAGCGGCTGTCGATCGGCGCGGGCATGCCCACCGGTTTCCCCGAACTGCTGGCGTTCTGCCGCAGCTTCGACACCGGCGCAGGCCTGGCGATCGACGACCCCGCCGTGCGTTCGAAGCTCGCCACCTGGGCGGTGCGCACCAGCGGGCTGAAGTACACCGCCTACCGCAGCATCTCGGCGCTGAGCAAGGGCCAGACGCCGGGGCCCGAGAACTCGATCGGCAAGCTGGTGGCCGGCACCACGCTGCAGGAGATCGCCGCCTTCGCGCTCGATCTGCAGGGTGCATCGGGCGTGCTGGCCGACGTGGCGCAACCCAGCGCGGCGGCGCGGTTCCAGGCGATGCTGCTGCGCTCTCCGGCCACCCGCATCGAAGGCGGCACCGACGAGATCCTGCGCAACATCATCGCCGAGCGGGTGCTGGGCCTGCCGGCCGACCTGCGTGCCGACCGCGGCATGCCGTTCAACCAGATCCCGACGCGATCGCGCTGAACCGGGTCAGTACTGCCGCTCGGGAACGCGCAGGACCAGCCCGTTCATCGCCGCCGTCAGCCGGATCTGGCACGACAGCCGGCTCGTCGGCTGGCGTTCGGCGGCGGTGCACTCGAGCATCGCCAGTTCGTCGGCCGACGGCGCGGGCAGCTTGTCGGCCCAGGCCGGATCGACGACCACGTGGCAGGTCGCGCACTGCAGCGACCCGCCGCATTCGGCGACGATGCCGGCGATGCCGAAGCCGGTGGCCGCCTGCATCACGCTGACGCCCTCGGGCGCCTCGAAGCCGTGTTCGCTGCCGTCGGCGAGGATGAAGCTGAGGTCGGGCATGGTCGCTGCAGTCGCGCAAGTCGGAGGCTCGCAGTATCCGTTGCCCGCCATGCGCCGTCGCAGCGGCCATCGCACCAGCGTTCGGCATGGCAGACTGCCCGCATGAATTCACCGCCCGCCGCACTGCACAGCGCCGCGGCCGATCGCAACAAGGCGCCGATCCTGGCCGAGCTGCAGCGCCTGCTGCCGGCGCGAGGGCGGCTGCTCGAAATCGCCGCCGGCACCGGCCAGCATGCGGTGCATTGCGCCGCCGGCCTGCCGCTGTGGACCTGGCAGCCGACCGACCCCGCCGCGGATGCGCTGGCCTCGATCGCCGCCTGGTCGGCACAATTCCCCAGCCCCGGCCTGCAGCCGCCGCTGCAGCTCGACGTGCTGTCCGAACCCTGGCCGCTGCCCGCCGAGCCCGCGTGGGACGCCGTCTACTGCGCCAACCTGCTGCACATCGCGCCCTGGGCCTGCTGCAGCGCGCTGATGCGCTGCGCGGCGCGGTGGCTCTCGCCCGACGGACTCCTGATCCTCTATGGTCCCTTCCTCGTGCAGGGCGAAGCCACCGCGCCGGGCAACCGGGCCTTCGATGCCGATCTTCGAGCCCGCGATCCACGCTGGGGCGTGCGCTGGCTGCACGACGTGGCCGCCGAAGCTGCCGCCGCCGGGCTGGCGCTGCGCGAGCGCGTGGCGATGCCGGCAAACAACCTGCTGCTGGTCTTCGCGCGGCCGTGACGATGCACCGTCTCAGCGTCCAGCCGGGCGGCTGGCAGATGCCGGTGGCGCCCGGCCAGAGCCTGCTGCTGGCCGCACGGGCCGCCGGCGTGCGCCTGCCCAGCTCCTGCCGCAACGGCACCTGCCGCGCCTGCCTGTGCCGGCTGGTCAGCGGCGAGATCCGCTATGCGGTCGAGTGGCCCGGCCTGCTGGCCGACGAGAAGGCCGCCGGCTTGATCCTGCCCTGCGTGGCCACCGCCGCGACCGACGTCGTGATCGAGGCCCCGGCGGCCACGCCGCCGCCGGGCTGAGCGCCGCTCAGCGCGCCGCCCTGCGCCGGCCCTGCGGCTGCAGCGCCGCGTGCAGACCCAGGTATTCCTGCGTCAGCTTGTGGCGTGCATCGAGGTGCACCATCGGCAGCGCGCGCTCGTGCGATTCCTTGATCTTCACGCTGGCGCTCAGGTAGGGCTCGAGCACCGGCAGGCCCTCGTCGACGAGTTCCTGCACCAGCCGCTGCGGCAGGTTGGCGCGCGGCTGGAACTGGTTGACGACGATGCCGGCCACCGTCAGGTCGCGGTTGTGGTCGGAGCGCATCTCCTGCACGCTCTCCATCAGCGCGTACAGCGCGCGACGCGAGAAATCGTCGCAATCGAAGGGGATCAGGCAGCCGTTGGCGGCGATCAGCGCCGAGCGGGTGTAGAAGTTCAGCGCCGGCGGGGTGTCGATGTAGATCCGGTCATAGCGCTCGTCGAGCGCGGCCAGCGCATCGCGCAGCTTGTAGATCTTGTAGCGCGATTCCAGCTTGCCGTGCAGTTCGTCGAGCTGCGGGCTCGACGGCAGCAGGTCCAGGTTCTCGAACGGCGTCGCGGTGATGAACTCCTCGGTCGCCTGGGTGCGCAGCGTGAACTTCAGCGTCTGGTCGAAGAACTCGGCCGCGGTGTCGCGGGACTCGTCGGCGCCGGCGCCGAGCAGGTAGCGGGTGGAATTGCCCTGCGGATCGAGGTCGACGACCAGCGTGCGCAGGCCCTCGGCCGCGCTGATGGCCGCCAGGTTGCAAGTGATCGTCGACTTGCCGACCCCACCCTTCTGGTTGAACACGACATAACGCATCTCGCTCTTCGCTCCCCGGATCGGTGGCAAGGTGGCAGGACCTCGCATTTTGCATTGCAGCAATCGCCGGCCGAGGCGCGCGCGTGAAGAACTGCACCGGCAAGCACCCGCTGTTCGTCACATTGCCGTCACCGCCGCGGTGCATACTCGATCCCGTCGAGGCGACAACCGACCGCAGCAATGGGCGGAGTACCGGAACCCGTACCCGGCGCCGACACCCGGTCCGCGGCAGCTCTGCTGTCCGGTCCGGGAGCCTCCAGGGCCACTTTTCGAGTGGCCCTTGGCTTTTGTGGCGCACCCTCGCCGTGCGGCGGCCAGCGCCGCCGAGGATTGCCGTATGCTGCAGGGCCGCTTCGACGCGCGACCGGCGCGCGTCAGCGATCCAAAGGAGCAACGCCTTGGCGACCCCGAATTACGGTTACGAGAAACGCCAGCGCGAACTGGCCAAGAAGCGCAAGGCCGAAGAGAAGAAGCAGAAGAAGCTGCTGGGCCCTGCCAGCAACGACGCGGGTGCCAGCCAGGAAGACCCGCCCGAGGCCGGCGCCGAGGCCGGCAGCCCCTCCGGCAACGCGCCACCACCCGCCGGTTGAGCCCGGCGCGCAGCCGAAAAAAAACCGCAGCCCTGGCAGGTTGCGGTTTTTTTGTGCCCGGGCGCACGCGGCGCCCGGCCGTCAGCCGTTTACAGCGGGCGGATGTTCGCGGCCTGCAGGCCCTTGGGGCCCTGCTTCACTTCGAACTCGACGCGCTGGTTCTCGGCCAGGCTGCGGAAGCCGCCGTTGTTGCGGATCTCGCTGAAGTGGGCGAACAGGTCCTTGCCGCCGTCTTCAGGCGTGATGAAGCCGAAGCCCTTGCCGTCGTTGAACCATTTGACGATGCCGGTCTGGGTGGTATTGCTCACGAGGATGTTCCTTGTAGGAGTCTGTGGATGAAGAAAGAACGCGCGCAGGCTCGCGCCAGCGCGGACAGAGACACTCAAGAAACGTCGAACCGGGAGTTCAAACCAGGGCCGGCCTTCTGCAGTTGCTGCGGCGGGGCGCAGCCATCACATCAGGCGGAACGGGAATAAGACCTTGTGGAAACGGCCTCGTGCATGTCTGTAGGCGCAATGTAACAGTTATTTGCCTTGCCGCGACGATGCACCGCCTCGACTGGCGTGGCGCTTTAGATGCAGGTCCCCAGACTACGGCCGCGCCGACCCCGTCGCTATGATGAATTTGCCGGTCGACAGCGACCGGCCATGATTCGACGGAGGCGGCAAGCGATGTACGACTACCTGGTGATCGGCGGCGGCTCGGCGGGCTGCGTGCTGGCGGCAAGGCTCAGTGAAGACCCGTCGGTCCGGGTTGCGCTGCTGGAGGCCGGTGGCGTCGACCGCAGCGCTCTGATCCACTGCCCCGCCGGCTTGGCGCTGATGGCCAGGACCAAGGGCATCAACTGGGCCTTCAAGACCGTGCCGCAGCCCGGCCTGGGCGGGCGCCGCGGCTACCAGCCGCGCGGCAAGGTGCTGGGCGGGTCGAGCTCGATCAACGCGATGATCTACATCCGCGGCCAGCGCAGCGACTACGACGCCTGGGCCGCCGCCGGCAACCCGGGCTGGTCGTTCGACGAGGTGCTGCCCTGGTTCAAGCGCGCCGAGGGCAACCTGAACCATGCCGATGCGCTGCATGGCGCCGACGGGCCGCTGGGCGTGCAGGACCTGGGCTGCCCGAACCCGATCGCCGCGAAGTTCATCGAGGCCGGGCGGCAGGCGGGGCTGCCGCTGAACCACGACTTCAACGGCCCCGAGCAGGACGGCGTCGGCTGGTACCAGGTCACCCACCGCAACGGCGAGCGCTGCAGCAGCGCCAAGGCCTACCTGGCGCCGGCGCTGGGCCGGCCCAACCTGGAGGTGATCACTCACGCCCAGGTGACCCGCATCGTGATGCGGTGCCGGCGCGCCACCGGCGTCGAGCTGCTGCGCGACGGTGCGCGCAGCACGCTCGAGGCGCGTCGCGAGGTGCTGCTGTGCGCCGGCGCGCTGCAGTCGCCGCAGATACTGATGACCAGCGGCATCGGCCCCGGTGCCCACCTGCAGTCGCTCGGCATCCCGGTGGTTCACGACCTCGGCGGTGTCGGCGAGCACCTGCACGACCACCCCGACGTGGTCCAGGTCGTCGACACGCCCGGCCGCACCGAGCTGTTCGGGCTGTCGCTGGCCGGCGCCTGGCAGGCGCTGGGCGACATCCGCGAGTGGCGCGACCACCGCAGCGGCCGCATGACGACCAATTTCGCCGAGGCAGGCGCCTTCTTCCGCAGCGACCCTGGCCTGGCCGCGCCGGACATCCAGCTGCATTTCGTGATCGGCAAGCTGGTCAACCACGGCCGCACCACGGTGTTCGGCCATGGCTACTCCTGCCATGTCTGCCTGCTGCACCCGAAGAGCCGCGGCAGCGTCAGGCTGGCCAGCGCCGACCCGCTGGCCGCGCCGCTGATCGACCCGGCCTTCTTCGCCGACCCCGACGACCTGGCACGCATGGTCGGCGGCTTCAAGCGCATGCGGCAGATCCTGGCGCAGCCGGCGCTGGCCGCACTGGGCGGGCGCGAGCTGCCGGCCTCGGCCGGCGTGCAGACCGACGCGCAGATCGAGGCCTTCATCCGCAACCACGCCGACACGATCTACCACCCGGTGGGCAGTTGCCGCATGGGACCCGGCCCCGGCGACGTGGTCGATGCCCGGCTGCGCGTGCACGGCCTGCAGGGGCTGCGGGTGGTCGACGCGTCGATCATGCCCAGCATCGTCGGCGGCAACACCAACGCGCCGACGATCATGATCGCCGAGAAGGCCGCCGACCTGATCCGCGCCGACGCGGGCCGGATCGAAGCGCTGGCGGCCTGAGCGCCGCGCCGCGGGAAAACCCGGCAGGCGTGGCCGATCTCTGACATAATCATGGGCTGACGCCAACCCCGGTTGGCGTTTTCGTTCATCCCCACTGACCCTCTACGAGCCGGGCCCTGCGCTGAAGCGCCGGGAATGCCCCGCGTCTCGTGTCCTGGTTGGCGGCGATGCCGTCGCTTCAGGACGTTTTGGGCACCGCGGCCGCTGTTTGCAGTGGCCGCATCGGCGCAGCCAGTCGCCTTCCCCGCCCCACCCTTCCATCGAAGTGCGACCCACTGCGGCTGTCCGCCCCTGAAGCGGCGCCGTGGCTGGACCTGCCGTGGCCTTGGGGCCACCGGGGCCAGCCTGGCCTGACCGAAAGTCGATGATGAGTTTTGACCTGTCCCACGACATCGCCCCGGAAACCACCGATCGCGGCGCCGATCCGATCGCGCAGACCCCGAACCCCGGCGCCGAGTTCGCCGCCCTCGGCCTCGCGCCGGAGATCGTCAAGGCGATCGGCCACGCCGGCTACACCAGCCCCACCGACGTGCAGTCACGCACCGTGCCGCAGGCGCTGACCGGGCGCGACCTGCTGGTGTCGTCGCAGACCGGCAGCGGCAAGACAGCGGCCTTCGTCTGGCCGGCGCTGCAGCGCATCCTCGACGCCCGGCGCGACCCGGCCAGGCGCCGCGAGAAGGGCAAGGCCTTCGGCCCGCGCGTCCTCGTGCTGGCCCCCACCCGCGAGCTGGCGCAGCAGGTCTCGCGGGCCTGCTCGGTCTACGGCCACGGCGTCGCCGGCCTGCGTGTCGCGCACATCGTCGGCGGTGTGCCCTACCCGGCCCAGCTGAAGGCGCTGCGCGGCCCGCTGGACCTGCTGATCGCCACCCCCGGCCGCCTGCTCGACCTGATGAACTCGGGCGCCGCGGTCCTGGCCCATGTCGAGATGCTGATCCTCGACGAGGCCGACCGCATGCTCGACATGGGCTTCATCGACGACATCAGGCTGGTCGCCCAGGCCCTGCCCGAGGCGCGCCAGACGATGATGTTCTCGGCCACCTTCGACGGCAGCGTCGGCCAGCTGGCGGCGCAGCTGACCCGCGAGCCGCAGCGCATCAGCGTCGACAGGCACACCGACACCCACGCCTCGATCGAGCAGCGCCTGCACTGGGCCGACAGCCTGCACCACAAACATGCCCTGCTCGAGCAGCTGCTGACCGACCAGGCCATGGACCAGTGCGTGGTCTTCACCAGCACCCAGCGCGACGCCGATGAAGTCGCCTACAAGCTGGGCCAGATCGGCCACGCGGTGGCGGCGCTGCACGGCGGCATGCCGCAGGGCCGGCGCAACCGCGTGCTGCAGGACCTGCGCAACCGCCACCTGCGCGTGCTGGTGGCCACCGACGTCGCCGCCCGCGGCATCGACGTGCCGACGATCAGCCACGTGATCAACCACGGCCTGCCGATGAAGGCCGAGGACTACGTGCACCGCATCGGCCGCACCGGCCGCGCCGGCCGCAACGGCCTGGCGATCACGCTGGCCGAGCGCCGCGACGTCGGGATGATCCGCCGCATCGAGCGCTTCACCACCCAGCCGATCGCCGTCGCGGTGGTCGCCGGCCTCGAGCCGAAGTACACCGCGCCGACGATGAACGGCCCGGCCGGCGGCGCCAGGCCGCCGTTCGGCGGCCGCGGCCGGCCCGGCTTCGGCGGCCCGCGCGGCGACTCGCGGCCGGCCGGCGGCGGTTTCGGCGGCGGTTTCGGCGGTGATCGCCGGCCGGCCGGCGGTGGGTTCCGCGACGCTGCGCCCCACGCCGGCTTGCGCGACGGCGGCTTGCGCCACGACAGCCGTGGCCAGGGCCCGCGTGGCGCAGGCTTCGGCGGCGGCGACCGGCCGGCGCGTGCCGGCTTCGGCGGCGGCAAGCCGTTCGGCGGCCCGCGCCGCACCAAATAGTCTCGAGCAGCCTCAGCAGTCGAGCTGCGCGGCCTGCAGCGGCGCGCCGGTGAGCGCATCGGTGACCACCACCAGGAGGCGGAGCTTGCGTCCGCCTTCGCCAAGGCGCGGCGCCGACAACGCCAGTGCCTGGCGCGCGCCGGTGGCGGCGTCCCAGGCCGGCGCCTGACCGTACTGGCGCACCACGTGGTCGTGCCGAAGCGTCACGCCGACGTTCTCGCCGGCCGACACCTGCGAGACATGGCCGTCCTCCAGCAGGGCCCACCACAGCGCCAGGCGCGGCGGCGCGCCGCGCAGTGCGGTCAGCTCGACGGCCACCCGCGGCCCCGACTGGCGCTGCAGCGCGATGCCCACCACCGCCGCGGTGTCGTCCTTCGGCAGCGTCGGCCAGCCGCGCCAGTCGCGGCCGTTGACCAGGACCTGCGGCGTGTAGCTGAATCCGGCACCGGCGCTGCGCTGCTGCGCCGCCTGACGCTCGGTGTGGCGCGGGCTGGCAAAGCGGTCGGCCCAGCCCAGCCGGTCCCAGTAGTCGACGTGGAAGGCCGCGGCCATCACGCGCGGCCGATCCTTCAGCGTCGACAGCCAGCGGTCGGCCGGCGGGCAGGAGTTGCAGCCCTCGGAGGTGTAGAGCTCGACCAGCATCACCCGCTGCTCGGGCGAACTGGCCTGGCAGGTCTGGGCGCGGGCCGGGCCCAGTGCGCCCAGCAGGGCAGCGGACAGGGCGAAGATCGGGGCATGGCGCATCGCGTCTCCTGGCAGCAGTGATCGTTCTTGGTCGCGCCGGCAGGCCCCAACTTACGGTCGCCCCGGCACCTCGGGACCGCGTGCCGATGGCCCGGGGACATCATGTCCCCGACCGGGCGGCCGGCAGCGCCGAAGCGCTATGCTCTGCGCCCCCGCGTCGGGTCGGTCAGACCCGGGCCCGCCGGTCAACGCACCCTCCGCCCTGCCCCAACCTGCGCCCATGGCCGGCATCCACATCACCGACATCGAGGCCGCGATCAACTGGTGGCGCGAGCGTTCGCCCTCGGCCGACGGCATCACCGCCTGCCCCGAGGTGCTGGCGCTGGCCGAGGTCTATGCGCTGCTGGTCTACTGCCGCGAAGCGTTGGCCGACGAGGCCGCGCTGAGCGGCGCCGCGCGCAGCGCCTGGCTGGCCTGGTACGCGCAGACGCCCGATGCGCCCTGCATCGCGATCTGCTCGACGGCCCAGGGCGACGCGCTGTGCAAGGGCTGCGGCCGCACCGAGGACGAGGTGCAGCACTGGCCGCGGCTGAGTCCGGCCGAGAAGCGCGCGGTCTGGCGCCGCATCACGATGGAAGGCACGGCCTGGCGCTTCAACCGCTATGCCGAGCGGGCGCGGCCCGGCCCCGGCGATGCGCCGCCGGCCAGCGCCGTCCAGCCGCCGGGCGGCCCAGCGTCCGAGCGATGAGCGCGCCGCACAGCGCCGGGCTGCGCGCCAGCGTGCAGCGCATCGTGCCGCTGGCCTGGCCGGTGTTCATCGGCCAGGTCGCGGTGCTGGGCTTCGGCACCGTCGACACCGTGCTGGTCGCGCGCCACTCGCCGACCGACCTGGCCGCGCTGGCGGTCGGCGGCGCGAGCTACATCACGATCTTCATCGGGCTGATGGGCGTGGTGCTGGCGGTCAGCCCGATCGTCGGCCAGCTGTTCGGCGCGCAGCGGCTGCGCGAGGCCGGCCACCAGGCCTGGCAGGCGCTGTGGCTGGCGCTGGCGCTGTCGCTGCTGGGCTGCACGCTGCTGGCCTTTCCAGCGCCGTTCCTGGCCCTGTCCAAGGCCGGCCCCGAGGTCGCCGACAAGGTGCGCGGCTACATGGCCGCACTGGCGGTGGCGCTGCCGGCCTCGCTGGTGTTCACCGTCTACCGCGGCTTCAACACCGCGGTGTCGCGGCCCAAGGCGGTGATGGCGCTGCAGCTGGGCGGGCTGGCGCTGAAGGTGCCGCTGTCGCTGGCGCTGGTGGCCGGCGTGCCGGCGCTGGGGCTGCCCTCGCTCGGGGTGGAGGGCGCCGGCATCGCCACCGCGATCGCGATGTGGGGGCAGACGCTGCTGGCGCTGGCGCTGCTGCGGCGCGACCCGTTCTACCGCCGCTTCGAGCTGATGGCGCCGGGCCAGCGCGCGCCGCACGGCGCGTCGCTGCGCGCGCTGCTGCGGCTGGGCGTGCCGATGGGGCTGGGCATCGGCGTCGAGGTCACCGGCTTCGCCTTCATGGCGATCTTCATCTCGCGGCTGGGCGAGACCGCGGTGGCCGGCCACCAGATCGCCGCCAACCTGGTGTCGCTGCTGTTCATGATGCCGCTGGGCCTGAGCAATGCGACCAGCACGCTGGTGGCCCAGCGCATCGGCGCCGGCGACATCGACGACGCGCGGCGGCTGGGCTGGCACGGCCTGCAGTTCACGCTGGCGGTGTCGCTGCTGGTCGGCGGCGCGATCTTCCTGGCGCGCGAGCCGGTGGTGCAGCTGTACACCGGCAACCCGACGGTGCAGGCCGCCGCGCTGCCGCTGCTGGCCTGGGTGGCGCTGTTCCACGCCGCCGACGCGGTGCAGACGCTGGCCGCCTTCGTGCTGCGCGCCTGGCGCATCGCCACCCTGCCGACGCTGATCTACGTGCTGGCGCTGTGGGGCGTCGGCCTGGGCGGCGGCTACGCGCTGGCCTTCAACCTCGGCGGCGCGGTGCCGCAGGCCTGGCAGGGCGCGCCGGGCTACTGGATCGCGTCGACCAGCGGGCTGAGCGTGGCGGCGCTGGCGCTGGCCGCTCTGCTGGCCTGGGTGCTGGCGCAGCAGCGCCGCAGGGGCCTCAGCCCGGGCGCGACGCTGCGCTGATCGGCCCGGCCGCTGCCGCGGCGGGCAGGTGGATCACGAAGCAGCTGCCGCCGCCCTCGCGCGCCTCGCAGACGACGCGCCCGCCATGGGCCTGGACGATCTGCCGCACCAGGCTCAGCCCCAGGCCGACGCCGCCTTCGCGCTCGGCATGGCCGGGCAGACGGAAGAACGGCTCGAAGATGCGCTCGCGCAGCGCCGCCGGCACGCCGGGGCCGCGGTCGCAGACCCGGATGCGCCGCTGGCCGTCGGCCTCGACCGCGACCTCGGCGCGGATCTCGCTGCCGCCGTAGCGGCGCGCGTTCTCCAGCAGGTTGCGCAGCGCGCGGCGCAGCAGCCGCTCGTTGCCGCTGACCCGCAGCGCCGCCGGATCGCCGACGGCCAGGACCTCGGCATCGAAGCGCGCCGCCTCCTCGGCCAAGAGGCCGGCCAGGTCGACCGGATCGCTGCGGTCCAGCGGGGCGCTGGCGTCGAGCCGGCTGGCCAGCAGCACCTCCTCGACCAGCGCGTCGAGCTCGGCGACATTGGTGTCGATCTCGCGCTTCAGGTCGGCCCGCTGCGAGGCGGGCATCTCGTCGACCATCGCCACCGCCATCTTCAGCCGCGCCAGCGGCGAGCGCAGTTCGTGGCTGGCGTTGGCCAGCAGGTTCTGGTGGCTGCGCACCAGCGCCTCGATGCGCTCGGCCGCCTGGTTGAAGGTGGCGGCCACCTGGGCCACCTCGTCGCGGCCCGAGGCGTCGACGCGCTGTGCCAGGTCGCCGCGGCCGAAGGCCTGCACGCCCTGCTTCAAGGCCTCGAGCCGGCGGGTCAGCCGGCGCACCACCGGATAGGCGCCGGCGGCCACGGCGACGAACAACAGCGCCACCAGCACCAGCGGCCCCAACGCCGACGGCAGCCCGAACGGCAAGGGCAGCAGCGCCGGCAGCGGCGCCAGCATGCCGGGGCGATCGCCCAGCGCCGGCCCCGGCATGTGCTCGCCCAGCATCGGGCCGCGTGCGGACCGCTGCCATGGCGCCGACGAAGCGCCTCTGGCGGACCAGCCCCAGCCTGGACCGGGTCCGGGGCCCGGGTCGCCGAAGCCGCCACCCGGCACGCCGTCGGACAGCGGCCCGCCACCCGGCGGGCGGCGCATCGGGCGCCTTGCCAGCCACAGCGTTCGGCCGTCGTCGAGCACCACCGCATTGGCCCTCGGCGCACCGCCGGCCTCGCGGCGCAGGAAGCTCTCCGACGCGGCGATGCGGGTGCCGCGGCGGTCGTCCAGCGCCAGCGGCACCCGCAGCCGGTCCGACCATTCCTGCAGCGCCTCGGCCTGTTCGGCCGCCGGCGCGTCGGCGCCGGGCAGGGCGCGCTGCACCAGTTCGGCCCAGGCCGCCAGGCGCTCGAGCGCCACCGCCTCGAAGCGCACGCGTTCCTGCTCGACATGGCGGTGCCACATCCAGCCCGAGACCAGCGCGAACAGCGCCAGCACGGCCACCACGGTGAGCCAGATGCGCAGGTACAGCGAACGCACGTGCTACTCGTGCGCGTCCTGCTTGCGCGCGAACACGTAGCCCGAACCGCGCACGGTCAGCACGCGCCGCGGCATCTTCGGGTCGTCCTCGATGCAGGCCCGGATGCGCGAGATGTGCACGTCGATGCTGCGGTCGAAGGCCTCCATCGGGTGGCCCTTGAGCGCGTCCATGATCTGGTCGCGGGTCAGCACGCGACCGGCGCTCTGCGCCAGCACCACCAGCAGGTCGAACTGGTGGCCGGTCAGGTCGCAGGGCTTGCCGTCGATGCGCGCCTGGCGCGCCGCGAGGTCGATCTCGAGCCGGCCGAAGCGCAGCAGTTCGACATCGTCGTTGCCCGGGCTGGCGCGGCGCAGCAGCGCCTTCACGCGGGCCAGCAACTCGCGCGGCTCGAAGGGCTTGGCCAGGTAGTCGTCGGCGCCCAGCTCGAGCCCCAGCACCCGGTCCAGCGGCTCGCCGCGGGCGGTCAGCATCAGCAGCGGCAGGCGCTTCAGGCGCAGGTCGGCGCGCAGTTCGCGCGTCAGGTCGAGGCCATCGCCATCGGGCAGCATCAGGTCGAGCACCAGCGCGTCGTACGGCTGGCTTCGCAGGCGCTCGCGGCCGGCGGCCAGCGAGCCGGCGGTGTCGACCGCAAAGCCGTTGGCGCGCAGGTAGTCGCCGACCATCGCCGTCAGTCGGTTGTCGTCGTCGATCAGCAGCAGCTTGGCAGTCATCGCGGCAGGGTTCCCCAATCGACAGCGCTGCGGCACCGTGAGGCGCCGCAGCGCTGCGGCAAGGCGGATGCCTTCAACTGCGCGGCGCCTGCAACTGCTGGCGTTCGCGCTGATGGCGCTGCATCATGTCGCGGCGCACCGTCATCTGCTCGGCCAGTTTCTGGCGCTGCTCGGGTGTCAGCACCGCCGACGCATCGAGCATCGCCTGCAGCATGCGCTTGCTGACCGCGTCGTGCTGCGCCTGCTGCTGCTGGCGCAGCGCCTCGGCGGCGGCGGCGTCGACCTGCGGCGCGGCCATCAGCTGCAGCATCTGCTGGTGCAGGCCCTGCCCGGCCTGGCGCTGCTGCGCCAGGTCGGCCTGCGCGGCCTTGAAGATGTCGTGCACGCGGGTCTTCTGCTCGGCGCTGGCGCCGACCGAGTCGAGCATGCGCTCGGGGAACAGCGCCCCGTCCGGACCGCCGCGGCCGTGGACGCCGGCCGCGTAGACGCAGCCGTCCATGCCGTAACCGCCCATCATGCCGCCGCGCATCGGCTGGGCCTGCACCAGCGTGGCGGTGGCCCCGGCCAGCGCCAGGACCAGCGTGGCTGCGGCCAGGTGGCGCAGCGGATTGCGGACCGACGCCATCGCGATCGTGCTCATCGTCTTCTCCTGTTCGGTTTGGGATGAAGACGATTCTGGCCACCCCCCTTGTCGCCGCCTTGTTCACCGGGTAAAGATCGGTAAACCGCGCCGGCTCATCTGGTGGCGTTGGCGGCGTTGGCGGCGTTGGCGGCATCGGCGGCGTTCGCGGCGGGATCGATCTGCACCAGCCGCCAGCGCAGCGCGTAGTCGCTGTTGCTGCTGCGCAGTTCCAGCCGCAGCAGCACCCCGCTGGCGCGGTCGACGGCGATCACGCCGTCTAGCCTCGCACTGGCCTGGTTCGGGTCGTCGAGCCCGCCGCGCGAGCTCGGCACCTCGCCGAACAGCTCGACCACCGCGACATCGAAGCGCCGGCCGGCGATCGTCTGCGCTCCGGTGGCCACCACCTGGCCGCGCAGGCGGCCGCTGGGCTGGGTCTCGTCGGGCGCGGCCAGTTCGCCCGACAGCACCTGACCCAGCGCCAGGTCGGGCTTGAGCAGGCGCCGCCAGGCGAGCAGCAGCGGGCGCTTCTCGAGCTGCACGTTGCCGGCGAGATCCTGCCGCCAGGCATCGTCCAGCGCCTTGCCGTCGACATCGACGCGGTATTCGATCTGGTCGCGCCGCAGCGCGCTGACCTGCATGCCGAGCCGATGCTTCACCCGGCCGCTGCCGTCGCGCGACTCGTAGACCAGGCGTTCGCCCAGCGCCACCGGCAGCGTGGCCGCGCGGCGGGCCGGCATCGCCTCGGACGGCGGTCGGCAAGGCCGCCGCGCGGCTGCCGCCTGCAAGGCCTCGTAGCGGCCCTTCAGCTCGGCGAGCTGGTCGGACTCGGGCCCGTCGGGCCGCATCGCGAGCAAGGCCGGCCAGAACACCGTGACGCCGATGCCGAGCGCGACCACGTTGTTGCCGGCACGCTCGTCGACCGCATAGGCGACCTCGGCGGCCTGGCGCTGCACGTTGTCGATCTCGTCGTGCAGCCGGTCGCAATTCCAGCCGGCGTAGGCTGCAGGATCGCCGGGCCTGGGCGCCACCTCGATCGATCGCGACGCGCAGCCGGCGGTCAGCGCCAGCACGACAGCGGCCGCCGCGGCGCGCAGACCGGCATGACGGCAGCGTCGTGGGCCTGGCTCGAGCATCATGGCGGCCGATTGTGCTCCCGCGCCGCCTTCGTGACCTTCGACCGGCCGCGCCGATCGGCGTCAGCGCGTCACCCGGGCTTCGCCCGGCGCGTCAGCGGCCAGCAGTGCGGACCGCCAGGCGAGCGCGATCGCACCCACCAGCAGCACGCCGACGGCCAGGTACAGCGCGGCGGTCGCGAGGAATCCGAGCCGCGGGATCAGCGCGCCGGCAATCAGCAGGCCCAGCGGCAGCGGGTAGATCGCGAGCATGCGCACGCCCATCACCCGACCGCGCAGCTGCGCTGCGGCGCCGCGCATCAGCAGCATCTGCAGCGCCAGCATGCTGGTGCTCTGGGCGATGCCGGCGGCCACCAGGCAACCGAGCGCGGGTGCGAGCGTCGGACTGGCGACGTAGCCGGCCAGGCAGCCGTACCAGGCCAGGCTCGCGCCCAGCATGGCCCGGCCGGGGCGGAAGCGGCCGCCGAGCGCGCCCATCGCCAGCGAGCCGACCAGCGCGCCGCCCGCAAAGGCCGCGATCAGCCAGCCGAGACCGCGCTGGTCGAGGGCCAGCACCTCGCGGGCAACGTAGGGCATCAGCCCGCCGGTGAACGGAAACGCGCTCAGGTTCACCAGCGCCGCCAGGCTCATCGCGGCCAGCAGCTGCGGCGTGCGCCAGATCACCGCCAGTCCCTCGCGCAGTTCGTGCCAGGGCGACGGGCGCGCGGGCACCGACGCCGCTAGCGCCGGCACGGCGGCCGATTCGACGCGCCCGGAGTCGACCCGCAGGGTCAGCAGCGCGCCGGCCAGGTGGATCGCGGTGATCGCCGCGTAGGCCGGCGCCATGCCATGGCTGGCCACCACGCCGGCGCCGGCCAGGGCGCCGGCGACCTTGGCCGAGTCCATGCTGGTGCGGGCGATGCCCATCGCCGACATCAGGTGCACCGCCGGCACGGTGGCGCCGACCAGCGCGGTGCGCAGCCCGATGTCCGACGGTCGGATGATCCCCGCGAGGCCGGCCACCACCAGCACCGCCGCCGGATTCAGCCGGCCGGTGAGCGTCAGCAGCAGGATCACGCCGGCCAGCGCCGCATAGGCGAAGCGCATCGTCGCCAGGACCCGGCGCAGGCCCAGCCGGTCGCCCAGCGTGCCGAGCAGCGGCGCGGCCAGCGTGCCGACGAACTGCAGCGCGCCGAAGACCGTGAGCATCATCACCGAGCCGGTCTCCACCAGCACGTACCAGCCGAGGATCAGCGTCTCCATTTCCAGCGCCCAGGCCGTGCAGGAGTCGGCCGGCCACTGGAAGCGGAAGCTGCGGGTGCCGAACGGTGCAAGGAAACTCGTCGGCGTGGCGGTGCGGGTCATCAGGCGCTCGATGTTGCCCACGGCCTGCCTTGGATGAGAGCACGTGAGCGACAGGGCGCTGGAGCAATCGGGACTCAGAAGCAAGGAGCCCCGCAGGGTGGCGGGGCTTCTGGCACCTCGGAGACCTGGCGCGCAGGGAAGGAGGGAGCCGAAAGAAGTTCGGAAGTGCAGCATCCATGCGGGTTTGCGGATCGCCCATTCGCAGGAATGCCCCCAACAATGCCCCCAGACTGGCAGGGCTGCCACCCTCCCCTCAGTTACGGCAGGTTCTCGCACCTGCCAACCCTCGGATGACCCCCCCCTTGAATTTCGCGGTGTTGCGAACAGGGGTAACCGACCGGTCTGCACCATGAGGGCTGCAGAGATTCGCCCCCGCCCCACGGCCGCCGGCCTCAAGGACCGCAGCGGCGCCCATAAGCTCGATCAGGCTCACCGCCCGTTCGTACCTGCCGCCACTCCGTATTCCTTCCCGTACAAAGCCGCCCGCAGGCCCGCTACCGCGATTCCGCGGTCGCTTCGTACCCGCTTGGGGGGTGGGCTGGAAGGACCCGCAGCAGTGGCAGCGCCCAGCAGTTGGGGCACCAGGTCGCGGTCGGGTCGAGGCGCTGCAGCGCTGGTCTCAGGGTGGCAACCTCCTGGCACGGGCCAGCAGTTCGGGCACCAGGTCGCAGCCGGTGCCACCAGCTAGGTCGAGGTTCGGCCGCACACGTCAGCCTCTAGGCCGTCAAGCAATCTGTCAAGCAACCAGAAAGCCCCACCACTACCGCGATTCCGCGGTCGCTTCGTACCCGCTTCGGGGGTGTGCTGGAAGGACCCGCAGCAGTGGCACCGGCCAGCAGTTCGGGCATCAGACCACGGCCGGTGGCGTTGGCCCGCAGCTCGGGCACCAGGTCGAGGTCAGTGCGTCTGCCAGCCGCTGCGGGATCGCTCGCCCACTTCCCCGCCAGACCACTGGAGACACTGGAGACACTGGAGACAAACACCGCAAGCCGTTGTCACGCTTGACTTTTCCAGGACCTGCCCGACTGGAGACAAGGTGGTGACAGGCGGCGCCATCGGACAGCAGCGAACCGCGGCGGATTCTTGGGGGCTTGTCACTGGCAAGCCATCGGCGCCGGATGCCGCGCGAAGGGTGCCCGCGCCCCGGCCCCCCACCGGGCCACGCTGACAGCCGCCGGCCGGCGGTCAATCGTCGCCGATGTCCCCCAGGATCGAAGACTTGATGCGATAGCAGCGGGTCTTGCCGATGCCCGGCAGGCGAACCGAGTGGTCGAAGGGCCGGCCTTTGTCGGGCACCAGGTGCCCGCGTTCGCGCAGCAGCCGAAGCATCGCCTCGCGGTCGTGCCCTTGGGCGATCTGCTGGCTGAAGCCGTCGAACAGCACGAACCACTCGGTCGCGTCGGCGTCGCCGATCGCATCCTTGACTGTCTTGCGCCAGCCGGCCCGCTGCTGGGTGTTGGGCCGGTGGGTGTCGTCGTTCTCGGCCCGGCCCCAATCGGCGAAGCGGTCTTCCCCATGCTCGGCAAAGAAGGTGCGGGCCTGCCGCAGCATCGCGGCTTCCTCGCCGCTGCCGAAGCCGCCGGGGCGCAGCTTCACCATGCCATAGAAGCACGCCGCCGCGGCTTCGGTCGCCCAGCCGCTGGGCCAGCCGGTCAGGCCCCACTCGGTCGCCAGCTCGCCGCCCATCGCCACCAGCGCGAAGCGGTCGGCGATGCGCGATAGCTGGCCGTCCGCGGTCTCGGGCACGTGGGCATGGCGGAAGGACTCCAGGCCCGTCCGCAGCCGTGCCCGCACCGCATCGAACTCGGCCGCCACCCGCTCCAGGAAGGCCAGCCCGGCATGCCCATAGTGCAGCGCGGCTTGATGCACCATGTACTGCGACAGCTCGCGCCCGCCCTCCAGGTCGTGATTCGTCTCGAAGGTGGTGCCGATGAAGCCCTCGGGCTCGGCCGGTATCGACGGCATGCGCACCCGCTGCCCTTCCATCGGTTGAAGCCGCACGGTCGCCATGTGCGCTTCCGGCGTCAGCTCGCCCGAGGACAGGAACAGCACGGCCCAGGATGGCGTCGGACGCAACCCGCCCCGCTGGGCGGCCCGGTTGCGGCCGGTGCCGTTGCCGAGCGTATAGATCGCCTCGGCAATCACCTTCGGGTCGCACCGCTTCAGCTCGTCCAGGATCAGCACCGAATCGCTGTGCAACTGCGCCAGGAACTCGACAGCGTTGTCGGTCGTCTTCCATTCGCGCTTCATCTCGGGCGATCCCCAAACGCTCGCCGCTGCGTACAGCGCCGATGTCTTGCCCCGGCTCGATGGCCCGACGAAGTGGAAGCCCCCGCTTTGCATCCCCGCCAGGCGCAGCAGCGGCCCGGCAAAGGCAGCCGCTACCGCGAAGGTCGGCCGGGTGTTGCCGTCGCACACCCGGGCCACGCTGCCGCGCCACTTGTCCAGGCTGCCGCGCTGCCGGAAGGGGTGTTCGTTGGTGCCCTCGTGCGCCAGGATCACCCGTTCATCGCTGGCGCCGAAGGTGCGGCCGGGCAAGACGTACACCCGACTGTGCCAGCCGGCCCGCTCCACCACCCGGGCGAAGGTGCGGACCCGCCGGCTTTGGATGTACTGGCCCAGCAGCTCGCGGGCGGCGCGGGTTTCGCCGATGCGCAGGCCCAGATCGGCCAGCGTGCGCCGGTACTCCACACCGTCGCCCTGCAGCGCCGCGGTGCCGATGATCCATTCCTTCGGCGTGCCCTCGGGGTCGTTGAACTCCACCAGCCAGCCCCAGCCCGCGCCATTGGCAAGCCGGGTGCGTGCCGTCACTTGCAGCGGGTCGCACACCCGCAGCGGCGGAAGCGGCCGACCTTGCCGGTCGAAGCCGTGGAACCAGACCCCGCGCCGGTCCAGGCTGAAGCGGTCGGGTTCGTCGTCTTCGTCGCCCTCGCCACCATCGCCGCCGCCATCTTCGGCGCCGTGGTCCGGGGGTTCGTCGCTGCCATCGTCGGCCATGCCCGGATCGCCCAATGCGTCCCGCGGATCGCGGCCCGCTGAGGCGCGGCGCGGCGCGGGTGGTGCGTCGGTAGCGCGGGCCACCCGATCGCCGCTTGTGCGGCCCGCCGGGGCCTTTGCTGGTGCCTTCGGCTTCGTCGCCTTCCGGGCCGCTGCGGTCGCGGCCTGAATCGCCGCCTCGATCCGATCACGCACCCGGTCGGCGCCGACGTGCAGGGCCGCATCGTTCCAGTCCGATCCGCCCTCGGGCAGGTCGGCCAGCTCTGGCCACACCGCCACGCCGCCCAGGGCCCGCGCCACCTTGCCGGCCGCCTCGCGCCCGGGGTTGCGGCCGGTCGCGGCTTCGGTGGCGTGGTCGTTGTCCGCCACCAGCACCAGCAGCGCGGCCGGGTGCAGGCGCCGCAGCTCGCGGGCCACCGCTGCCAGGTTTCCAGCATCGAAGGCCACCGCCACCGGCCGGCCGGTGGCTTCGTGCACGCTGGCGCACGTGGCCCAGCCCTCACCGATCAACAGCGCCGCGGCGCCGGCCGGCTCGCCGATCTGGTGCCATAGCCCGGCCTTGCGCCCGCCCCGCCCCGCCGCGTACAGCTTGGCGCCATCGGGGCCGATGTCTTGCACGTTCCACAGCTCGCCGGCCGCGTCACGCATGGGCACGCGCAACACGCCGCCAGGCGCCACGCGGGCACCGTACAGGGCCCCCAGCCCCTTGCGGGCCGGATAGGCGGCCTCGCCCTCGTCGGCCGCTTGTGCCCACAGCTCGCAGGCGTTGGACGCTCGCTCGCGGTGCTGGGTTTCCCGCCGCTGGCGCTCGGCATCGGCGGCCACGCTGCGGGCTTCGCGGGCTGCGGCTTCGGCGGCCAGCGTGGCAGCGGTCGGCCCTTGGGCGGGTGCATGCGCCGGGTCGGGCCGCCAGCCGGCCGCCTTCGCCATGTGAACCAGCGTGCCGATGGTCACGCCGCCGCCGGCCTTGATGCTGCGCCAGGTGCTGCGGACATCGGCCGCGCGGTACTTCTCGCCGCGCTGCGACCACCCATCGAACAGATCGAAGCCCGCCTCGCCGAGTTCGGACTTCAGGGCCATCGCCACGGCGGCCCATTCGTCGTGGGTCATGTTTGGCGACAGGTGCGCCAGCATGGCGCGGATCGCCTCAAGTGACAGGGGGGTCATGCGTCGAGGGTTTGGAACAGGTCGCCTTGCGGATGCGGCCCGGTCAGTTCGTAGAAGGTGGCGCGTCGCCGGCCGCCGCTGCGGGTGGGCACGTAACCCCGGGCCCGCTGGATCGGCCAGCCCTCGGCGATCAGCTCACACACCCGCTTGGTGACGCTGGGCACGTCGCAGGCCAGGCCCAGCGCGGCGCAGCTCGTGCGGCCATTGCAGCGAAGCCAGGCGGTCAGGCGTGCGTGCTGCGCATGGATGTCGTCATAGGGCGGTCTGCGGGCCATCGGTGGCACTCCCGGCCGATGCGGCGCGGATGGCCGCACAGATCACCACGCAAGCGGCATGCAGCATCGAACCCGAGGCCAGGAACTGCACCAGGTCGGCCAGTTCGGTGGGGTGCGCCGTGCCGGCCCGGATGCGAAAGACCAGGTTGCGGGCATAGTCGGCGCCGTCGGCCGCGTCGGCATCGGCCGCTGCCGGGGCGTCGGTGCCCTTGGGCATCGGGGCGCCCATCACCGGCCACCGCGGGCAGTGCGGATGCGGTCGGCGATCCAGCCCTGAATTTCGCGCTCGCTCCAAAGGGTCGCCCGGCCGACCCTGATCGGCGCCGGAAAGCGCCCGGCCTTCACGTCGTCGAGGGTCACAGTTCGGCCGCGGCCGGTTAGCAGCAGCACGGCGGGCAGGCGCAGGAGCCGGTCGGGCAGGCCAGCCACGGCCGGCGCGGTGCCGCTGGCGGTCTTCTGCTCGCCGTTCATTGCACGGCCCTCCGCTGGCGGGTCCAGGCGATCACGTACACCGCGGCGCCTCCGATCTGGCCGCTTACTTCGCGTGCCAGGCACTGCGCCTCGGCTTCATCGG
The DNA here is from genome assembly GCA_016790515.1 of Burkholderiaceae bacterium. Taxonomy (GTDB): domain Bacteria; phylum Pseudomonadota; class Gammaproteobacteria; order Burkholderiales; family Burkholderiaceae_C; genus Pseudaquabacterium. Next base: position 2,647 of record JAEUOY010000153.1, on the reverse strand, counting down.
ATCGCGCCACGCCAATCAAGCCGAGCAACAGCTCGGCCCGGCCGCCGGGCTTGCGCTTGACCAGGGCCACGCACTCGCCTGCATCCGACGGCGCCGTCGAGACAGTGACGGGCACCGCGATGTAGTCGGAATCTTCGGCCCGGGCGTTGGCTCGTTGCAGTTCGGCCGCCGCGCCAGTGCAGCCGATCGCCGCCAGCGCGGCGCGGACGCTGCCGAAGGTGCCTCGCGGCATGGCGGGATAGAAGACGGTTTCGCCGGGGATCGGCAGGGCCGCCGGGGTGGCGGGTTCGGGTGGCGTCGGGTAACGCATGGGGCCTCCGTTGAAGTACGGGGCCGAGAATCATCTGCAGGCCTCGGTGATCGCAAACCCTGCAGTTCCCGAACTACCTGCCCAGCGTTCGAAGTAGCCGAACGCTGTCCGGCTCGCTGTTCAGTCTGGACTTGTCTCGCGCTCGCTTCCCGGCCGACCACCGGGTGCAAGCGGCGCGAACTGCCGCAACCGTCAACCCCTTCCGCTTTGCAACTCGGCGTTGGGCCTCGGCGGATGTCATTCCAGCGCCCAGCCCCTTCAACTGTTCAACCTCAGACACTATCTCGCGCTGTCGCTCGACCTTGCGAAGGTGCGCTGCACCCTGCGGGCCTCCCCCGGGTCCCGTCATCTCGATCGCTGCGGCAATGTCCTTGATGCCGCTCGCTACCTCTAGGCGACGCGCCCACACGTCAAAGGTGCTGAGAATTGCCTCCGGCACTGGCAAGCCACGTTCTCGATACTCGCTAAACATGCGCCATACCAGCAGCCCGCTTCGCTCGCGTCGATACAGCCGAAAGTGGTTGTTGGACTCGTGGTTCGCCTCGAACTCATCCCATGAATGACCGCCGGTCATATGGCGATCATGCGTGGCCCAATACACCCAGCTCTCAAGGCTCCACTCTCGCCACCCCTCGGCCAGCCATCCGCGGGTCTCGCGTTCGTGGTCGGGTATGCCGGGCTCGGCGATCCAGTCCTGAAGCCATTGCTCGCCCCATTTGGCGACCTCGGCCGATGATTGCATCCGCACCCCTTAGCGTGCGCCCTTCGAAAGGGGCCGCGCCAGCCGGGGAAGGGGTCCCGGTCTTCGCCCTCGGGGATCAGCCTCGGGCTAGGCGCGGCCGGATCAGTGTGCCGCGTCAGGGACTGCAACGCCAGCGCATCGGGGCGGGCCGCCGAAGGGGCGCCGGCCATGGCACCCCGGCCGCGCGGATGGCGGCGCGGGCGGGTGAAACCTTCGCGCCGCGCAAGGCAGGGACCAGGTAGGGAACGGCAAGCACCGGGCCAGCCTTCAAGGTGTCGGCAGCGCCGGCCCGGTGCTTCAGGGCCGACCGGAAGCCGGGAAAGCGGGGCGACAGGAAGGGAACGAAGGGTGCTGACTGTCTCCACCTTGTCTCCACCCTGTCTCCAGCGTTGTCGCCACCGCCGCCGCCAACCGATTCGCCAGCATCGGCGCGGCTTTGCGGCCGGTCGGCGCCCTGCTGTCTCCAGGTCTCCACCCTCGGGCGATCGGCGCCGCGAATCATGCGGCCACCTTGCGGGCCTGCGCCGCTTGCCGGAAGGGGATCACCTTGCCGGTGCGCTGCACCGCGTCGAGGTAGTCGGCCCATGCGTTCATCAGCTCGCGCCGTTCGTCCAGGTATTGCGCATGGTTGTAGGCGGCGCGGACCCGGTTGCCTTCGACGTGAGATAGCTGGGCCTCGATCACGTCGGGGCGGAAGCCCATTTCATTGAGCGCGGTCGAGGCCACGCCGCGGAAGCCGTGGCCGGTCATGCGGCCCCCGTAGCCCATGCGCTTCAGCGCCATCAAGATCGTCCCGTTGGACATCGGCCGTTCGTGGTCGCGCTCGCCGGGGAACAGCAGCGCCGCGCCCTGGCAGCGGTCGGCGCCGCGGGCGGTCTGCAGCAGCCGAAGCACCTCGATCGCCTGCGGCGCCAGGGGCACCAGGTGCGGCCGGCGGTTGCCGGCGCTGCCCTTGCGGCCGGTGCGCTCGGGCGGGATCGTCCACTCGGCCGCCTCCAGGTCGAATTCCTGCCACCGGGCTTCGATCAGCTCGGACGTGCGAACGAAGGTCAGGGCCATCAAGCGCAGCGCCATGCGGGTGTAGACCGCGCCGTCATAGGCGCCGATGCTGCGCATCAAGCCGGGCAGCTCGGCCGCGCCGACCCGGGCGAAGTTCTCCACCACGCGGGGTTTGAGGACATCGCCCGGCTTCACGTCGGCAACCGGGTTGCGCTCGGCCAGGCCATGCGCCACCGCCCAGCGCATGATCTGCCCGGATGTTTCCAGCACCCGGCGGGCCAGCTCGCCCGCGCCGCGGGCCTCGATCTTCTTCGCCATCTGGACGAAGGCGGGCGCCGTCAGGGTGGACACCGGCTTGTGCCCCAGCTCGGGGAAGGCGTCGGCCTCCAGTCGCACCAGCACGTAGCCCGCATAGCGGTCGGTCTTGTTGCCCTTCCAGTCGGCCCACCAGCTCCGCGCCCCAAAGTTCGACACCAAACGGCCATTCTGAGCGTTTTCCGACCGCCGTCCCTAAAGGAATCAAGCACTTAGCCGCGCCACGGCGATTCTTTTGTAGTGGCACGTTTGTACCTTCTATGTGTTGGCACATACCTGGC
>JAEUOY010000106.1 GCA_016790515.1 Burkholderiaceae bacterium | reverse complement strand
GTTTCCACCATGTGCTGGTGGACGAGTTCCAGGACACCAACCGGCTGCAGTACGCCTGGCTGAAGATGTTCGCACCCCCGCCCGACCGGGCGGGGGCTCCTGGTTCACCGGTGGCCAGGCAAAGCGTGTTCGCCGTCGGCGACGACGACCAGAGCATCTACGCCTTCCGCGGCGCGCAGGTCGGCAACATGGCCGATTTCGAGCGCGAGTACCGCGTGCGGCAGGTCATCAAGCTGGAGCGCAACTACCGCAGCTACGGCAACATCCTGGACAGTGCCAACGCGCTGATCAGCCACAACCTGCGCCGGCTGGGCAAGAACCTGAGCACCGAGGCCGGCCCCGGCGAGCCGGTGCGCGTGGCCGAGGCGACCAGCGACTACGCCGAGGCGCAGTGGCTGCTCGAGGAAGCGCAGCAGCTGCACCGCGGCGGCGTGCCGCGCAGCGAGATCGCGATCCTCTACCGCAGCAATGCGCAGAGCCGGGTGATGGAGAGTGCGCTGTTCAACGCCGGCGTGCCGTACCGCGTCTACGGCGGCCTGCGCTTCTTCGAGCGTGCCGAGGTCAAGCATGCGCTGGCCTACCTGAGGCTGCTGGAGAACCCCAACGACGACACCTCGTTCCTGCGGGTCGTGAACTTCCCCGCCCGCGGCATCGGCGCGCGCACGCTCGAGCAGCTGCAGGACGCCGCCCGCGGCAGCGCGCGCAGCCTGTTCCAGAGCGTCGGGGCGGTCGCCGGCAAGGGTGGTGGGCACCTGCAGGCCTTCACCCGGCTGATCGACGAACTCCGCAGCGCGACCAGGGGGCTGACGCTGCGCGAGATCATCGGCCAGGTGCTGCAGCAATCGGGTCTGCTCGACTTCTACCGCACCGACAAGGAAGGCGCCGACCGCATCGAGAACCTGGAGGAACTGGTCAACGCCGCCGAGGCCTTCGTCACGCAGGAGGGCTTCGGCAAGGACGTGGTGGCGCTCCCGGTCGACGAGACCCGCCCGGGCACGATCGCCGACGGCCTGCCGGCCGCGGTCGCGGCGGTCGACCTGACGCCCGACGCCGAGACCGGCGAGATCGTCTCGCCGCTGGCGGCGTTCCTGACCCATGCGGCGCTGGAGGCCGGCGACAACCAGGCCCAGGCCGGCCAGGACGCGATCCAGCTGATGACGGTGCACTCGGCCAAGGGGCTGGAGTTCGACTGCGTGTTCATCACCGGGCTCGAGGAATCGCTGTTCCCGCACGAGAACTCGATGAGCGATGCCGACGGCCTCGAGGAGGAGCGCCGGCTGATGTACGTGGCGATCACCCGGGCGCGCAAGCGGCTGTACCTGAGCTTCAGCCAGACCCGGCTGCTGCACGGCCAGACCCGCTACAACGTCAGGAGCCGCTTCCTCGACGAACTGCCCGAGGGCGCGCTGAAGTGGCTGACGCCGCGCCACGCCGGCTTCGGCTCGGGCTATGCGAAGGAATACCAGCAGGCCTGGCAGCGCGGCACCGGGCTGGGATCGGTGGTCGGCGCCGGCCGGGTCGCCGGCCGGCCGGCGCCGACGGCGCCGCCCGGGCCGCCGCCGCTGGTGGCCAAGGCGCCCTCGCATGGCCTGCGGGTGGGGCAGGGCGTCTTCCACACCAAGTTCGGCGAAGGCGTGGTGCTGACGCTGGAAGGCAACGGGCCCGATGCCCGCGCGCAGGTCCATTTCGGCCGCCATGGCGCCAAATGGCTGGCACTGGCGATCGCCAAGCTGACGCCGGTGGATTGACCGCGCCCGGCGGGCGGCGGCAACCGATGTTTGCACGCTGCCCCAAGTGCGGCCACGCGCCGTTGCCGGCCGATCAATCCCTGCCGGCGGCCTGTCCGGCCTGCAGGGTGATCCTGGCCAAGGTCGGGCAGACGGTCGGACGGCGCACGGCGCGCGACGCCGAGCCGGGCCCCGCGCTGCCCGGCGCGAACCCGCCTTGGCGCCACCGCCTGCTGGCAACGCCCGGGCGGTTCGACCCGCCGGCCTTCTGGCTGCGCTGCGCGCTGCTGGCCGCGCTGGCGGTCTGGGGGGTCCGGCTGATCGCGATGGACCATCGCAGCGGCGAGATCGGCAGCTCGTTCCTGCACGGGCCGCTGCTGGTCTTCCACGAGGCCGGGCATGTGCTGTTCCGGCCGGGCGGCGAATGGCTGTCGGTGCTGGGCGGCACCCTGGGCCAGCTGCTGATGCCCGGCGTGATCGTCGCGGCCTTCCTGCTGAAGAACCGCGACCCGTTCGGCGCCGCGGCCGGGCTGTGGCTGCTGGGGGTCTCGCTGCTCGACGTCGCGCCGTATGTGCACGATGCGCTGGCACCGAAACTGGTGCTGCTGTCGGGCGAGACCGGCGAGGCCGGCGGCCACGACTGGATCTACCTGCTGTCGTCGGTGGGTCTGCTGGCGAGGGCGCCGCTGCTCGGCGCCTTCTGCCACCGGCTGGGGGCGCTGGTCATGCTGGTGGCGCTGGGCTTGGCGGCCGCGCTGTTGTGGCGGCAGTGGCGACAGCGGCAGTAGTTGCCGACAGCGAAGCGGGGACGACGCCGGGCAGGAACGCCTGCGGCGGCGCCGCGCCCCGCTCACAGATCGAGCTTGCTGATCTTGGTGCCGTCGATGGTCGCGGCGGCCATCAGGCCGGCATTGGTCAGCGCGAACACGTTGACGCTGTTCGAGACGCTCTGGGTGTCGATCACGCCGTTGGCGCCGAGCTTGATCGCCGAGACGCTGGCGTCGGCACCGGCAGTCCAGCCGCTGCTCTTCTGGAACTTGTCCAGCGCTTCCTGCGTCATGAACAGGAAGATCAGTGCCCGCGACTGCGCCCCGGCCTGGAAGCCGACCGTGACGCTGGTCGTCTTGTAGTAGCCGGCATTGCTGCCGTAGACGCGCAGCGCGCCGTCACCGTACGAGCCGCCGATGCCGAGGCCGGCCTCGTAGACCTTCGGGAACACCAGCACGCCGCGCGCCTTGGCGACCAGTTCGCGCGAGCCGGCGACGCTGGTGTACAGCGTGTTCATCGCCGCGTCGCTCTCCTTGTCGATCGTCGCCTTGCGGTCGGCCGCCGACGTGCCGGCGCCGGTGTTGGTGGTGCAGCCGCCCAGCAGGCCGCCGGCCAGCGCGAGCGTGGTGGCGCCCAGCAGGATGCTTCTTCGCTTCATGACTTTTCCTCGTCGATGGGTATTGGCGGGCGACGGCATAGCGGGGCTGGCCAGCGCCGGGCGAATTATTCGCGCCCGCGCCGGGCGCGCCGCCGACCCGGCGCCGTGAAACGTGGGATTGCGTCGGCTACGCAACGAGGAAATCCACCAGCGCTGCCGCCAGCGCCTGCGGCGGGTCATGGTGCAGCATGTGGCCGGCGCCGGCCAGCAGCACCTGCTGCACCTGCGGCACATGGGCCAGCCGGGCCTGGAACTCGGCATGGCCGTAGCGGCCGCCCCAGTGGGCGTCCTGGCGCGTCTCGGCGCCCTGCACCCACAGCAGCGGCGCGCTGATCGCCGACCAGGTGGCGATCGCCTCGGCGGCGCGGTAGGGCACCGGGTTGATGCGGCGGTGCGCCGGGTCGGCCAGCACCGCCCAGCGGCCCTGGGCGTCGCGCGCCGCCCAGTGGCCAGCCAGCCACTGCGCCTTGTCGGCGCTCAGCCGCGGGTTGTTCCTGCGCAGGCGCTGCGCGACCTCGTCGACGCTGGCGTAGGTGCGCAGCTGCTGCGGTGCCTTCAGCTCGTCGAGCCAGGTCGCCAGCCGGCCAGCGGCTTCGGCCGGCGGGTGATCGGGCAGTCCGAAGCCCTCGAGGTTGACCAGCCGGCGGACGCGCCGCGGCCGCACGCCGGCGTAGGTCATCGCCACGTTGCCGCCCATGCTGTGGCCCAGCAGGTCGATCGGCGCGCCGGGCGACAGCGCATCGAGGATCGCGTCCAGGTCGCCCAGGTAGTCGGGGAACCAGTAGGCATCGGTGCCGGCCGGCGCGCTGGTCAGGCCGAAGCCGCGCCAGTCGGGCGCGACGATGCAGCGCCGGTCGTCGCCGCCACGCGCCATCGCATCGACGACGAACTGGAACGAGGCGCCGACGTCCATGAAGCCGTGCAGCATCACCAGCAGCGGCCGGCCGGCCTGCGGCGTGCCCCATTGCCTCAGGTGGTACTGCAGGCCGCGCACCGGCAGGTGGCGGCTCTGCGCCGCACGCAGCGGCTGGTAGGAATCGCTCATCACGCGACTGTAGGCGCCGCGGCGGCGCGCCGGCTGTCGGTGCTGCGACATGCCCGGCCCGCCGGCGCGGATCGTGCCGGCGGTGCCAGAATCGGCCGATGATCGAATTCCAGCTGCGCGCGGCCGAACCGCGCGACCTGCCGGCGCTGGTCGGCCTGATCGGCGAACTGGCCGACTTCGAGCAGCTGACCCACCTGCTGCGGGTGACACCCGAGACGCTGGCGCCGCACCTGTTCGGCGAGCGGCCGGCGGCCGAGGCGGTGGTGGCCGAGAGCAGCGACCGGGTGGTCGGCTTCGCGCTGTACTTCACCAACTTCTCGACCTTCCTGGCCCGGCCCGGGCTGTACCTGGAAGACCTCTACGTGCAGCCGGCCGTTCGCGGCGCCGGCATCGGCAAGGCGCTGCTGAACCACCTGGGCGCGCTGGCGGTAGCGCGCGGCTGCGGCCGCTTCGAGTGGAGCGTGCTCGACTGGAACGAGCACGCGATCGGCTTCTACCGCAGGATGGGCGCGACGGTGATGCCCGATTGGCGCATCTGCCGGGTCAGCGGCGATGCGCTGCAGCGCTTCGCGGCGCCGCTGGCCTAGGCGACCAGCGCCGCATGCAGCACCTGCGGCGACAGCGTGATGCTGGCCGCCTGCGCCCCCAGCACCGAATGCACCGCGTACTCGCGCTGCGAGGTGTCGCGCCGCAGCGGTTGCTGCAGCCTGCTGCCGTAGGGCGTGGTGAGCACCGCGACGACCGGCGTCATCACCGTCGCGCCGCACTTGACGACCAGCCCGGTCTCGCCCGACATCAGCTTGACGAAGCAGCCCGGCGGGTAGATGCCGAACTCCTTGACCAGGGCCGACACCATCGGGTGTCCCGGCTCCTGCATGAACATCATCCGGCCTGCCTTGTCGGCGGCCATCGCCTCGCGGGTGGCGCGCGAGCTGAGCTTGGCGGTGTAGATGTCGGCGCGCAGGATCAGCGCGGCCAGGTCGCCGCTGTCGCGCAGGCCCAGCGGGTAGCCGCTGCCGTCGGGTTTCTCGTGATGGCGGGCCACGCCGGTCAGCCAGTCGCCATCGATGACGCCGGAGCGCTCCAGCATCTCGCGGCTGCGCTGCGGGTGGGCGTGGATGGCCTCGCGCTGCGCCGGCGTCGGCGGCGTGGTCTGCTGCGCCAGCGTGCCCTGCAGCTCGAGCATCGCCAGGTTCATCGTCAGCGTGGCCTTGAACGCGCGCTGGCTCTCGTCGGCCGACCAGCCCAGCCGCCGCGCCACCAGGTGGGCGGTGATCGCGGCATGGGTCGAATGGTTGATGCCGTACTGCACGAGGGCGTTGCCGTCCTGGCGCAGCACCTGGAAGATCGCCAGGTCCTTGTCGCGGTCGACCAGCGCCAGCACGGCGGGCGTGACGGCCTCCAGCGCGTCGCGAAAGCCCGCATCGGCGGCCTTGCCCAGCAGCTCGGCCACTTCGTCCAGGCAGCGCGTCCAGAGCGCGGGCAGTTCGGCCGGGCTGGCCTGGCGCACGCGGTCGATCGGCCGCTGCAGCTCCGCGATGTCCACCAGCGCGCCACGGGCGAACAGGGCCTCCAGCTGCTCGCTGGTCTCGACCACCCGGCCGCGCGCCAGGAGCAGCGTGCCGTCGTGGTCACGCACGTTGAACGGCAAGGGCGCACGCAGCGCGATGCGCTGCTTGACCAGGGAGAGAGGTGAAAACTGCATGAACACTCCGGCGGGATGCTTGGCGGGCTGCTGCAAGGGCGCGAGGGGGCGGTCGCTCGCTCGCCTGGATATCGGACCGATCGGCCGGGACTTGACGGGATTTCGCGCCCGGCGGGCCTGGGTTTCGACGGGTCGGCGACCCGCCCCGCTGGTCGTAAGCTCGGCCATCGGCGCCGCGCGACGGAGCGGCACGACCTGCAGCCGCGCTGGCGCTGCCAGACCAGCCGTCACGACGAGAATCCGCCCCTGCCCATGACCACGCCCCTGATCTCCGCGCCGGCGCTGCGCGCACTGATGGCCAGCGGCGCACCGCTGCTGGTCTTCGACTGCCGATTCGACCTGGCGCAGCCCGAGCTGGGCGCGCAGTCGTACCTCGAAGGCCACCTGCCCGGTGCGATCTACCTGCACCTCGACCGCGACCTGTCGGGCCCGCGCGCCGGTGGTGCTGGCGCGGGCGGGCGCCATCCGCTGCCCGGCCGCGAGGCCTTTGCCGCCCGGCTGGCCACGCTGGGCTGCCAGGACGACCTGCCGGTCGTGGCCTACGACACCTCCGGCGGCATGGTGGCCGCGCGGCTGTGGTGGATGCTTCGCTGGCTGGGGCACGCCGCGGTGCAGGTGCTCGATGGCGGGCTGGCGGCCTGGGACGCCGCCGGCGGGGCGCTGGCCGCCGGTGCCGTGCCGCCGCGCGGCCCGGGGCGGCTGACGCTGCGGCCGCCGCTGACCCGCTCGATCGGCTACGACGAACTGCGCGCCGGGCTGGGTGGCGGCCCGCGGCTGATCGTCGACGCCCGTGCGGCCGACCGCTTTCGCGGCGAGAACGAGACGATCGACCCGGTGGCCGGCCACATCCCCGGCGCGGTGAACCGGTTCTTCCGCGACAACCTGCTGAGCGACGGCCGCTTCAAGCCGATCGACCGGCTGCGCGCCGAGTGGCTGGCGGTGATGGCCGCGCGCCAGCCGGCCGACCTGGTCCAGCAGTGCGGCTCGGGCGTGACCGCCTGTCACAACCTGCTGGCGATGGAAGCGGCCGGGCTGCGCGGCGCGGCGCTGTATCCGGGGTCGTGGAGCGACTGGTGCGCGCGGCCCGACGCGCCGATCGCCACCGGGGGCTGATCCGGCAGGCGGCGAGGCATTGCGGCACACTCGCGGCCTCCCACTTCCCGCCGACGCATGACATCGCACACCATCCCCGGCACCACCCTCGGCCAAAGCGGTCTGCGGGTCAGCCGCATCTGCCTGGGCACGATGACCTTCGGCGAGCAGGTCGACGAGTCGACCGCGCACGCCATCCTCGACCGCGCGCTCGAGCGCGGCGTCGACTTCATCGACACCGCCGAGATGTATGCGGTGCCGGCACGGCGCGAGACCTACGGCGCCACCGAGGCGATCATCGGCCGCTGGTTCGCCTCGCGGCCCGGCGCGAGGTCGCGCACCGTGCTGGCGACCAAGGTCGCCGGCCCGTCGCGGGGCATGGACTGGGTGCGCAACGGCAGCGACAACCTGAAGCCCGCCGAGATCACCCAGGCCTGCCACGACAGCCTGCGCCGGCTGCGGACCGACGTGATCGACCTCTACCAGATCCACTGGCCCAACCGCAACGTGCCGGCCTTCGGCGCGATCTACCTCGATCCGGCCAAGGACCGCGAGTACAGCTCGATCCACGATCAGCTCGAGGCGCTGGCCGCGCTGGTCGAGGCCGGCAAGGTGCGCCACATCGGCCTGTCGAACGAAACGCCGTGGGGCGTCGGCGAATTCCTGCGCCTGGCCGAACTGCATGGCCTGCCGAAGGTGGTCTCGGTGCAGAACCCCTATGCGCTGGTCAACCGCACCGTCGACAACGGGCTCGACGAGACGCTGCTGCGCAGCGGGGTCTCGCTGCTGGCCTACAGCCCGCTGGGCTTCGGCACCCTGACCGGCAAGTACGACGGCCCGGGCTTCGATCCGGCGCAGCCGGCGCTGGGCCGCATCGCCCGCTTCGAGAGCATGCGCCGGCAGCGCTGGGGCCGGCCCGAGACGCTGGCGGCCGCGCGCCGCTACAACGCGCTGGCGCGCGAGCATGGCCTCTCGCCCACGCAGCTGGCGCTGGCCTACTGCTATGGCAACTGGCGCGTCGCCAGCACCATCATCGGGGTCACGACGCTGGCCCAGCTGGACGAGAACCTTGCCGCCTGGGGCACCACGCTGTCGCCCGAACTGCTGGCCGCGGTCGACCGCATCCGCTGGGAAATCCGCGACCCGGCGCAGTGAGCCTGCGAGAGGCCCGCTTGACCCGCAAGGACAGGCACGTCAGCGAGACCCCGGCCACCGCATGGCTGCGGGTGCACGGGGTCGTGTTCTGCGGGCACCCGTACGAGTACGTCGAGCATGGCGGAACCGAGGAGTCCGCGCGCCAGCTGGGTGTGCCGCACCATGCGGTGATCAAGACGCTGGTGATGCAGGACGAGCGCGCGCAGCCCTTGGTGGTGCTGATGCATGGCGATTGCCAGGTCAGCACCAAGAACCTGGCCCGGGCCATCGGCGCCAAGACCGTCGAGCCCTGCAAGCCCGAGGTGGCGCAGCGCCACAGCGGCTACCAGGTCGGCGGCACCTCGCCGTTCGGACTGCGCAAGGCGATGCCGATCTGCGTCGAGGAGACCGTGCTCGCGCTGCCGCGCATCTTCATCAACGGGGGCCGGCGCGGGTTCCTGGTGTCGATCGACCCGGCGGTCCTGAGGGCGCCTCTGGGCGCACGGCCCGTGCGCTGCGCGCTGGCTTCGGCGTAGCGGGTGCAGGCGTCGGCGCTGCGGCGCGGGCACTGCCCGCACGATCGTAGGTCAGGCCTGGCACCGAACGTGCTTGCATCGCTGGCAGAAGCGGTGCCGGCACACCGGGCGATTCGAGTGAGATCTTGTGCGGGCGAAGGCCCGGCACGGAGGAGGAGGTGTCAGCGCAACTTGGACGACTGCAGGCCGACGACCTGCACGCCCTCGACCGCCACGGCGGTCGTCTGCATCGGCCAACGCGCCTGCGTGGCGGTCGGCAGCGGCTGGGCCGCCGAGTCCAGGGCCGGCAGCGCGTGCGGTGCGGCGGGCATCGTCGCGGCCGCATCGGTGGCGGAACCGACGGGACGCTGCTCGCTCGACCAGCCGATCGCCGCCAGCACCACGGCCAGCGTCGCCAGATTGGCGATCCAGGGTGTCGCTGACCGCTGGGGTGTCGAGAAATTTTCCATGTCGACCAGTATCTGTTCGTTACCGGACGGTCTCAAGGCAAAAGCCACCCGCAGGCAGGGGGTCGCCCCACTCATTCCGGGGGGGGTCGGCCAGCGGCGCCTGCAAGGACCGTGACCGATGCACGATCGGGGGCCGGGCGCCGCCGGCGGGATGCCGCGCGACCTGAGCGATCGAGCGGCCGCCCGCGCGCCTACGCGAACATCGCCGCGAGGTGTGCTTCGCCGCGCTCCAGCACGAAGTAGCGCAGCGCCTCGGCTGCCGGCGAGAGCAGCTTGCCGGCCGTGGCGACGACATGCCAGCGCCGCATCAGCGGCAGGCCCTCGACCTGCGGCGCGGCGATCAGGCCGTTGCGCCACTCCAGCCCGATCGTGTGCAGCGACACCAGGCTCAGCCCCATGCCGGCCATCACCGCCTGCTTGATCGCCTCGGTGCTGTTCATCTCCATCACGAACACCGGCTGCAGGCGGTGGCTGTCGAGGTATTCCTCCAGCGCCGCGCGGGTGCCCGAGCCGGGCTCGCGCACGATGAACGGCTCGCGGGCCAGGTCGGCGGCCGGCACCTTGTCGCCGCTGGCGAACGGATGGCCGGGCGCGGTGATCAGCACATGCGGGTGCATCGCGAAGGGCTCGGCGCGGTTCGGAAAGTCCCTCGGCGGCCGGCCCATGATGGCCAGGTCGACCTCGTTGGCCTGCATCATCGCCACCAGCTGCTCGCGCCCGCCCAGGCGCAGCCGCACCTCGATCGCCGGGTGCTCGGTGTGGAACTGGGCCAGCAACTGCGGCAGGAAGTACTTGGCCGAGCTGACCATGCCGATCGTCAGCACGCCTGACTCGATCCGCTTGAAGCGCGCCATCGCGTCGTCGGCCTCCTTCAGCGTGCCGAGCAGGCGCCGCGCATAGACCAGGAAGTACTCGCCGGCGGTCGACAGCGACAGCCGGCGTCCGGCGCGGTCGAACAGCGGCAGGCCGACCTGACTCTCGACCTCCTTGATCTGCATCGATACCGCCGGCGGCGTCAGGTGCAAGGCTTCGGCGGCGCGCTGCACGCTGCCCAGCCGGGCCACCTCGGCAAAGACGCGCAGCTGGCGGAAGGTGACGTTCATCCTGATTGCCTGTTGAGATCAGCTAATGCTTAATTGAAAGTGTAGAAAGACTGACTTTATCTTATCTATATTCGTTCCTACAGTCCGTTCACATCGTCAGCCCGAACACCGCCCCAGGGGGTGGACTTCCCAAGGAGACCGCTGTGAACCAACCGACCGAAGCCGCCGCCTTCGCCAGACCCGGCACCGACCAGATCACCGACAAGAAGAAGCGCTACAGCGCCGGGGTGCTGAAGTACCGGCAGATGGGCTACTGGGACGCCGACTACGTGCCCAAGGACACCGACACGCTGTGCCTGTTCCGCATCACGCCGCAGGAGGGCGTGGACCCGATCGAGGCCGCCGCCGCGGTGGCCGGCGAATCGAGCACCGCGACCTGGACGGTGGTGTGGACCGACCGCCTGACCGCCTGCGACAGCTACCGCGCCAAGGCCTACAAGGTCGAGCCGGTGCCGGGCACGCCGGGCCAGTACTTCGCCTGGGTGGCCTACGACATCATCCTGTTCGAGGAGGGCTCGATCGCCAACATGACGGCCAGCCTGATCGGCAATGTCTTCAGCTTCAAGCCGCTGAAGGCGGCGCGGCTGGAGGACATCCGGGTGCCGGTGGCCTACGTCAAGACCTTCAAGGGCCCGCCGACCGGGCTGGTGGTCGAGCGCGAGCGTCTCGACAAGTTCGGCCGCCCGTTGCTGGGCGCGACCACCAAGCCCAAGCTGGGGCTGTCGGGGCGCAACTACGGCCGCGTCGTCTACGAGGGCCTGAAGGGCGGGCTGGACTTCATGAAGGACGACGAGAACATCAACTCGCAGCCCTTCATGCACTGGCGCGACCGTTTCCTGTACGTGATGGACGCGGTCAACAAGGCCAGCGCGGCCACCGGCGAGGTCAAGGGTTCGTACCTGAACGTGACCGCCGGCACGATGGAGGAGATGTACCGCCGCGCCGACTTCGCGAAGGAACTGGGCTCGGTGATCGTGATGGTCGACCTGGTGATCGGCTGGACCGCGATCCAGTCGATGGCCGAATGGTGCCGCGCCAACGACATGATCATGCACATGCACCGCGCCGGCCACGGCACCTACACCCGGCAGAAGAGCCACGGCGTGAGCTTCCGGGTGATCGCCAAGTGGCTGCGGCTGGCCGGCTGCGACCACCTGCACACCGGCACCGCGGTCGGCAAGCTCGAGGGCGACCCGATGACGGTGCAGGGCTACTACAACGTCTGCCGCGACTCGTTCACCCGGCAGGACCTGCCGCGTGGCCTGTACTTCGACCAGGACTGGGCCGACCTGAAGAAGGTGATGCCGGTGGCTTCGGGCGGCATCCACGCCGGCCAGATGCACCAGCTGATCGACCTGTTCGGCGACGACGTCGTGCTGCAGTTCGGCGGCGGCACGATCGGCCACCCGGCCGGCATCCAGGCCGGTGCGGTGGCCAACCGGGTCGCGCTCGAATCGATGGTCAAGGCCCGCAACGAGGGCCGCGACATCGTCAACGAAGGCCCCGAGATCCTCCGCCGCGCGGCGCAGTTCTGCACCCCGCTGAAGCAGGCGCTCGATACCTGGGGCGAGATCAGCTTCAACTACCAGTCGACCGACACCAGCGACTACGCCGTCACCCCGGCCGTGGCCTGAACCAGGAGCACCCCGCCATGATGACCAACCCCACCGGCCGCATCACCCAGGGCCAGTTCAGCTTCCTGCCCGACCTGAGCGACGAGGAGATCACGCTGCAGATCGAGTACGGGCTGAAGAAGGGCTACGCCTGGAGCGTCGAGTACACCGACGACCCGCACCCGCGCAACACCTACTGGGAGATGTACGGCATGCCGATGTTCGACCTGCAGGATGCCGCCGGCGTGATGATGGAACTGCAGAACTGCCGCCAGACCTTCCCGAACCACTACATCCGGATGATGGCCTTCGACTCGACGCGCAATGTCGAGACGATCGCGATGAGCTTCATCGTCAACCGGCCGGCCAGCGAGCCCGGCTTCGGCCTGGTGCGCCAGGAGGCCAACGGCCGCTCGATGCACTACACCGTGCACAGCTACGCCACCGACAAGGCCGAAGGCGAGCGCTACGGCCGCTGAGCCATCGCACGACCATGGCCAACCCGCTCTACGCGATCCCCGGTGCGCCGCTGTCCGCCGCGGCCGCTGCCGCCCCGGTCGCCGCACCGGCCCCGGCCGAGCCCGCCGCGCCGGTGACGGTCGGCGAGGTGCTGGCGCAGAGCCAGGTCGAGGCGGTGCTCGACGAGCTCGACCGCGAGCTGGTCGGCCTGAAGCCGGTGAAGGCCCGCATCCGCGACATCGCCGCGCTGCTGGTCATCGCCAGGCTGCGCGAGCGGCTGGGCCTGGCGGCCAGCAAGCCCTCGCTGCACATGTGCTTCTCGGGCAACCCGGGCACCGGCAAGACCACGGTGGCGCTGCGCATGGCGCAGATCCTTCACCGGCTGGGCTATGTGCGCAAGGGCCATGTGGTCAGCGTCACGCGCGACGACCTGGTCGGCCAGTACATCGGCCACACCGCGCCGAAGACCAAGGAAGTGCTGAAGAAGGCGATGGGCGGCGTGCTGTTCATCGATGAGGCCTACTACCTGTACCGGCCCGAGAACGAGCGCGACTACGGCCAGGAGGCGATCGAGATCCTGCTGCAGGTGATGGAGAACCAGCGCGACGACCTGGTGGTGATCCTGGCCGGCTACAAGGACCGGATGGACACCTTCTTCCAGAGCAACCCGGGCATGAGCTCGCGCATCGCCCACCACATCGACTTCCCCGACTATGCACAGGGCGAGCTGCTGCAGATCGCCGACCGCATGCTCGCCGAGAGCCATTACCGCTTCGGCCCCGGCGCCCGCGAGGCCTTCGACGAGTACCTGCAGCGGCGCATCGCGCAGCCGCACTTCGCCAACGCCCGCAGCGTGCGCAACGCGCTGGACCGCATGCGGCTGCGCCAGGCCAGCCGGCTGTTCGCCGACCGCGACCGGCCGCTGGACGCCGACGACCTGAGCACGATCGCCGTCAGCGACATCCGCGCCAGCCGGGTGTTCGCGATCGCCACGAACCCGGAAAACCAGACCTGAACGGGAGATCCACGATGCATCTCGGACGCACCACCCTTTCGAAGTTCCTGATCCAGCAGCTGCAGGACGCCGGCGACCAGGGCAAGCTGGCCGCGCTGCTGGTCGACGTCGCCGCGGCGGTCAAGGCGATCTCGGCGATGACCGCCAAGGGAGCGCTGGGCGGCTACCTCGGCACGATCGAGCAGACCAACGTGCAGGGCGAGCAGCAGAAGAAGCTGGACGTGCTGGCCAACGAGGTGATGGTCAACGCCACCGAATGGGGCGGCCTGGTGGCCGGCCTGGCCAGCGAAGAGCTGGACGAGCCCTACGTGATCCCCGAGGGCTACCCTCGCGGGCCCTACCTGCTGATCTTCGACCCGCTCGACGGCTCGTCGAACACCGATGTCAACGTCTCGGTCGGCACGATCTTCTCGGTGCTGCGCCACGACAAGGCCGAACCGCCGGCGATCGCCGACTACCTGCAGCCGGGCACCCGCCAGGTGGCGGCCGGCTATGCGATCTACGGCCCGGCGACGATGCTGGTGCTGACGGTGGGCAAGGGCACGCACGGCTTCACGCTCGACCGCGAGATCGGCAACTTCATCCTGACCCATCCGAACCTGGCGATTCCCGAGGACACCAGCGAGTTCGCGATCAACACCAGCAATGCCCGCTTCTGGGAGCCGCCGGTGCACCGCTACGTCACCGAATGCCAGGCCGGCAAGGGCGGCGACCGCGGCCGCGACTTCAACATGCGCTGGATCGCCAGCATGGTGGCCGAGGTGCACCGCATCCTGATGCGCGGCGGCGTCTTCATGTACCCGAAGGACACCAAGGACCCGGCCAAGCCCGGCCGGCTGCGGCTGATGTACGAGGCCAATCCGATCTCGATGCTGATCGAGCAGGCCGGCGGCGCCTCGAGCACCGGCCGCCAGCGGCTGTTGCAGCTGCAGCCCGAACGGCTGCACCAGCGCGTGCCGGTGATCCTGGGCTCGAGGAACGAGGTGCTGCGCATCGAGCGCTACCACGCCGAGCACGCGGCCGGCAAGGACAGGCCCTTCGAGTCGCCGCTGTTCAACGAGCGCTCGCTGTTCCGGGCCCGCGAATTCACCTGACCAGGAGCCGTCCATGTCGCAGAAGCATCCCATCATCGCCGTCACCGGCTCGTCGGGCGCCGGCACCACCACGGTGATGAAGAGTTTTGCCCACATCTTCCGGCGCGAGAACATCCGCGCCCAGGTGATCGAGGGTGACTCGTTCCACCGCTTCAACCGCGTCGAGATGCGCGAGAAGGTGCGTGCCGCCGACCATGGCGAGGGCCCGCAGATCAGCCACTTCGGCCCCGAGAGCAACCTGCTGGCCGAGCTGGACGCCACCTTTGCCGCTTATGGCGAGAGCGGCCGCGGCCAGGTGCGCCGCTACATCCACGACGCCGCCGAGGCCAGGGAGCTCGGCGGCGACCCGGGCACCTTCACCCCCTGGCAGGACATGGGCGACAGCGACGCGCTGTTCTACGAGGGCCTGCATGGGGGCTACTCCGGCCCGGGCGTCGACGTGGCGCGGCATGTCGACCTGCTGGTCGGCGTGGTGCCGATCATCAACCTCGAGTGGATCCAGAAGCTGCACCGCGACAAGACGCTGCGCGGCTACAGCCAGGAGGCGGTGGTCGAGACCATCCTGCGCCGCATGCCCGACTACGTGAACCACATCTGCCCGCAGTTCAGCCGCACCCACGTGAACTTCCAGCGCGTGCCGACGGTGGACACCAGCAACCCGTTCATCGCCAAGGACATTCCCAGCGCCGACGAGAGCATGGTGGTGATCCGCTTCGCCAAGCCGCGCGGCATCGACTTCCCCTACCTGATGTCGATGCTGCACGGCTCGATGATGACGCGGCCGAACACCATCGTCGTGCCGGGCGGCAAGATGGGCCTGGCGATGCAGCTGATCTTCACCCCGATGATTCTCCGGTTGATGGACCTGAAGCGCCGCGCCGGATAACAGGAGACTTCCTTGAATGCAGCATTGAAAGCTGCGCCACTGGACGTGGCGCTGAGCGGCCGCATGGCCGATGCGATCCGCATGCTTGCCGTCGACGCGGTGCAGCAGGCCAACAGCGGCCACCCGGGGGCGCCGATGGGCATGGCCGAGATGGGCGTGGCGCTGTGGAGCCGGCACCTGCGCCACAACCCCGCCGACCCGCAGTGGGCCGACCGCGACCGCTTCGTGCTCAGCAACGGCCATGCGTCGATGCTGCTGTACGCGCTGCTGCACCTGACCGGCTACGACTTGCCCGTCGACGAGATCAAGCGCTTCCGGCAGCTCGGCAGCAAGACCCCGGGGCACCCCGAGGTCGGCCACACGCCGGGCGTCGAGACCACCACCGGCCCGCTCGGCCAGGGCCTGGCCAACGCGGTGGGCATGGCGCTGGCCGAGAAGATGCTGGCGGCCGAATTCAACCGCGACGGCCATGCGATCGTCGACCACCGCAGCTGGGTCTTCCTCGGCGACGGCTGCCTGATGGAGGGCATCAGCCAGGAGGCGATCTCGCTGGCCGGCACGCTGGGCTTGAGCAAGCTGATCGCGCTGTACGACGACAACGGCATCAGCATCGACGGCGAGGTCGCCGGCTGGTTCGCCGACGACACGCCGGGGCGCTTCCGCGCCTGCGGCTGGAACGTGATCGGCCCGATCGACGGCCACGACCTGGCCGCGCTCGACGCCGCGCTGGTGCAGGCCAGCGCGGCCAGCGGCCAGCCCGGCGCGAAGCCGACGCTGATCGTCTGCCGCACGACGATCGGCAAGGGCGCGATCGACCTCGAAGGCAGCGCCGACGTGCATGGGGCGCCGCTGGGCGCGGCCGGCGTCGCGAAGCTGCGCCAGCACCTGGGCTGGACCGCCGCGCCCTTCGAGGTGCCGGACGACCTGCGCGCCGCCTGGGACGCGCGCGAGCTCGGCGCGGCGCGCCAGCGGGCCTGGGACCAGCGTTTCGCTGCCTACCAGGCCGCGCACCCGGCGCTGGCGGCCGAGTTCAGGCGCCGGATGAGCGGCCAGCTGCCCGCCGGCTGGCCGGCCGCTGCCGAGGCGGCCGTTCGGGCGCTGGCCGAGGGCGCGACCAGGCCGGTGGCCACCCGCAAGGCCTCGCAGCAGGCGCTGGACGCGCTGGCGCCGCTGCTGCCCGAGATCTTCGGCGGCTCGGCCGACCTGACCGGCTCGAACCTGACCGACTTCCAGGGCCATCGCACGGCCGGGCCGGGCCGCGCCGGCAACTACCTGAGCTACGGCGTGCGCGAGTTCGGCATGGCCGCGGTGATGAACGGCATCGCGCTGCACGGCGGGCTGCTGCCTTTCGGTGGCACCTTCCTGACCTTCAGCGACTACAGCCGCAACGCGATCCGCATGGCCGCGCTGATGCGCCAGCGCGTCGTGCATGTCTTCACCCACGATTCGATCGGCCTCGGCGAGGACGGCCCGACCCACCAGCCGGTCGAGCACGTGGCCTCGCTGCGGCTGATCCCGGGGCTCGACGTCTGGCGTCCGGCCGATGCGCTGGAGACCGCGGTGGCCTGGGTCGCCGCGCTCGAGCGGCACGATGGGCCCAGCGCGCTGGTCCTGTCGCGCCAGGCGCTGCCGGTCGCCGCCGGTGCCGGCCAGCGCGCCGAGGTGGCCCGCGGCGGCTACGTGCTGAAGGACGCCCCGGCCGAGCGGCGGCCGCAGGCGGTGATCGTCGCCACCGGTTCGGAGGTCGGCCTGGCGCTGCAGGCGCAGGCCCGGCTGCTCGACGAGGAGGGCATCGCGACGCGTGTCGTGTCGATGCCCTGCACCCGGCGCTTCGACGCCCAGGGCGAGGCCTGGCATGACCTGGTGCTGCCGCCGACACTGCCGGTGGTGGCGGTGGAGGCCGGCCACCCCGACGGCTGGCGCCGCTACACCGGACGCTCGGGCGCGGTGATCGGCATCAGCCGCTACGGCGAATCGGCGCCCGGCGGCGAGCTGATGAAGCATTTCGGCTTCACCGCCGACGCGGTGATGGCGGCCGTGCGCCAGCGCGTGGCGGCTGCCGCGCGCACCGCCTGAGCCCGGGTCCCGCCATGCTGCGCGTGATCCTTTTCGACCTCGACGGCACGCTGATGGACACCGCGCCCGAGATCGCCGATGCGTTGAACGAGACGCTCATGCGTCTGGGCCACGCGCCGGTCGACGAGGCGCTGGTGCGCGACTGGATCGGCGACGGGGCCCGCGCGCTGCTCGGCAAGGCGCTGGCCCATGCCGGCGCGCCGGACGAGGTCGACCGCGCCTGGCCCGGGTTCGCGCAGGACTACGAGCGCCGGGTGGGCACCCGCAGCGTGGTGCACGAGGGCGTGCGGGCCATGTTGCAGCGCCTGCGCCAGCGCGGCCTGCGGCTGGTGCTGCTGACCAACAAGGAGGCCGCGTTCGCCCACCGGCTGCTGGCGCTGCAGGACCTGAGCGCCGACTTCGACCTGATCGTCGCCGGCGACAGCCTGCCGGTGAAGAAGCCCCACCCCGGTGTCGTGATCCATGCGCTCGAGGCGCTGCACGCCGAGCCGCACGAGGCGCTGCTGGTCGGTGATTCGGTCACCGACGTGCGCACCGCGCGGGCCGCCGGCGTCGGCGCCTGGCTGGTGCGCCATGGCTACCCGCAGGGCGAACTGGCCGGCGACGACGCGCCCGACGGCTTCATCGAGCACTTCGACCGCTTCGACCCGCCGGCCGCCGGGCGCGTGGCCATCGGCTAGACCCGCATCGAACCCCATCTCCCCAGGAGACCGACCATGCCCCTGATCTCGCTTCGCCAGTTGCTCGACCATGCCGCCGAGCACGACTACGGCGTGCCGGCATTCAACGTCAACAACATGGAGCAGATCCAGGCGATCCTGCAGGCCGCCGAGGCCTGCGAGGCGCCGGTGATCCTGCAGGCCAGCGCCGGCGCCCGCAAGTACGCCGGCGAGCCCTTCCTGCGCAAGCTGGTCGAGGCCGCGGTCGAGCAGTACCCGAAGCTGCCGATCTGCCTGCACCAGGACCACGGCGCGTCGCCGGCGGTGTGCCAGCAGGCGATCCGCTCGGGCTTCACCAGCGTGATGATGGACGGCTCGCTGCTGGAGGACCAGAAGACGCCGGCCTCGTACGAGCACAACGTCGCCGTGACGCGCCGCGTCGTCGAGATGAGCCATGCGGTCGGCGTCAGCGTCGAAGGCGAGCTCGGCTGCCTGGGCTCGCTGGAGACCGGCACCGCCGGCGAGGAGGACGGCGTCGGCGCCGCGGGCACGCTGGACCGCAGCCAGCTGCTGACCGACCCCGAGCAGGCCGCGGCCTTCGTCGCTGCGACCCGGGTCGATGCGCTGGCGATCGCCATCGGCACCAGCCACGGCGCCTACAAGTTCAGCCGCCAGCCCGGCGGCGACATCCTGGCGATCGACCGCATCGCGGCGATCCACGCCCGCATCCCCGACACCCACCTGGTGATGCACGGCAGCTCGAGCGTGCCGCAGGAGTGGCTGGCGACGATCCGCGAGTTCGGCGGCCGGATCCGCGAGACCTACGGCGTGCCGGTCGGCGAGATCGTGCGCGGCATCCGCCACGGCGTGCGCAAGATCAACATCGACACCGACATCCGGCTGGCGATGACCGGCGCGATGCGCCAGGTGATGTTCACCCGGCCCGACGAGTTCGACCCGCGCGCCTTCCTGAAGGCCGCCACCGCCGCGGCGCGCAGGCTCTGCCAGGACCGCTTCGAAGCCTTCGGCTGCGCCGGGCAGGCTGGCAGAATCGCCGCGCTGCCGCTGACCGCGCTCGCGCAGCGTTATGCCCAGACCGACACCTTGCTGAAGAAGGCCGCCTGACCATGTCGCGCCAATCCACCGTCATCGCCCCGAGCATCCTGTCGGCCGACTTCGCCCGCCTCGGCGACGACGTGGCCCGCGTCGTCGAGGCCGGTGCCGACTGGATCCACTTCGACGTGATGGACAACCACTACGTGCCCAACCTGACCTTCGGGCCGATGATCTGCGAGGCGCTGAAGCCCTATGCCGGGCGCGCGATGATGGACGTGCACCTGATGGTCGAGCCGGTCGACGCGCTGGTGCCGCTGTTCGCCAAGGCCGGCGCCGGGCTGATCAGCTTCCACCCCGAGGCCAGCCGCCATGTCGACCGCACGCTGGCGCTGATCCGCGACCAGGGCTGCCGGACCGGGCTGGTGTTCAACCCGGCCACGCCGCTGCACTGGCTCGACCACCTGTTGGACAAGATCGACCTGGTGATGCTGATGAGCGTGAACCCCGGCTTCGGCGGCCAGAGCTTCATCGCCGCCACGCTGCCCAAGCTGGCGGCAGTGCGCCAGCGCCTCGATGCCCACGCCGCGGCAACCGGCCGGGCGATCCGGCTCGAAGTCGACGGCGGCGTCAAGCCCGACAACATCGCCGAGATCGCCCGCGCCGGCGCCGACACCTTCGTCGCCGGTTCGGCGGTGTTCGGCAGCGCCGACTGGGCCGCGACGATCGCCGCGCTGAAGGACGGCGCCGCGCGCGGATCGAACACGATCGCCTGAATGCGGCCATGCTGCGTGCGCTGGTCTGGGACGTCGACGGCACCCTGGCCGAGACCGAGCACGACGGCCACCGCGTCGCCTTCAACCAGGCCTTCGCCGACGAAGGCCTGCCCTGGCGCTGGGACGAAGCGGTCTACGCCGAACTGCTGGCGATCACCGGCGGCAAGGAGCGGCTGCGCGCCTGGTGGCAGCGGGTGGACCCGGCCGGCGCTGCCTCGACCGGCGTGGCCGAGCGCATCGCCCGGCTGCACGCCCGCAAGACACGGCATTACCTGGCCCGCGTCGAGGCCGGCGCCGTCGGCTTGCGCCCCGGCGTGCGGCGGCTGATCGCCCAGGCCAGGGCAGCCGGGCTGGTGCAGGCCATCGCCACCACCACTTCGCCCGACAACGTGACCGCGCTGCTGGCGGCCACCCTCGGCACCGAGGCGACCGGCTGGTTCGCCTGCATCGGGGCCGGCGACGTGGTGCCGCAGAAGAAGCCGGCGCCCGACATCTACCACTGGGTACTGGCGCGCCTGGGCCTGCGCGCCGACGAGTGCGTGGCGATCGAGGATTCGGCCGCCGGCGTGGCGGCGGCGCAGGCGGCCGGGCTGGCGGTGCTGGTCACACGCAGCCGCTACAGCCGCGCCGAACGGCTGCCACCGGTGCTGGCCGACCTGGACGGGCTCGGCGAACCCGGCGCTGCGATGCAGGCGGCAGCCGGCCGCGTTGCCGGGCGGCCCTGGCAGGGCGTCGTCGGGCTCGACGAGTTGCGCGACTGGCTGCGCAACGAGCGGCGCAACTAGCCGCGCAACCAGCAGCGCAACCAGCAGCGCAACCAGCGGCGCCGCTGGCGGCCATCACGGAGCGTTCCGGATGTGCAGGACTTCACGCCGTTCGACCTCAAGTTGCGTTCGAAGCGGCCGAGCGCCGGTTTCGGGTCGGCGACCCGTGAGGTTTTCACGGGCACAACAGCACATTCCAAAATCGCAAAACACGCACTGGTGACAAATCGTCACGATCATTCGGTCCACCTGTTCAGGGGGGTGTCCTAGCACCTCCAGGACGCAACGAAAGGACCAAGTGATGGGTTTTCTGACGCCATTCATCGTGCTCATCGAGCGCCGCCTGCGGTCGCTGACGATCGTGCTGCTGTCGCTGCTGACGCTGGCCTCGGGCCTCACCGTGCAGGCCGGCGGCCAGGGCAAGCACCGCAAGGTCGCCCGCGACCTGGAGATCGCCGCCTCGTCGGCGCTGACCCCGGGCCACCGCTGGGTGCGCGTTCAGGGCGGCCGGCGGATGGTCGACGCGGTGATCGTCGGCGACGGCAGCGACCCCGAGATGAAGGCGCTGCGCGCCCACGTGCAGCGGCTGGGCGGCACGGTGCATGCCCGCTTCAGCTCGGTCAGTGCCTTGTCGGTCACCATGCCGGCTGCGGCGCTGAAAGCCATCGACGACCGCGCGGACGTCGAATCGGTCTCGCCCAACCGGACCACGCGCCGCGCTGCCAGCGTGCTGGAGCAGGTGACCGGGGCGGTGACCGGCAACGTCCGCACCGCGACCGGCGCCACCACCTACAGCGGCCTGGACGGCAGCGGCATCGGCATCGCGGTGCTCGACTCGGGGGTGATGGCGGCGCACCAGCACTTCACCAACGCCTCGGGCAGCCCCCGCGTGACGCGCCAGGTCAACCTGGTGGGCAAGGCCAGCAACGCGCTGGCCGCCTCGGCGATGGCGCCGGGCAGCACCGAGCGCCTGGCCTTCGAGAGCTCGATCGACTACAGCAGCGCCGCGGTACCCGATGCCTACGGCCATGGCTCGCACGTCGCCGCGGTGGCGGCCGGCCGCGGCAGCTACCAGAGCGCATTCGACACCACCGGCGTCGCGCCGGGCGCCTCGATCATCGACGTGCGGGTGCTGTCGGCCGACGGCTCGGGCAACCTCGCCGACGTGCTGGCCGGCATCGACTGGGTGATCTACAACGCCAAGCAGTACAACATCCGTGTGCTCAACATGAGCCTGTCGGCCGGCTCGACCGAATCCTGGCAGACCGACCCGCTGGCGCGCGCCGCCCGCAGCGCCACCGCGGCCGGCATCACCGTCGTCGCGGCGGCCGGCAACTTCGGCCAGATCAGCGGCGCCACGACCTTCGGCACCATCGGCTCGCCGGGCCACGACCCCTCGGTGATCACCGTCGGCTCGAGCCACATGCAGGGCACGGTCAGCCGCGGCGACGACACCGTCAACGGCTTCAGCTCGCGCGGCCCGTCGCGCGCCGCGCTGGTCGACGGCAACGGCGTGCGCACCATCGACAACCTGATCAAGCCCGACCTGGTGGCGCCCGGCAACCGCGTCTACAGCGCCGGCGCCACCTCGGTGGCCAGTCCGGCCGGTACCTGGAACAACCTGGTCGCCGCCAATCCGGGGCTGATCGATGGCCTGTCGACCTACCAGAGCTACGGCCGCACGCTGATGATGCTCAGCGGCACCTCGGTGGCCGCCCCGGTGGTCAGCGGCGCGGTGGCGCTGATCCTGCAGGCCAACCCGGGTCTGACGCCTCCGATGGTCAAGGCGATCCTGCAGTACAGCGCGCAGCCGCTGCCGAACGCCAGCTTCGTCGAGCAGGGCGCCGGGGCGCTCAATGTCGACGGCGCGGTCCGCCTGGCCAAGGCGCTGCGCACCGACACCGCCGCCAAGGTTGCCGCCGGCACCATCGTCGCCGGCCAGACGATCAACGCCTTCGCGCTGCCGACGCCGAGCTCGACGATCAACGGCCAGACCTTCAACTGGTCGCAGGTGGTGTTCGTCGGCGGACGCCAGATCGTCGGCGGCAGCGACCTGTTCACCAAGTTCCAGCCGATCTACGACCCGCGCCTGAGCTGGGGTGGCCACACGGTGCGGCGCACCACGGTGAGCTACTGGCCGGCCAGCGCGACCGTGGCCGCGGCGACCGTGCCGATGAGCTTCATCGAGGCCCAGGCCCCCAACGGCAGCCTGCTGACGGCCGGCGTGCGCTGGGGCACCAGCCTGGCCGGCACCAGCTCGAAGCTGGCCAGGACCGGCGTGTTCCTGCCCACCGCGACGATGGCCGGCTGGATGGCCAGCGGCAGCGGCATCTCGCTGGCCACCGGCGTGGTGCTCAGCGAAGGCGTGGTGCTCAGCGAGGGCGTGGTGCTCAGCGAGGGCGTGGTGCTCAGCGAAGGCGTGGTGCTCAGCGAAGGCGTGGTGCTCAGCGAAGGCGTCGTGCTCAGCGAGGGCGTGGTGCTCAGCGAGTCCACCAGCGGCCTGGTTCGCTCCAGCGCGGTGGCCAGCCCGCTGGGCGAGCCCTGACGCCGCCGCGCGGTCGGCCGGGGCCGGACCCGGCCTTCTTCTAGACAGGGCAGGCAGCCTCGCGGCGGCCTGCCCTGTCGGCCACCGGGCAGCACGATGGCACGCTGCGAGACGCCGGTGGACCGCCGGCACTTCAGTCGGCGGCCAAGCTGCCGACAAGCAGGGATCCCTCGACCCGCGGGGGCAGCGCCGGCATCGCCGCCAGCGTCCCCTCCTGCCAGGCCCGTGACATGCCGACACCGCCCCTCGAGACCGTGACCCCGGCCCCAGCCCCGCGCACGCCCTGGCGGCGGCTGCACGCGGCGCTGATGCCCGACTACAACGTCCGTGCCACGGCCTACTGGTGGTTGCTGGTGTGCCTGGGTGTCGGGCTGCTGGCGCACGCCGTCGCGACCCAGATACCGCTGGGGGCGCAGGTGCACCTGCAGATCGCGTTCGGCTGCGCGGTGGCCATGCTCGCCGGCCTGTTCCCGGTGCGCATCCCGGGTTCGAAGAACTCCTTCGCCGCCGGCGAGGTGTTCATCATGCTGCTGCTGCTGATGCAGGGTCCGCCGGCCGCGGCGCTGGCGGCGGCGGCCGAGGCCTTCATCGGCGCCGCGCGCACCTCGAGGCGCTGGACCAGCCGCCTGGTCAGCCCGGCCACCGCGACGATCTCGATGATGCTGCTGGGCTCGCTGTTCGAGGCCGCGGTGCACTGGCTGGGCTCGGGCGGTGCGGCCAGCGAGGCGGTGCTGCTGATGCTGGTGATGGCGCTGGGCATCGGCCACTTCGCGCTGAACACGCTGCTGATCACGCTGGTCACCCACCTCAAGCGTCGCGAGCCGCTGCACCTGGTCGCCTTCCTGTCGAGCTTCGGCTGGGTCGGCACGACCTATGCGCTGAGCGCGCTGATCGCCGGGCTGCTGTTCCTGGCCTTCAAGGCCACCGGGGTCGGCGTGATGGCCGGCGCGGTGCCGATCATCATCGTGCTGCTGGTGATGCTGCACTACCACTTCCGCCAGCGCGAGACCGACGAGCAGGCGCAGGCGCTGCGCGTCGTGGCCGCCGAGCGCGAGGCGGCGCAGGCGGCGCGCCACCTGGGCGAGCTGCGCGAGAGCGAGCAGCGCTTTCACAGCGCGTTCTCGCATGCCGCGATCGGCATGGCCCTGGTCGACACCCGGGGCCAGGTGCTGATGGCCAATCCGGCGCTGGGCGCGCTGCTGGGCTGCGCCGAGGACGCGCTGGTCGGCCGCAACTTCGACGATTTCGTGCTGCCGGCCGACCTGACCCTGCTGTCGCGGCGCTGGCAGGCGCTGCTGCTGCGCGACGGCTCCGAGGCCAGCATGGAGCTGCGCTGCCGGCGCGCGACCGGCGAGACCGTGCACGTGGCGATGCACAGCGGCTATTTCACCGGCCGCGACGCCGGCGCGCCGTGCCTGATCCTGCAGGCGCAGGACATCACCGCCCGCCGCGAGGCCGAGGCCCAGCTGCAGCACATCGCCTACCACGACTGCCTGACCTCGCTGGCCAACCGCATCCGCTTCGGCGCCTGCCTAGCGCAGGCGATCGAGCGCTGCCGCGCCGACCCGGAGTACCGCTTCGCGGTGATGTACCTCGACTTCGACCGCTTCAAGCTGATCAACGACACGCTGGGCCACAGCGCCGGTGACCGCTTCCTGAGGCTGGTCGCGCTGCGCATCCAGGGCCAGGTGCGGCCCGGCGACACCGTCGGCCGGCTCGGCGGCGACGAGTTCGCGATCCTCGTCGAGCGGCTGGGGCACGACGACGACGTGCTGGGCATGGCCGAGCGGCTGCAGCGCGCGCTGGCCGAGCCCTACGAACTCGACGGCACCGAGGTCAACAGCAGCGCCAGCATCGGTGTCACCTTCAGCAGCGTGGGCTACGAGACACCGGGCGACGTGCTGCGCGATGCCGACATCGCGATGTACCGGGCCAAGGCCTCGGGGCGGGCGCGCATCGCGCTGTTCGACGCCAGCCTGCGGGCCCAGCTGGCCGCGCAGGTGAACCTCGAGCGCGACCTGCGCCGGGCGATCGAGCAACAGCTGCTGTCGCTGGCCTTCCAGCCGATCTACGACCTCGACAGCGGCCACATCGACAGCTTCGAGGCGCTGGTGCGCTGGCACCATCCCGAACTGGGCCCGGTGCCGCCGTCGACCTTCGTGCCGATCGCCGAGGATTCGGCGCAGATCGGCGCGCTCACCGCCTGGGTACTGGGCACTGCCTGCGCGCAGCTCCAGGCCTTCCAGCAGGGCATGGCCGGCGACCGCAAGCCGAAGCTGCACGTCAATGTCTCGGGCACCGACATGTGCCGCAGCAGCTTCGTCTCGCAGGTGGCCACCGCCCTGCTGGCCAACGGGCTGGAGCCCGGCCAGCTGACGCTGGAGATCACCGAGAGCACGCTGATGCACCGGCTCGACAGCGCGCTGCAGGTGATGGCGCAACTGCGCGAGATCGGCGTCGGCCTGAGCGTCGACGACTTCGGCACCGGCTATTCGTCGCTGGCCTACCTGTCGACGCTGCCGATCACCAGCCTGAAGATCGACCGCTCGTTCGTCCAGCGCCTGCAGGACCAGGGCAAGGACACCGAGGTCGTCAAGGCGGTGATCACGCTGGGCCAGGCGCTGGGCAAGACGGTGATCGCCGAAGGCATCGAGACGCCGGCGCAGCTGTCGCGCCTGCGCGTGCTGGGCTGCGGCTATGGCCAGGGCTACCTGCTGGCGCGGCCGCTGAGTGCCGAGATGGCCGCGGCGATGGTCCAGGACGACGCGCATTGCAGCGAACGGCTGGCGGTCGAACCTTCGCGGCGCAGCGCCTGGGCCGCGCTGGACAGTGCGCTGGCCCTGCACTGATCGCCGGCCCGGCGGCCGGCGGCAGCGCCTGCGGCGCCGCCGGCTCGAGCCGGCCGTGATCGCGGCCGATGAGCGAACATGTCCCTGAGCGACCCCCGACCTGTTCCCTGCCGGCTGCCGGCCGCGGCGGGCGCCGCGTTCGTCGTCGACGGCCAGGCGCTGCCCGAGCGCTGCTGCCCGCTGTGCCAGCAGCCGGCGCTGGCCGGCGCGCTGCGGCCCGACAGCCGCTGCAGCCGCTGCCAGAGCCCGCTGGCCGCCTTGCCCGCCGCGGGCGCGCCGGGCCCCGAGTGGCGCGGACGCCGCGGCGCGGTGCGGCGCGACCAGGGCCATGTGGCGATGGTCCATGTCGGCTGGCCTTCGGTGGCGCAGCCGGTGCGCTGGCGCGACCTGTCGCTGACCGGCCTGAGCCTGTACACGGCCCGGCCGCTGGTCCCGGGCAGCCGGCTGCGCCTGATCGACCCCGCGCTCGAGGCGGTCGCCGAGGTGGTCGGCTGCCGCGCCCAGGGCCGCGTGCACATGGTGCACGCGCAGCTGCTGACCGCGCTGCTGTTGCAGTCCACCGGCGTGTTCATGTCGACGCTGGCCTGAAACCGGGCCGGCCGCGGGCCCGCTGTGGCAACATCGCGCCCCTGACGAACCGTGCCGCCACCACTGCGATGGACCTGAAACTGCCGATCACCATCCACGACGAACTGAGCGACGAGGTGATCGAGTCGACCGGCGTTCTCGACCTGGCCAGCGGCGAGATCCGCGACGTCAAGTACATCGACTTCGACCTCGAGGCCGACGGCTTCCCGGCCGAGAGCGAGGACTACGACTTCACCTGCGGCACGCTCAGCAACGGCAGCAAGGAAGTCGAGTTCCGCATCGAGGTCGACGTGGTCGGCCGCAAGTACTCGATCACGCCGAGCGAACTGCTCGAGCTCAAGGGCCGCGCGGCCAAGCTGTTCTCGGCGCCGCCCGGCGGCCACCCGGCGGCCGAGCCGCCGCGGCGCGGCCGGCGCTGATCAGCCCGTGCCGGCCGGCCGGGCGCCGCTGCGCTGCAGCTTGCGGTACAGCGTGTTGCGGCCGATGCCCAGCCGGCGCGCGGCCTCCGACAGGTTGCCCTGGCAGACCTCGACCACCCGGGCCACCGTGTGGGCCTCCTGCAGCCGCAGGTCGGCTTCCGCGTCGGCCAGCGGCAGCCGCGGCCGCACCGCGCGCGCCGCCTGCAGCTCCTCGGCCAGGTCGTCGGGCAGGTGGGCGAAACCGATCTGCGGCTCGCCGTCGGCCAGCAGCGCGGCGGCAGTGCGCAGTGCGCTGTGCAGCTGGCGCAGGTTGCCGGGCCAGCGGTAGGCGGCCATCGCCTGCGCCAGCGGCGGCGCCAGCGTCAGCGCCCGCTCGGGGGCGACCTCGGCGAGCAGCCGGGCCACCAGGCCCATCAGGTCGGCGCGATCGCGCAGCGGCGGCAGGTGCAGCGTCAGCCCGTTGAGCCGGTAGTACAGGTCCTCGCGGAAGCGGCCTGCGGCGATCTCCTGGCGCAGCTGGCGATGGGTGGCGCAGACCAGGCTGAAGTCCACCGGCACCGGCCTGCCGCCGCCCAGCGGCACCACCGCGCGGTCCTGCAGCACGCGCAGCAGCCGGGCCTGCATCGCCGGCGGCATGTCGCCGATCTCGTCGAGGAACAAGGTGCCGCCGTCGGCCTCGCGGATGCGGCCGGGCGCCCCCTCGCGGCGCGCGCCGGTGAACGCGCCGCCCTGGTAGCCGAACAGTTCGGCCTCGATCAGCGTCTCGGGCAGCGCAGCACAGTTGACGGCGACGAAGGGCCGGTCTCGCCGCGGCCCGCTGGCATGCGCGGCGCGCGCGAAGACCTCCTTGCCGACGCCCGATTCGCCCTGCAGCAGCAGCGCGATCGGCTTGGCGATCACGCGACGCGCACGCTGCACCGCGGCGGCCATCGCCGGGTCGCCGGTGTCCAGCGCCGCCAGGGCGTCCTCGGGTCGGCCTGAGGCGAGCGCCGCGGCGGGCGCCGCCGGCGCCGTCGCCACGCTGCCTGACCGCCGGGCGAGCGCCGCGCCGCCCTCGGCGCGCAGCCACAACGGCGCGGCGCCGCCGCGCGCCAGCGCATGCGGCGCGCCGTCCGGCCGGGCGGCCCAGTCGAGCAGCGTGCGCAGGTCGAGCTGCAGCAGCGGCTCGATGCGGGCCTGGCCGATCGCCTCGCGCGCCAGGCCCAGCAGCGCCAGAGCGGCCGAGTTCGCGCCGATCACCACCCCGTCCTCGGACCAGGCCAGCTGCCCTTCGCCCAGCGATCCGAGGCCCTCGGGCCGGGCATGCAGGCGCAGCCGCAGGCTGCGGGCGTGCCAGCTGTCGAACAGCCGGTGCTCGACCATGCCGGCGGCCGATCGCGCCAGGCCCAGCGTGTGGCCGATCGTCGAGCGGTGGTAGGCGCGGTGGTCGCCCGAGAGGTCGAATGCGCCCATCAGCCGGCCGGCGGGGTCGACGACGGGCGCTGCGGCGCAGGTCAGGAAGCCGTTGCGTTCGAGGTAGTGCTCGCCGCCGTGCACCACCACCGGCCGGCCTTCGGCCAGCGCGGTGCCGATCGCATTGGTCCCGCGGTAGCGCTCGGCCCATTGGGCCCCGGCGCGCAGCGCCACCCGCTCGGCGCGGCTGGCGAACGCGGCATCGCCCAGCGTGCGCAGCAGCATGCCCTGGGCGTCGGCCAGGATGAGCAGGCTCTGGGTGCCGCTGATCTGGCCGCCGAGGTAGTCCATCACCGGCTCGGCCTGCGACAGCAGTTCGTACTGGCGCTGCATCGCCCGCGCCAGCTGCGCCGCCGACGCATGCGGCGCGCCCGGCGTGCGTCCGCTGGGGGCCAGGCCGGCGGCCTGGCTGCGCTGCCAGGACCGGGCGATCACCTCGCCGAGCAGCGGCGCCAGGTCGTGGCCGGGGTTGCCGGCGCTCAGGCGACGGCGAGCCTCGCGCAGGCGGGCGGCGGGGCTGGTGGTCGCTTCAGTGGTCGGGCGGGTGGCGGGGCAGTGTTGCGGGGACATGGGCGCTCCAGGCGCGGCGCCTCCGGGCCCCTGATGCAGGTCGGTGCATGAGGGTGTTCCCGGGGGAGCTCGCGGGGTTCGACGGCATTTGCGGTGCCGGCTGTGCCGCTTCGATACAGCGATCGAACAGCGCAGCCGCATGGCGCAGGACAGCGCAGGAAGCGGGCCAGCTTTCGACCGGCAAGCGTCGTTTGCGCGCTGGATCGGGCCTGGCACGCCGGCTGCAAAGGCAAGCGCCCTGCGGCGGCGGGGCCTGCGGTTTCGCCGCCGAGCCGCAAACCCCGTCCCCACCCCGTTCCCATCCGTCAGGAGACACCCATGACTGTCTATGCAGCCCCCGGCACCGCCGGCGCCAAGGTCGCGTTCAAGACCCGTTACGACAACTTCATCGGTGGCCGCTTCGTGCCCCCGGTCGACGGCCAGTACTTCGACGTGATCACGCCGATCACCGGCAAGGCCTACACCCAGGCCGCACGCTCGGGCGCCGCCGACATCGAGCTCGCGCTCGACGCCGCCCACGCCGCCAGCGCGAAATGGGCCGCCACGCCGGCCGCCGAGCGCGCCAACATCCTGCTGAAGATCGCCGACCGGATCGACGCCAACCTCGAACTGCTGGCCTATGCCGAGACGG
Organism: Burkholderiaceae bacterium; assembly: GCA_016790515.1. Classification (GTDB taxonomy): domain Bacteria; phylum Pseudomonadota; class Gammaproteobacteria; order Burkholderiales; family Burkholderiaceae_C; genus Pseudaquabacterium. Next base: position 25,628 of record JAEUOY010000106.1, on the reverse strand, counting down.
TGGACAACGGCAAGGCGATCCGCGAGACGCTGAACGCCGACATCCCGCTCAGCGCCGACCATTTCCGCTATTTCGCGGGCTGCCTGCGCGCGCAGGAGGGCTCGCTGACCGAGGTCGACGGCAACACCATCGCCTACCACTTCCACGAGCCGCTTGGCGTCGTCGGCCAGATCATCCCGTGGAACTTCCCGATCCTGATGGCGGCGTGGAAGCTGGCGCCGGCGCTCGGCGCGGGCAACTGCGTGGTGCTGAAGCCCGCCGAGTCGACCCCGGTCAGCATCCTGGTGCTGACCGAGCTGATCGCCGACCTGCTTCCCGCCGGCGTGCTGAACATCGTCAACGGCTACGGCAAGGAAGCCGGCATGCCGCTGGCCACCAGCAAGCGCATCGCCAAGATCGCCTTCACCGGCAGCACCGCCACCGGCCGCGTGATCGCCCAGGCCGCCGCCGCCAACCTGATCCCGGTGACGCTGGAGCTCGGCGGCAAGAGCCCGAACATCTTCTTCGAGGACATCGCCGCGGCCGACGACGCGTTCTTCGACAAGGCGGTCGAGGGCCTGGTGCTGTTCGCCTTCAACCAGGGCGAGGTCTGCACCTGCCCGAGCCGGGCGCTGATCCAGGCCTCGATCTACGACAAGTTCATGGACCGCGCGCTGAAGCGCGTCGCGGCGATCAGGCAGGGCAGCCCGCTGGACACCGAGTCGATGATGGGCGCCCAGGCGTCGGCGATGCAGATGGACAAGATCCTGTCGTACCTGGAGGTCGGCAAGGCCGAGGGCGCGCAGGTGCTGATCGGCGGCGGCAAGGCCGAGCTCGGCGGCGAGCTGGCCGGCGGCTACTACATCCAGCCGACGCTGTTCAAGGGCCACAACCAGATGCGCGTGTTCCGCGAGGAGATCTTCGGCCCGGTGCTGGCGGTGACCACCTTCGAGGACGAGGCCGAGGCGCTGCAGATCGCCAACGACACGCCCTACGGCCTGGGTGCCGGCGTCTGGAGCCGTGACGGCAGCCGCGCCTACCGGATGGGCCGGGCGATCCAGGCCGGCCGGGTCTGGACCAACTGCTACCACGCCTACCCGGCCGGTGCGGCCTTCGGCGGCTACAAGGAGTCGGGCATCGACCGCGAGACGCACAAGGCGATGCTCGACCACTACCAGCAGACCAAGAACCTGCTGGTGAGCTACTCGCCGAACGCGCTCGGCTTCTTCTGACCGGCCGCCGGCCGCCGCCCCGCACGCCGGCGCGGGGCGGCCCCGGCGCTCAGTGCTTGTGCGGGTCCTTCGCCGCGGCCGGCGCGGCCAGCGACCTGACCGGCGCCTTCAGGGCGATCGACTCCTTCTTGCCGTCCTTGCCTTCGACGACCAGCGTCAGGTCCACCGACGCCCCGGCGGCCAGCGGCGTCCTCAGGTCCATCAGCATCACGTGGTAGCCGCCGGGCTTCAGCTCGACCGCCTTGCCGGCGGGCAGGTCCAGCCCGGGGATCGCGCGCATCTTCATCGTGTTGCCGTCCATCGCCATCTCGTGGATCTCGACGACGCCGGCCGCCGGCGACGACGCCGACACCAGCCGGCCGCCGCTGCTGGAGGTGATCTGCATGAAGGCGCCGGTGGCCTTCTGCTCGGCGACGGTGCCGCGGACCCAGGGGTCCTTGACCGTGGTCTGGGCCAGGGCGGGCAGGCCGCAGCAGGCGATGACGCCGGGGACGATCCATTGCGAGAGTCTCATGTCGAGGTCCTTGGAAACGAGGAAGGAAAGTGACGAAGGAAGGCGGGACTTCGGGGATTCGATGCGGTCGCCGCCCGCCGGCTGCGGCGCATCGTCGAGGGTGATCAGTGTCGATGTCCGGCGCCGGCGTCGGGCATCACCTCCAGCAGCACCGCAGGTGCCTTCAGCCCCTGGGTGGCGGTGCCGCTGGCCGGGACTTCCGACCAGTCCCAGCGGCCGCGCTCGCAGACCTGCTGCACCTTGAACCACAGCGGCCCGGCCTGTGCCGGCAACTGGCCGCGCACGCTGAACTCGTCGTACCAGGCGTCGTCGAGCCAGGCCTCGCGCGAGCCGGCCTGCCAGCTCACCTCGACCACGTCCTCGGTGACGCTGCGACCGTGGCTGTCGTAGGGCCGGTCCAGCGCGGCCTTGCGGATGGCGATCGTCCAGCCGGCCTTGGGCATCGGCCGGGCGCCGCGAAAGCCCTCGGGCAGGCGCACCGTGACGGTGTGGGTCGGGCTGCCTTCGCAGCCGTGAGCGACGCGCAGCACGGCCTTGTAGGGGCTGCCCGCGGCAGCCTTCGGCTGCTCCAGCGTGACATGCGCCGGGGCCGGGCCGGCGAGGCCGGCCCAGGCCAGCAGCAGCGGCCAGTGGTGCTTGGGGATCATGCGGTCCTCACAGGTCGAACTTCAGCTCCACCGTGGCGGTGCGCTGAGGATAGGGGTGGAAGTTCCAGTAGTGGTAGTCGTTCAGGTTGTCGATGCCGGCGGCCAGGCTCCACTGCCGGGTGATCTGCCAGAGCGCGCGCAGGTCGGTCGTGAAGTACTTGCTGGCGCCCTGGTAGGCGAAGCCGTTCGGATCGCTGTTGTCCAGCGTGCTGTACTGGTCGCCGCTGTAGCGTGCGCCCAGGCTGAGCGACAGCTGCGGCGTCGCCTGCCAGCTGCCCAGCGCGCTGGCGCGCCAGCGCGGCACCCGCGGCTGCCACTTGCCGATCGTGTCGCCGGGCACCGCGACATGGCCCGCGTTGGCGACGATCTTCGAGTTGGCGTAGGTCAGGCTGCCCTGCAGGCTCAGGCCGCCGAGCAGCGCGTCGGTCCAGCCGCCGGACGACGAGGCGGCCAGCTCGAGCCCGGTGGTGCGGATGCGGTCGACGTTCTGCACCGTGTTGGCGTTGGTCGCGGTGTTCAGCTGCGCGTACAGCGCATCGCGGGTGTCCTCGTGAAACAGCGTCGCGCGGACGCTGGCCCGGGGCGGTGTCCATTCGGCGCTGAGCTCGCTGGTCCAGGAGGTCTCCGGCCGCAGGTCGGGGTTGTTGTTGATCGCCTGGCCCTGGGCGTTGATGCCGCCCTGGTACAGCTCGCTGACGGTGGGGTAGCGCAGCGCGCGGCCGGTGCTGGCCTTCAGCACCCTTTCGTCGTCGAGCTGGAACGACAGCGCGGCCTTCGGCGACCAGTCGGTCTGGCTGCGCTCGGGGTGTGCCAGCGTGCAGCGCTGGCTGGCCGCGCTGCAGTGGCCGCGGTCGGCGCTGCCGCCGTAGGCGCTTTCGGTCAGGCCGCCCCAGGCGGTCCAGTGCTCGGCGCGCAGGCCCAGCACCGCGGTCCAGTCGGGGCTCAGGCGCCAGGCGTCCTGGGCGAACAGGCTCTGCAGCCGGGTCTGGCCCTCGAAGCGCGAGCTGAACGCCGTCGCCGCGCCCTGCAGCCAGTCGCCAGTGCTGTCGACCCGGCTGCGCAGCCGGTAGCTGTCCTGGCCGATGCCGGCGTCGACGACATGCTCATCGGAGCCGCCGGCCGGCCGCCAGACGCCCTTGGCCGCCAGCGTCTGCCAGCCGGTGCCGGCCATGTCGGTGATGCGGCCGGCCTGGGGCTGCGCCGCGGTCGACGGCGCATAGGCGCGCAGCAGGTCGCGGCCGTAGTCGTACAGGCTGGCCGACAGCTCCCAGTCGAAGACGCCGCGGCGGCGCGACTTCAGGTTCAGCGCGTGCATCTGGTGGGCCAGCGATTCGTCGCTGCGCGGGAAGTCGGCGGCGGCCAGCGTGTAGCGCCGGCCGGCGATCGCCACCGGCTGCGCGACGCCGCCGCCATCGGTGTTGTCGACCGCCCGGCCGGCGCCGTCGCGCAGGAAGGTGGCCGGGACGCCCGTCGAGTCGTTGCGCGATAGACCGCCCAGGTAGCTGGCCCGCAGCTCGGGCGTCAGGTCCCAGGCCAGCTTGGCCTTCAGGTGGTCCTGCACCGTGCTGTACTCGGTGCCGCTGGCCAGCAGGTACCAGTCCTGGTTGCTGCGGTTCTTGTCGAGCACCGCCCCGGTCACGGCGGTCTCGCCGCCGCGCAGCGGCGTGCCGGCGCTGGCCAGCCGGGTCGCGAAGGTCAGCGGCTGGCCGTGGCTGTCGAGCCGGCTGACGTCGAGCCACCAGCTGATCGCGCCGGCGCGGTCGCCCAGCGAGGCGCTGGTCTGCCAGGCGTCGAAGCTGTCGCGGCGGCCGTACAGCTCGTAGTGCTGGCGGCTCGCGCCGACCTTGCCATGGGCCTCGAACCGCTGCGGCATGCGCGTCACGTAGTCGACCACCGCGCCGACCGAGTTGCCGGCATAGGCGGCCGAGAACGGGCCGTAGAGCACGTCGACGCGCTCGATCTCCTCGGGTGTCACCATGCCCCAGCGCGGCGCGAAGTTGGCACCGTTGCCGAGCAGGTTGGACAGCAGCACGCCGTCGGCATAGACCAGCGAACGCGCGCTGTTGCCGGTGCCCGAGGCCCGGGTGGACAGCACCGCGTGGTTGTAGTCGCCGATGTAGCGCTTGCGCACCAGCAGGCTGGGCAGGTACTTCAGTGCGTCCTCGCTGTCGCTGGCGTTGATCGTGCGCTCGATCTCGTCGCGAGTGACGCTCTCGATCGTCGTCGGGATGCGGGTCGGCAGCGAGCTGGGCTGGACGCCGGTGACCACCACGACGCCGCTGGCGCGGGTCGGCGAGGTGTCGGCGGCCAGCGTGGTCTGGGCCTGGAGGGCCGGGCCCAGCGACGCGGCGGCAAGCGCCAGCGCGCGCTGGCGCGAGGGGAATCGGGGCATGGTTCGGCGGCTTCGGCGCTGTCGTGGCGACAACGCGTGGGGTCGATGGCGGGTCGCCGCAGCCGGCGAGGGCGCGGTGACCGGTGACGCCGCGGGTTCGGGACCTGGCTGCGCGCGTCGCTGCGCAGCCGGACGTTCGGGCGGCGGGTCTCAGGCCGGCCGGGGCGGGGCGCGGGGCTGCGCCGCCGGCCAGGCCGGCAGCAAGGGCGGCGCGACCCGCATCGGCGCCGGCACTTCCTGGCCGCTTGCCGGCGGCAAGGCCAGCACCGGCGATGGCGGCGGCAGTCCGAGGCCATCGGCATGCAGAGCGCACAGCGGGCAATGCGCTAGCAGGTGCCGCGCCGCATCGGCCGGCGCCTGCGGCTCGTCCGACCCGCTCGTTGCGGTGCAGACCACCGACCAGGGTGCGCTGTCGCCTTGCAGCGCCGACGCCGCGCGCGACAGCCCGGGCGCCAGCGACGCCATCACCAGGGTGACGAGCATCACCCAGGCAAGACGTCGACGGAACTGGCGCAGCTGCATCATCGGACGCGCATTCTAGGAGGTCATCGGGCCTCCCCCCGATCCGGGGCGCCCGGCCGCGGGCCCGACCGGGCCTGCGGCTTACACTGGGCGCCTGAACCGATGCGCCGCCCATGGACCTGGTCTACAGCTACACCGCCTTCCTCCTGGCCTACCTGATCGGCTCGCTGTCGTTCGCCGTCATCGTCAGCAAGCTGATGGGGCTGAGCGACCCGCGCAGCTACGGCTCGAAGAACCCCGGCGCCACCAACGTGCTGCGCTCGGGCAGCAAGAAGGCGGCGGTGCTGACGCTGCTGCTCGACGCGCTCAAGGGCTATGTGCCGGTGGCGCTGGTCGAGCACTTCTCGTTCGAGCTCGGCTTCGAGGACACCACCATCGCCTTCGTCGGCGTCGCGGCCTTCCTGGGCCACCTGTTCCCGGTGTTCTTCCGCTTCCAGGGCGGCAAGGGCGTGGCCACCGCGGCGGGCGTGCTGCTGGCCTTCGAGCCGCTGCTGGGGCTGGGCGTGCTGCTGACCTGGATCGTCGTGGCCGCGGCCTTTCGCTACTCGTCGCTGGCCTCGCTGGCCGCCGCCGCGATGGCGCCGTTCGCGATGCTGATGTTCTACGACCGGCCGATGGTGGCGCTGGCGGTCGCGGTGATGAGCCTGCTGATGGTCTGGCGCCACTGGCGCAACATCGTCAAGCTGCTGACCGGCAAGGAATCGCGCATCGGCGACAAGCCCGATGAATCCAACCCCAGGCGGCGCCGCCGCCACCGCGTGCGTCGCCTGCACGAGGACGTGGCGCCGGATTCGCACAGCCATCGATCCAAGGGAAACTGAAACACCATGGTCCAGCGTTTTGACGTCGGCGCCCGCATGTCCGAGATGGCGGTGCACAACGGCGTGTGTTATCTGGCCGGCCAGGTCGCGGTGGACGGCGCGCCCGACATCGGCGGCCAGACCCGCGAGGTGCTGGCGGCGATCGACGCGCTGCTGGCGCGCGCCGGCACCGACAAGTCGAAGATCCTGCGCGCCGAGATCTTCCTCGCCGACATCGCCGACTTTCCCGGCATGAACGCGGTGTGGGACACCTGGGTGGTGCCCAACCACACGCCGCCGCGCGCCACCGTGCAGGCCGTGCTGGCGCGGCCGGAGTGGAAGGTGGAGATCGTCGTCACCGCGGCGCTGTAGGCGCCGGCGCGGGCTGCGGGATGAGCCCGCCCGTGTCGCGGACCCCGCCGGCGCGAGCCTGGGTCGGCCTGATCGAGCTGCTGCTGGCCGTCGCCGGCGCCGGCGAGTGGTGGCGCGAGCATCGGAACCAGCAGCTCGGGCGCGAACTGGCCCGGCTGGCCCGCCCCGGCGACATCGAGATGATCTCGTCGACCCACTGCGTGTTCTGCACCCGGGCGCGGCAGTTCATGACGCTGCAGCGGGTGCCGTTCAGCGAATGCTTCATCGAGACCGACACCGCCTGCGCCCGGCGCTACCAGGCCCTGGGCGAGCGCGGCACGCCGATGCTGCTGGTGCGCGGGCAGCCCCAGCTCGGCTTCAGCGCCGAGCGGGTGCGCGACCGTTTGGCCGCCACCACAGGCAGCTGAGGGCCGGCTACAGCCCCAGCCGGGCCAGCTCGCCGCGGCCCTGCCGCACCAGCCGGGGTTCGTCGTCGGTCAGGTCGATCACCGTGGTCGGCGCCATCGGGCAGGCGCCGGCGTCGACCACCGCGGCCACCAGTTTCTGGAAGCGCTCGCGGATCTCCTGCGGATCGTTCAGCGGGTCGGTCTCGCCCGGCGCGATCAGCGTGGTCGCCAGCAGCGGCTGGCCGAGTTCCTCGAGCAGCGCCTGGGTCACCTTGTGCTGCGGCACGCGCAGCCCGATGGTGCGGCGCGACGGGTGCGACAGCCGCCGCGGCACCTCCTTGGTGGCTTCGAGGATGAAGGTGTAGGGACCCGGCGTGCCCAGCTTCAGCAGCCGGTACTGGCGGTTGTCGACGCGGGCGTAGCTGGCCAGTTCCGACAGGTCGCGGCACAGCAGCGTCAGGTGGTGCTTGTCGTCGACCTGGCGGATGCGGCGCAGCGATTCGGCCGCCGCCTTGTCGTCGAGATGGCAGACCAGCGCGTAGCTCGAATCGGTGGGCACCGCGCAGACGCCGCCGCCGTGAAGCAGCGCCGCGGCCTGCTTGATCAGCCGCGGCTGCGGGTTGTCGGGATGGACTTCGAAGTACTGCGACATGCGCGTCGGAAGGGCAGGGTCGGCGATCGCGGACTCTAGGCGTCAGGCGCTGTGCGCCAGCCGAACGCCGGTGCGGCTCAGGCCGCCTGGGCGCGCTCGAGCAGCAGCGTCCACACCGGGTCCAGCGTGCCGGCCAGGTCGGGCAGCCGACCGAGGTCGATGCGGCTTTCCTCGGGGGAATGGAAATCGCTGCCGCGCGAGGCCAGCAGGCCGAACTCCTGCGCCATCGCGGTGTACTTGCCGGTGTCGGCCTGGCCGTGGCTGCCGGTCAGCACCTCGACGCCGCGGCCGCCATGGGCCTTGAACTCGGAGAACAGCGCGTACTCCTCGTTGACGCTGAACTTGTAGCGGCCCGGGTGGGCGATCACCGCGACGCCGCCGGCGCCGGTGATCCAGCGCACCGCCTCGCCCAGCCCGGCCCAGCGGTGCGGCACGAAGCCCGGCTTGCCTTCGGTCAGGTAGCGGCGGAACACGGCGTGGGTGTCGGGGCAGACGCCGGTCTCGACCAGCCAGCGGGCGAAGTGGGTGCGCGAGACCAGGTCGGGGTTGCCGACATAGCGCTGCGCGCCTTCGTAGGCGCCCTTCAGGCCGACCTGGGCCAGCCCGTCGGCCATCGCCTGCGCACGCGCCTGGCGGCCGCCGCGGGTGCGCAACAGCCCGGCGCGCAACTGCGTGTCGCCGGCATCGAAGCCGAGCCCGACGATGTGCACCGTCTCGCCGGCGAAGGTGACCGAGATCTCGACGCCGGTGACGAAGCCCAGGCCCAGGTCCGACGCCGCGGCAGCGGCCTCGGCCAGGCCGTCGATCTCGTCGTGGTCGGTCAGGGCCCAGAGCTCGACCCCATTGGCATGCGCCCGCCGCGCCAGCGCGGCCGGGCTCAGGGTGCCGTCGGAGAAGCGGGAATGGGAATGCAGGTCGGCGTTGAGAAGGTGCACCTGTGCATTTTCGCAGTATCTGCATCGGCGCGCTGACGCCGGCGCGACGCCACGAGAAGTTGTGCGCGGGCAGTGCCGCCGCAGTCTTCTCAGCCGGAGACGACGCGCACCGCGGCGCGCTGCGGCTCGGGCTCGGAATCGAAGCGCTCGAAGCCGCAGTAGCAAAGGAAATGCCGGTTTGCCGCGCGGCCGAACAGCGTCATGCCGAGCTGCACGGCCAGCGCGTGGCCCATCGCGGTGACGCCGTTGCGCGAGACGATGATCGGCACGCCCATGCGCGCCGACTTCATCACCATCTCGCTGGTCAGCCGGCCGGTGGTGTAGAAGGTCTTGTCGGCGCCGTGCACGCCGTGCAGCCCCATCCAGCCGGCGATCGTGTCGATCGCGTTGTGGCGGCCGACGTCCTCGACGAACATCAGCAGCGTGCTGCCGGCGAACAGCGCACAGCCGTGCACCGACCCGGCCTTGCGGTGGATGCTGTTGCGCTGGCGCATCTGCTCGAGCAGCGCATGCAACGTGGACTGGCGGATGCGCGCGCTGGCCGCATCGGGCAGCCGCAGCGCGTCGAGCTGCGACATCATGTCGCCGAACACCGTGCCCTGGCCGCAGCCGGTGGTGACGACGCGGCGCTCGGTCTTGCCGGCGAGGTCGCGGATGCCGGCGCGGGTCTTGACGGCGGCGGCGCCGACGTCCCAGTCGACGGTGATCGATTCGACCGCGGCGACGTCGTCGACCAGCCCCTGGTTCAGCAGGTAGCCCAGCACCAGCAGCTCGGGCGACGCGCCCAGCGTCATCAGCGTGACCAGCTCGCGCTTGTCGACGAACAGGGTCAGCGGCCGTTCGGCCGGGATGTGGATGCTGCGCCTTTCGCCGTACTCGTCGAGGATCGTGATCTCGCGCAGCAGTTCGCCCCGGGCGGTGGTCAGCCGCGGCGCGCCGGGCACCGGCTGGGGCCGGCCGGGCACGTCGAAGGCCTGCGGCTCGTCGCCGGGCCGGGCGCTGCAGGGCAGGGCGGCGGGCATCGTCTTCAGCGGCGGCAAGGGCTCATTTCCGGGCCACCGCGGCCGATGCCGCCGGCGCGGCGACGGCCGGCGCCGAGGCCGCGCCGGCCGGGGTGTAGACGAACGGGCCGGGATCGGCACAGGCCGGCGTCTCGGTCGGCGCCGAGGCCGCCTTGCCGGCCTTCTTCGCAGCCGCCTGGTAGCCGGCGGCGACCCGGTCCATCGCCAGGCAGAGCTTGTAGTTGTCGACCTTGGCGCCGTGCGCGGTCTTGGCCGCCGTCTCGGCGGCCTTGGCCTTGGCTTCGTCGCTGGGGGCGGGCAGCTTGGCGGCCAGCGGCAGCGCCAGCAGGCCGGCCAGCAGGCCGGCGACCGGGAGGATGGACCGTTTCATCATGCGATGTCCTCAGGCCTGCGGGGCGGTGTTGACGGGGCGGGCACCAGCGGGCGCCGGGCCCGATCGCTGCGCCGGGACCTTGCCGGCATGGATGTCGTCCAGCCAGAGCCCATGGTGCTCGCGCGCCCAGGCCTCGTCGACATAGCCGGTACGCATGCCCTGGTAGGCGCCCTTGGTGCCGACGGTGCCCAGGTAGATGTGGCCCATGAACATCGCCAGCATCAGCACCGCGGCGCAGGCATGCACCATGTGCGCGATCTGCAGGTCGCCGCGCAGGTACGCCAGGCCGGGCACCAGCATGTCGAGCACCAGGCCGGACACCACCACCACCGCGCCGAGCACGAACACGCCGGCCCAGAAGATGATCTTCTCGGCGGCGTTGAAGCGGCCCGACGGCACCTGCTCGTGGCCGAACAGCAGGCCGCCGCCCTTGGCCAGCCAGGCCGGGTCGACCTTGCTCGGCAGGTTGTCCTTCACGAAGGTGACGAACACGATCACCAGCGACACCGCGAACAGCGGCCCGGCGAAGTTGTGCGCGTTCTTCAGCGCGTAGGTCAGGCCGCCGAACAGCGTGCCGCCGAGCACCGGCAGCAGGAAGAACTTGCCGAAGGCCATCACGATGCCCGAGACCGCCAGCACCACGAAGGCGATCGCGTTGGTCCAGTGCGCGGCGCGCTCGAAGGGCGTGAAGCGTTCGACCACCCGGCCGGTGTCGGGATGGTCGCCGCCCAGCGGACCCTTGCGCCAGTAGAACAGAGCGACGGCCAGCGCGACGATCAGCAGCAGCGCACCGCCGTAAGGCAGGATCCACTGATTGCGCACCTGGCGCCAGGCCTCGCCGGCGTTGGTGAAGCGCGATCCCGGGTACTGCACGAAGGGCTGGATCAGCACGCCCTGCTCGGCGCCGGGCAGGTTGCTGATGCCCGCGGTGTTGCCCGATTCGCGCACCGCACGCCAGAACGGCGCATTGTTGCCCGGCTGGCTTTTCGCGCGCTCGGCGTTGCCCTCGTCGGGCCGCGGCTCGTCCGGGGCGACGAAGCCGGCCGGCGGGCCCTTGGGGGCATCGGCGGCGGCCGCCGGCGCGGTGGGCTGGCCCGCGCAGGTGCCGGCGGCCAGCGCCAGCGCGGCGCTGACGATCAGGTGTCGGATCAGGGTGGACATGGCGGCTCCCGCGTCGGGCGGTTCGGGGCGGTTCAGGGCCGGGCCGGCGCGCGCGAATACTCGTTCTGGCCTTGCGAGCGGGTCTTCAACTGTTCCTCCCAGCTGGCCTTGTCGCCAGGCTTCCAGCCCGCAGCGACGTCGCCGCCCTGCGCGCCCTGCCAGGGCGGACTGTCGGATTTCTTCGTCCCGGCGGTCTGGGCCTTCTCGGCACAGGCCGACAGCAGCAGCGCGGCGGCCAGCGCGCCGGCTCCGACCGGCAGTCTCATGACTTGGCCCCTCCGGCAGGCTTGCCGTAGGCCGTGCCCCAGCCCCAGACCTCGCTGCCCTTGCCGCGGGTCAGCACCCGGGTGCGGAAGATGTCGGCCACGACGTCGCCGTCGCCGCCGATCAGCGCCTTGGTGCTGCACATCTCGGCGCAGGCCGGCAGCTTGCCTTCGGCCAGCCGGTTGCGGCCGTACTTCTCGTACTCGGCCTGCGAGCCGTTGGCCTCCGGCCCGCCGGCGCAGAAGGTGCACTTGTCCATCTTGCCGCGCAGCCCGAAGGTGCCGTTGGTCGGGAACTGCGGCGCGCCGAACGGGCAGGCATAGCTGCAGTAGCCGCAGCCGATGCAGACGTCCTTGTCGTGCAGCACCACGCCCTCGTCGGTGCGGTAGAAGCAGTCGACCGGGCAGACCGCCATGCAGGGCGCGTCGCTGCAGTGCATGCAGGCCACCGAGATGCTCTTCTCGCCGGGCACGCCGTCGTTGAGGGTGACGACGCGGCGCCGGTTGACGCCCCAGGGCACCTCGTGCTCGGACTTGCAGGCGGTGACGCAGCCGTTGCACTCGATGCAGCGCTCGCTGTCGCAGATGAATTTCATGCGGGCCATGGGGGTGTCTCCTGCTGCGGCCTCAGGCCGTGGCCTTCTCGATCTGGCAGACCGTGGTCTTGGTCTCCTGCATCATCGTCACGCTGTCGTAGCCGTAGGTCGTCGCGGTGTTGATCGCCTCGCCGCGGATCACCGGCCTGGCGCCCTCGGGGTAGTACGGCGCCAGGTCGACGCCGCCCCAGCGGCCGGAGAAGTGGAACGGCATCCACACCGTCTCGGCATCGACCCGCTCGGTGACCATCGCCTTCACCCGAAGGCCCTTGAACTCGGGCAGCGCGGCCATCGGCGGGGTCTTGACCCAGACCCAGTCGCCGTTGCGGATGCCGCGATCGTTGGCGGCCTTCGGGTTGATCTCGACGAACATCTCCTGCTGCAGTTCGGCCAGGTAGGGGTTCGAGCGCGTCTCCTCGCCGCCGCCCTCGTACTCGACCAGCCGGCCGCTGGACATGATCAGCGGGAAGGTCTTGCCGATGTCCTGGTTCTTCTCCTGCACGCTCTTGAACAGCGTGGGCAGGCGCCAGAAGGCCTTCTTGTCGTCGTGGGTCGGGTACTTGGCGACCAGGTCGGGCCGGGTGCTGTAGAGCGGCTCGCGGTGCTGCGGCACCGGGTCGGGGAAGTTCCAGACCACTGCGCGGGCCCTGGCGTTGCCGAACGGGTGGCAACCGTGCACCTGCATCGCCACCCGGATGATGCCGCCCGACGGGTCGGTCTTCCAGTTCTTGCCCTCGGCGGCCTTCTGCTCGGCTTCGCTCAGGTCGCCCCACCAGCCCAGCTTCTTCAGCAGCAGGTGGTCGAACTCGGGGTAGCCGGTGGTCAGGTCGGCGCCCAGGCTGTGCGAGCCGTCGGCGGCCAGCAGCGAGACGCCGTCGCGCTCGACGCCGAAGTTGGCGCGGAAATTGCCGCCGCCTTCCATCACGTGCTTGCTGGTGTCGTACAGGTTGGGCGACCCCGGGTGCCTCATTTCGGGCGTGCCGTAGCAGGGCCAGGGCAGGCCGAAGTAGTCGCCGTCGAGCTTGTAGCCGCTTTCCTTGTCGACGCCGCCCTTGGCTCTGAGCGTCTTGACGTCGAAGACGTTCATGTTGCGCATGTGCGCCTTCAGCCGCTCGGGGCTCTGGCCGGTGTAGCCGATGGTCCAGACGCTCTTGTTGATCTCGCGCAGGATCGATTCGGTCTCGGGCTCCATGCCGCCCTTGCCCTGCACCATCTTGTAGTTCTTGACCAGTTCCTTGCCGAAGCCGAGCTTGTCGGCGAGCTGGGCCATGATCATGTGGTCGGTGCGCGATTCCCACAGCGGGTCGATGACCTTCTCGCGCCACTGGATCGAGCGATTGCTGGCGGTGCACGAGCCGCTGGTCTCGAACTGGGTCGTCGTCGGCAGCAGGTAGACGGCGCGGTTCGGGTTCAGGTCCTCGGGCTTGCCGGGCATCGCCGCCATCGCCGCGGTGGCGCTGGGGAACGGATCGACCACGACCAGCAGGTCGAGCTTGTCCATCGCCCTCTTCATCTCGAGGCCGCGGGTCTGCGAGTTCGGCGCATGGCCCCAGAAGAACAGCCCGCGCAGGTTGCTGTCCTGGTCGATCAACTCGTTCTTCTCGAGCACGCCGTCGATCCAGCGCGAGACGGTCATGCCGGGCTTGGTCATCATGCCCGGCGCGTACTGCTTCTTGATCCACTCGAAGTCGACGTCCCAGGCCTTCGCGAAGTGCTTCCACGAGCCCTCGGCCAGGCCGTAGTAGCCGGGCAGGCTGTCGGGGTTGGGGCCGACGTCGGTGGCGCCCTGCACGTTGTCGTGGCCGCGGAAGATGTTGGTGCCGCCGCCGGACTTGCCGACGTTGCCCAGCGCCAGCTGCAGCAGGCAGGACGCGCGGACGATCGCGTTGCCGATCGTGTGCTGGGTCTGGCCCATGCACCAGACGATGGTGCCGGGGCGGTTCTCATGCAGGATCCTGGCGACCTTGTAGGTCGTGGCCTCGTCGACGCCGCAGGCCTCCTGCACCTTGTCGGGGGTCCACTTGGCCAGGCACTCCTCGCGCACCTTGTCCATGCCGTAGACGCGGTCATCGATGTACTGCTTGTCTTCCCAGCCGTTCTTGAAGATGTGGTGCATCACGCCGAACAGGAACGGGATGTCCGACCCCGAGCGGATGCGCACGTACTCGTCGGCCTTGGCGGCGGTGCGGGTGAAGCGCGGGTCGACCACGATCATCTTGCAGCCGGATTCCTTGGCATGCAGCATGTGCAGCATCGACACCGGGTGGGCCTCGGCGGCATTGCTGCCGATGTAGATCGCCGCCTTGGCGTTCTGCATGTCGTTGTAGCTGTTGGTCATCGCCCCGTAGCCCCAGGTGTTGGCGACGCCGGCGACGGTGGTCGAGTGGCAGATGCGGGCCTGGTGGTCGGTGTTGTTGCTGCCCCAGAGGCTGATCCACTTGCGCAGCAGGTAGGCCTGCTCGTTGTTGTGCTTGGACGAGCCGACGACGAAGATCGAATCGGGGCCGCTCTGCTTGCGCAGGTCGAGCATCTTCGCGCTGATCTCGTTCAGCGCCTGGTCCCAGGAGAGGCGCTGGTACTTGCCGCCGACCAGCTTCATCGGGTACTTCAGGCGGAACTCGCCGTGGCCGTGCTCGCGCAGCGCGGCGCCCTTGGCGCAGTGCGCGCCCAGGTTGATCGGCGAATCGAACACCGGTTCCTGGCGCACCCAGACGCCGTTCTCGACCACCGCGTCGACCGCGCAGCCGACCGAGCAATGGCCGCAGACGGTGCGCCTGACCTCGATCTTCTTCGCCGCGCCGTCGGTCGCCTTCGCGGCATCGGCGGCCTGGGTCTTCCTGACCAGCACCAGCTGCGATGCGGCGATGCCGGCGCCGACGCCCAGGCCCGAGCGGCGCAGGAAGGCGCGCCGGTCCATCGTCGGGATCGCGCGCGACACGCCGCGGCCGAGGCTGGCGACCAGGCCGGAAACGGCGCTGCCGGCGGATGACGCGCCGGTCTTGCGGGTCAGCAACATCTCGCCTCCTTCAGACCTTGGTGGTCCGGTAGTACTGCTGCACATGGGCGCTGAGCCGGTAGCCGCCGCCGGATTCGGGCGCCGGCTCGGGCGCCGCGGCTGACGGCGCCGCGGCCTCGCGCTGCAGCGGCAAGACCGTGGCGGCGGCCGCCAGCGCGCCGGCGGTGCCGGCACCCGCAAACAGGCGGCGGCGTGACAAGGGGGCTTTGCTCTGGCTCATCGGCAACTCCTGGCGAGGCAGCTCATGCAGCGGATTTCATAATTAAGGATCGTCTGCGCGCAGGCTGCAATCAGGGAGCGCCCGGCCTGTGCGCGACAGTTTGTCGCAGATCGGAGGTCGACGCCCGGTGGCCGTCGCTTGTGGCTGGCGCCGCCGGTTCGAGGCACGGCCGCCTCTTTCTACAATCCCCGCCGAGAGACGCTGCCGATGTCGCTGCCCGCCGAGACCCTGACGCCGCCGCTGCAGCGCTGGCCAATGGCCGCCGTGCTGGTCGTCGACGACGAGCCGGGCATGCGCAACTTCCTGGTCAAGACCCTGGCCTCGCGGGTCGGTCAGGTGTTCAGTGCCGAGACCGCCGAGGCCGCCGACGAACTGCTGCGCCGCCACCGATTCGACCTGCTGGTGCTCGACATCGCGCTGCCGGGCCGCAGCGGCATCGATTGGCTGAAGGAACTGCGCGAGCGCGGCTTCGCCGGCGAGGTGGTGCTGATCACCGCCTTCGCCGATCTGGACACCGCGATCGAGGCGCTGCGTGCCGGTGCCAGCGATTTCATCCTGAAGCCGTTTCGCGTCACGCAGATCCTCAACGCGCTGCGCCAGGGCCTGGAACGGGCGCTGCTGCAGCGCGAGAACTGGGTGCTGCGGCGCACCTTGTCCCAGCGCACCCCGGCGGCCGACGGGCTGGTCGGCGATTCGATCGCGATCAAGGGTCTGCAGGCGGCGCTGCAGCGGGTGGCGGCGGTCGACAGCACGGTGCTGCTCAGCGGCGAGTCGGGCACCGGCAAGGAGCTGGCGGCGCTGGCGCTGCACCGCCACAGCGCCCGCACGGCGGGGCCCTTCGTGCCGGTGAACTGCGCGTCGATGTCGCCCGAACTGATCGACGGCGAGCTGTTCGGTCAGGCGACGCCGGGCAGCGGCCAGCGCCGCAGCCGCGACGGCCTGTTCGTCTATGCCCAGGGCGGCACGCTGTTCCTCGACGAGATCGGCGAACTGCCGCTGGCGCAGCAGGCCAGCCTGCTGCGGGTGCTCGAGGAGCGCCGGATTCGCCCGGTGGGCAGCGAGCAGGAGATCCCGGTGGACGTGCGCATCGTCGCCGCGACCAACCCCCGCCTTGCCGACGAGGTCGCCGCCGGTCGCTTTCGCAACGACCTGTACTACCGGCTGCAGGTCGTCGAGATCAACCTGCCGCCGCTGCGCGCGCACAAGGAGGACATCGCGGCGCTGGTGGCGCATTTCATCGACACGCTGGCACCGCGCCTGGGCGTGCCGGCGATCGAGGTCAGCGCCGACGAGCTGCGCTACCTGCAGCAGTACGACTGGCCGGGCAACGTGCGTGAGCTGCGCAACCTGATCGAGCGCTCGCTGATCCTCGGCGCGCTGAATGTCTCGGCGCTGTACCAGGGCCTGGCGCGCCAGGAGGGCGGGCCGGTGCAGCGCCCTGCGATGGCGGCGGGCTGGCCCGCCACCACCGACCTGCACACGCTGGAGAAGCAGCACATCCTGGCGGTGCTGGGCCAGGTCGGCGGCGACAAGACGCGCGCCGCGCAGCTGCTGGGCATCTCGCGCCGCACGCTCGAGCGGCGGGTCGCCGAATGGGGCCAGCCGGGCTGACCCGGCGCCGGGCCGGGCGCTTCACGGCCTGGCCGATCCGCCGCAAGCTGCTGGCGCTGGCCCTGCTGCCGCTGCTGGGCGTGCTGCCGCTGCTGGGCGCGGTGCTGCTGGTCTGGGGCGACGCGGCGCTGGACCGCCTGCTGATCACCAAGGTGCGGTCGGACCTCGCGGTGGCGCACGGCTATTTCGAGCGGGTGCTCGGCGAGGTGGCGGCCAGCACCGCGGCGGTGGCCGATTCGAATGCGCTGCACCAGGCGCTGCAGCACGTGCTGGCGGACGCCGGGCCGCTCGACCGCGGCACGCTGCAGGCGCTGTTGCGGCGCTACAAGGCCCGGGAGGGGCTGGACTTCATCAACCTGCGCGATGCCGCGGGCCGGCTGCTGGTGGCCGATGTCGATGCCGACGCCGGCGCGGTGCCGCCGTTGCGGCTGCCCGGCGCCGCGGCGGGCGGGTCCGGCGAGCGCGTGGCCGCGGCGGTCGCCGTGCTGCCGCCGTCCGAGCAGGGCGTGCTGCCGCCGGCGCTGCGCGAGCGGGTGACGGTGCCGCTGCTGCCGACCCGCAACGCGCTGCCGATCACCCGCAGCCATGAGGACCGGGCGATGGTGGTTCGCGCCGCGGCACCGGTGCGCGCTGCCGACGGCCGGCTGCTGGCGCATGTGCAGGCCGGCCTGCTGCTGAACCGCAACCTGCCGTTCATCGACCACATCAACCAGATCGTCTATCCCGAAGGCGCCCTGCCGTTCGGCAGCCGGGGCACCGCGACGCTGTTCCTCGACGACGTGCGCATCTCGACCAACGTGCGGCTGTTCGAGCCCGACCGCCCGGCCGCCGGCGACGACCGGTCGCAGGAGGCCCGGGGGGGCCTGGCCGACGGCGAACGGCGCGCCATCGGCACCCGCGTGTCGATGGCCGTGCGCGAGGCCGTGCTGGGCCGCGGCGAAACCTGGCTGGACCGCGCCTTCGTCGTCAGCGACTGGTACGTCTCGGCCTACCAGCCGCTGCGCGACGCCGACGGCCGCCGGGTGGGCATGCTCTACGTCGGCTACCTCGAGCGGCCGTTCACCTGGCTGAAGTACGGCGTGCTGGCCGCCATCGGCGCGCTGTTCTTCGGCGTGATGCTGCTGGCCGCGCTGGTTTCGGCGCGCTGGGCGCGGCAGATCTTCCACCCGCTCGAGCAGATGGCGCTGACGATGCGGCAGGTCGAGGGTGGGGCGCTCGGCGCGCGCGTCGGCCGGCTCGACAG
Organism: Burkholderiaceae bacterium; assembly: GCA_016790515.1. Lineage (GTDB taxonomy): Bacteria > Pseudomonadota > Gammaproteobacteria > Burkholderiales > Burkholderiaceae_C > Pseudaquabacterium. The sequence continues at coordinate 7,692 of JAEUOY010000106.1, read as the reverse complement.
CGGCGACGAGATCGGCGCGCTGGCCGGCCACTTCGATCGGCTGCTCGACACCCTCGCCGACAAGGCCGCCGCGCTGCAGCGCTGGAACGCCGAACTCGACGCCAAGGTCAACGAGCGCACCCGCGACCTGCAGGCGGCGCAGGCGCAGTTGCTGCGATCGGAAAAGATGGCCGCGGTCGGTCAACTGACCGCCAGCATCGCCCACGAGGTCAACAACCCGATCGCGGTGATCCAGGGCAACCTGGACCTCGCCCGCGAACTGCTGGGCGACGACGCGCAGCGCGTGCAGGCCGAGCTGAAGCTGATCGACGAGCAGATCGAGCGGATGCGGCTGATCGTGACCCAGCTGCTGCAGTTCGCGCGGCCGAACGAATATGCCGGCTATGTCGAGCCGGTGGACACCGGCCGCGCGCTCGAAGACTGCCTTGTGCTCACCGGTCACCTGCTGTCGAGCACCGGCATCGTGGTCGAGCGCGAGCTGCGCGCGACGAGGCCGGCCGGCATCAACCGCCAGGAACTCCAGCAGGTGCTGGTCAACCTGATGGTCAACGCGATCCACGCGATGCCCGACGGCGGCCGGCTGACGCTGCGCACCGAGGACTGGGCCGATGCCGCCGGCCCCGGTGTCTGCATCACGGTGGCCGACACCGGGCCGGGGCTGTCCGACGAGCTGCTGCGCGAGCTGTTCCAGCCCTTCGTCACCCGCAAGAAGGACGGCACCGGGCTGGGCCTGTGGATCAGCCGCAGCCTGGTCGAGCGCTACGGCGGCGACATCCGGGCCGGCAACCGGCCGGCGCCCGAAGGCAGTGGCGCGGTGATGCGGGTGCTGCTGCTCAGCGAGCCTGCCGGCACCGGCTGATCCGGACAAACCCTCGGCGGGCCCGGCATCGGCCCGATCCGACAACCTGTCGCGGCAGCGACCAGTAGACTCGCCTCGCGATGCAGCAGAGGCCCTATTGTCCGGTGGCGGTGGTGATCGAGCGCCAGCAGCAGCCCAATGCCTGGGAGGCCTGGCGCTTCCAGGTCGCCGAGGTGCTGGTCGACGACGGCAGCTTCGGCGACCAGCCGCGCCTGCTGCGCGACGATGGCCACCGCGCCCGGACGCTGTACCCGGGCCTGGGCGTCGCGCTGCACCGCGACGAGGCCGAGGGCTACTACCTGAACCTCAGCTCGGGCGCGCCGGTGTGGTTCGTGATGTGGCGCGTCGACGACGAGGATCCGGCGCACGCCTGGCCCGAACTGGTGACGCTGTCCTACAACGAGGCCGGCCGGCTGCTCGACGCGCAGGAGCGGGTCGACGGCCTGCCGTTGCCCGACGAGCAGTGCGCCTGGCTGCAGGCCTTCGTCGACACCCATTACCGGCCCGAGCCGAAGCAGCGGCGCCGGCCGGTCTCGTTCAAGCCGCCGGGCGAGCGCTGACCCCGGCCAGGACGATGGCGGCCGACACCGACGAAGGCGGCTTCCTGTCGCGCTGGTCGCGGCGCAAGGCGCAATCGCGCCAGGGCGCAGCCGAGCCGGCCGCCACGGCGCCAGCCTCGCTGTCTGCCGGGCCGGCGGCAGCGGCTCCCGCGTTGCCGGCCGCACCACCGGCCGCACCCCCTGCGGCACCACCGGTCGCGTCACCTGCCGCGGCCGAACCGCCGGCCCCGACGCTGGCCGACGTCGCCGCGCTGACGCGCGAGTCCGACTTCGCCCGCTTCGTCGCCCCCGGTGTCGACAGCCAGGTGAAGAATGCCGCGCTGAAGAAGCTGTTCAGCGACCCGCACTTCAACCTGATGGACGGGCTCGACACCTACATCGACGACTACGGCCGTCCGGACCCGCTGCCGGCCGGCCTGCTGCGCCAGATGGCGCAGGCGACGGCGCTGGGCCTGTTCGGCGACGAAGCCCCGGCCGGACCGCCCGAAGCGCCGACCCGACGTCCCACCTCCGGAACGGAAACCTCGATCGCCACCCCCGATGAAGACGCTGCTTTGCGACTGCAACCGCACGATGCCGCTGGACCGGCAGGCGCTGGCCTCGGCGCTGAGCCGGACCCCGGGCGCCAGCCCTGAGGGCATCGTCGCCGCGCACAGCGGCCTGTGCCGGCGCGAGGCCGGGGCGTTCCAGCGCGCGGCGATCGCCACCGCCGCCAGCGCCGAGCCGCTGCTGGTCGCCTGCACCCAGGAGCGCCGGCTGTTCGTCGAACTGAACGCGCAGACCGAAGGCGCGGCGCCCGAGACGGTGCGGCCGATCCGCTTCGTCAACCTGCGGGAGACCGGCGGCTGGTCGCGCGATGCGGCCCTGGCGACGCCGAAGATGGCGGCGCTGATTGCCGCGGCGCAACTGCCCGATGCCGAGCCGGTCGGCACCGTCGGCTACCGCTCGGGCGGCCGCTGCCTGGTGATCGGCAGCGCCGACGCGGCCGAGCGCGCCGCCGCGCTGCTGGCCGACCGGCTCGAGCCGAGCCTGCTGGTCGACCGCCCCGGCGGCGCGCTGGTGCAGGCGCACCGGCATGCGGTGTTCAACGGCCGGCTGACCCGGCTGAGCGGCTGGCTCGGCGCCTTCGAGGTGCAGTGGGAAAGCCGCAACCCGATCGATCTCGAGCTGTGCACCCGCTGCAACGCCTGCATCGACGCCTGCCCCGAGGGCGCGATCGACTTCGGCTACCAGGTCGACCTGTCGGCCTGCCGAAGCCGCCGCGACTGCGTCAAGGTCTGCGACGCAGCCGGGGCGATCGATTTCGAGCGTGCGCCGCAGACGGTGGACGAGCGCTTCGACCTGGTGCTCGACCTGCGCGAGCAGCCGCATTTCAGCCAGCACCAGCCGCCGCAGGGCTACTGGCATGCCGGCGCCGACGATCGCCGGCTGATGGCCGCGGTGCTCGAACTGCGCGAGCGCGTCGGTGAATTCGAGAAGCCGCGCTTCTTCCACTACCGCCAGAACCTGTGCGCGCACAGCCGCAACCAGCAGGTCGGCTGCAGCGCCTGCATCGAGGTCTGTTCGGCGCGGGCGATCCGCAGCGATGCCTCGCTGAAGGGCAAGGCGCCGGGCAAGCATCGCGGCCCGGTGCCGGGGCTTCCAGCGCCGGCCGCGCCGGCCGGGCAGGGCGGTGGCGTGGTCGTCGAGCCGCACCTGTGCGTGGGCTGCGGCGCCTGCAGCACCGTCTGCCCGAGCGGCGCGATGAGCTTTGCCTACCCGGGCCCGGTCGACCAGGGCCGGCGGCTGCGCACGATGCTCGGCGCCTATGCCCAGGCCGGCGGGCGCGATGCCGCGCTGCTGCTGCACAGCGAGGGCGCCGGCGCGCGGCTGATCGACGAACTGGGCCGCGCCGCCAGCGTGCACAGGCGCCAGCCGGCGGCCGGCGCGATCCACGGTGTGCCGGCCCGTGTGCTGCCGGTGGCGCTGTGGCACACCGCGAGCACCGGCATCGAGCTGTGGCTGGCAGCCATCGCCCAGGGTGCCAGCCAGGTCTGGCTGCTGCTGACCGGCGAGGAGGCGCCCGAATACCGGGCGGCCTTGGCCGATCAGATGGCGCTCGCCCAGGCGATCCTGACCGGCCTGGGCTATGCCGGCCGGCACTTCGCGCTGATCGAGGCCCACGATGCACGCGACCTGCCGGCGCTGGACGCCGCGCTGCGCGCCGCGCCGGCCCAGGGCGTGGCGCGCCCGGCGGGCTTCGCGGCCCAGGCCGACAAGCGCGGCACGCTCGACCTGGCGATCGCCCACCTGCTGGCGCAGGCGCCGCGGCCGACCGACGAGATCGCGCTGCCGGCCGCCGGTGCGCCTTTTGGCAGCCTGGTCGTCGACGCCGGGCGCTGCACGATGTGCCTGAGCTGTGTCGGCGCCTGCCCCGAGGCGGCGCTGCTGGACAACCCCGAGAAGCCCCAACTGCGCTTCGTCGAGAAGAACTGCGTGCAGTGCGGGCTGTGCGTGGCCACCTGCCCCGAGCAGGCGCTGGCGCTGCAGCCCCGGCTGTGGCTGGCCGATGCCGGCAAGGCGCGCCAGTCCGCGCGGGTGCTGCACGAGGTCGAACCCTATGCCTGCGTGCGCTGCGGCAAGCCTTTCGGCACGCTGCGCGCGATCGAGGCGATGATCGCCAGGCTGGCCGCCCACTCGGCATTCCAGGGCGCCGCGGCCGAACGGCTGAAGATGTGCGGCGACTGCCGGGTCATCGACATCCACACGAATCCGAACGAGGTCCGGATCACCGACCTCTGAGCTGCAATGCGATGAACGATCCGCACGATCCGCATCTTCGCGCGCTGAGCTTCGCGACCGCCGGCGACAGCGAGGAACTGGCCCGCGCCGAGCTCTACGGCCTGCTCGCCGGCCTCTGGCTGGCGCCGCCCGACGAGGCGCTGCTGCAGCAGTTCCGCGTCGCGGTCACCGCGGCGCCGCAGCCGGGCGGCCACCTGGAGGCGCCGTGGGGCGAACTGGTCGCCGCGCTGCGCGCGACCACGGTCGCCGAGGCCGCGGCCGAGCATGAGGCGCTGTTCCACGGCGTCGGCCGGCCCGAGGTCTTCGCCTACGGCTCGTTCTACCTGAGCGGCTTCCTCAACGAGAAGCCGCTGGCCGCGCTGCGCAGCGACCTGGCGGCGCTGGGGCTGGGCCGCGACGAGGGCCGCCTCGAGACCGAGGACCACGTGGCCTTCGTCTTCGAGGTGATGCGCTGGCTGATCGCCGGCGACGACCCCGCGGCCTGCAACCTCGAGCAGCAGCGCCGCTTCTTCCGCGACCACGTGCAGACCTGGGTGGCCGGTCTCTGTGACGCCGTCGAGGCCCACCCGCGTGCGGCCACCTGGCGCGCGCTGGCCGGCTTCACCCGCGCCTTCGTCGAGGTCGAGACCCAGGCCTTCGACCTGCTGGAGACCTGACGATGGCTGCCATCGCGCCCGAAGACATCACCGGGCTGGTCCTCGCCGGCGGCCGCGGCAGCCGCATGGGCGGTGCCGACAAGGGCCTGCAGTCGCACCAGGGCCTGCCGCTGGCGATGCACGCGCTGCTGCGGCTGCAGCCGCAGGTGGGTGCGGTGATGATCAATGCCAACCGCAACCTCGGCGCCTACGAGGCGATGGGCGTGCCGGTCTGGCCCGATGCGTTGGCCGCTGGTTCGGAGAGTTTTCCCGGCCCGCTGGCCGGGTTCCTGGCCGGCCTGGAGCATTGCGAGACGCCGTACCTGGTCTCCGTGCCCTGCGACACGCCGAACTTCCCCACCGACCTGGTCGCCCGGCTGGCCGACGCGCTGGTCGCCGAGGGCGCCGAGATCGCGATGGCGGCGACGGTCGAGGACGGCCGGGTCCAGCCGCAGCCGGTGTTCTGCCTGATGGCCGCGTCGCTGATCGAGAGCCTGGTCGCCTTCACCCAGGCGGGCCAGCGCAAGATCGACCGCTGGACCGGCCAGCACCGCTGCGCCACCGTGGTGTTCGACGACGCCGACGCGTTCTTCAACGCCAACACCCAGGACGAACTGCAGCGGCTGCAGCGTCTCAATCCACCTTCGCGCCCGAGGCCTTGACCACCGGGCCGTACTTGGCCAGCTCGGCCTTGACGAAGGCGGCGAACTGCTCGGGCGTGGTCGGCGAGGGCTCGGCCATCAGCGTGGCCATGCGCGCCTTGAGCTCGGGCGAGTTCAGCGCGGCGACGAAGGCCTGGTTCAGCCGGGTGGTCAGGTCGGCCGGCAAGCCGGCCGGGCCGAACAGGCCGAACCAGGTGCCGATGTCGAAGCTGCCCAGCCCGAGATCGCGGCCGGCCTCGGCGATCGTCGGCAGCTCGGGCATCGCGGCGGCGCGGGCCGCGGTGGTCACCGCCAGCGCCTTCAGCCGGCCCGAGCGGATGTTGGCCGCGGCGCTGGCCAGGTTGTCGAAGTTCAGGTCCACCTGGCCCGACAGCAGCGCCAGCTGCGCCGGGTTGCCGCCGGCATAGGGAATGTGCACCATGAACAGGCCGGCCTGGGCCTCGAGCATCTCGCCGGCCAGGTGGCCGGCGCTGCCGTTGCCGCCCGAGCCGTAGTTCAGCCTGCCCGGGTTCTTCTTCGCGTAGGCGACCAGGTCGCGAACGCCGGCGATGTTCAGCCGCGCGGCGGTCTCGGCGTTCATCACCAGCACGTTGGGCACCTGCGCGACGCGGGTGATCGGCGTGAAGTCCTTGATCGGGTCGTAGGGCAGCTTGGCGAACAGCCAGGGGTTGATCGCATGCGTGGCCACCGCGCCCATCACGATCGTCAGGCCGTCGGGCGCGGCCTTGGCGGCCAGGTCGGCGCCCAGGTTGCCGCCGGCGCCGGGCTTGTTGTCGACGACCACGGTGCCGAGCGAGTCCTTCACCGCGGCGGCCAGCGCACGGGCCACGACGTCCAGCGGGCCGCCGGGCGCGTAGGGCACGATGAGGCGGATCGTGCGGCCGCCCTGCGCCCAGGCGGGCAGTGGGGCGGCGAGGGCGAGGCCGGCTTGCAGCAGGTGGCGGCGGTCAAGGGTCATGGTGATCTGGGGTCGGCGAGGGCGGCATCAGGCGCCGTGCTTGTCGGCTTCGGAGGTGAAGGCGTCGGCGATGAACTCGTCGGCCGGCAGGCCGCAGCGCTCGACGAAGTCGCGCTGCGCCGCGTCGACCATCACCGGCGCGCCGCAGGCGTAGACCTGGTGGTCCGACAGGTCGGGCCAGTCGGCCATCACCGCCTGGTGCACCAGGCCCGTGCGGCCGGTCCAGCCGTCTTCGGGCCGCGGCTCGGACAGCACCGGCACGTAGCGCAGGTTCGGCATCGCGGCGGCGGCCTGTTCGGCCCAGTCGTGCAGGTACAGGTCGGCGCGGCGGCGGCAGCCCCAGTACAGCGTGGCCGGCCGCTGCAGGCCCTTGTCCTGCATCTCCTCGACCAGCGCCTTGACCGGCGCGAAGCCGGTGCCCGAGGCGAGCAGGATCATCGGCCTGGCCGACTCACGCAGCAGGAAGCTGCCGAACGGCCCCTCGATGCGCAGGATGTCCCTGACCTTCAGCGTGCCGAACACGGTGTCGGTGAACAGCCCGCCCGGCATGTGGCGGATGTGCAGCTCGATCGCCGGCGGGTTGCCGATCCGGCCCGGTGCATTGGCCATCGAGTAGCTGCGCCGCGCCCCGCCGGCGAGGAGGAACTCGACATACTGCCCGGCGTGGTACTGGAAGCGCTGGTTGGCCGGGAGCTGCATGCGCAGCAGCGCGACGTCGGGCGCCGGCCGATCGATCGCCAGCACCCGGGTCGGCATCTTCAGCACCGGGAATTCGCCGACGCCGGGCACGCTGCGGGCCTCGATCGTGCAGTCGGCCTGCGGCGTCGCGCAGCAGGTCAGCACCAGGCCGGCGTCCTCCTCGGTGGCGCTCAGCGCCTTGAGCTGGTGCGCGCCGTGGATCACCCGGCCCGAGACCAGCCGGCTCTTGCACGAGCCGCAGGCGCCGTCCTTGCAGCCGTAGGGCAGGCCGACACCGTGCCGGATCGCCGCGGCGAGGATCGTCTCGTCGCGCTGCACCTCGAAGGCGCGACCCGAGGGCGTCAGGGTGATCACGAGGCTCATGGGGGCTGGGACCGCGCGCGGCGGGCAGGGGGCACGTAGACTGGCGCGCATTGTGCCCGCTGCCCCCGTCCACCCGGTCCATCCGACGTCGCGCCGCCCGACCCTGCTGGTGGTCGGCTGCGGCGACATCGGCCTGCGCGTGCTGCGCCTGCTGCGCGGCCGCTACCGGCTGCTG
>JAEUOY010000092.1 GCA_016790515.1 Burkholderiaceae bacterium | reverse complement strand
AGAACGGCGCGGCCTCCTCGGGCGCCGCGAACAGCCGCGACTGGATCTCGCCCAGCCACTGGTCGAGCTGGCCCGTGCTGCGCGCATTGATCGTCGGGAAGGCGCCGATCACGCCGTTGCGGCAGGCCGCGACGACCAGGTCGACGCCCGACACGTTGAGCATCGGCGCGGCGATCAGCGGCAGCCGCAGCCGGCGGGTCAGGCGGTCGGGCAGGCGGAGAGGCGTCGTAGGCATTCAGTTCACCCGTCGGCTGAGGCCGGCCCAGAACGGCGCGCGCAGCTCGACCTTCTGGATCTTGCCGGCCGCGGTGATCGGCAGCGCATCGCGGAACTCGACGCTGCGCGGGCACTTGTAGCCGGCGATCTGGGTGCGGCAATGGGCGATCAGCGCGTCGGCGCCCAGCGCCTGGCCAGGCCGCAGCACGACGACCGCATGCACCCGCTCGCCCCATCGCTCGTCGGGCACGCCGATCACCGCGGCCAGGCTGACCTGCGGCAGCTGCGCGATCGCGTTCTCGACCTCGGCCGAATAGACGTTCTCGCCGCCCGAGACGATCATGTCCTTGAGCCGGTCGACGACGTAGAAGAAGCCGTCGGCGTCCATCCTGCCGCCGTCGCCGGTGTGCATCCAGCCGCCGCGCAGCGCCTGCGCCGTCTGCTCGCGCTGGCCCCAGTAGCCCTGCATCACCAGCGGGCCGCGCACGACGATCTCGCCGACCTGGCCGGGCGGCAGCGGCCGGTCGTCGGCATCGACGATGCGCACCTCGGCGATCGGCACCGGCCGGCCCACCGAGCGCAGCCGCGCCGCAGGCTGGCCCGGCGCATGGCACCAGGCCGGCAGCGCGGTGACCACCGGCGACAGCTCGGTCATGCCGTAGAGCTGGCAGAAGCCGGCCGCCGGCAGGGCCGCCTGCGCCGCGGCGAGCAGTGCCTCGGCGATCGGCGCGGCACCGTACAGCACCAGCTGCATCGAGCTGCAGTCGAACTCGGCGAAGCGCGGATGCTCGATCAGCCGCTTCAGCATCGTCGGCACCAGGAACGTCTCGGTGCCGCGTTCGGCGGCGATCGCCTCGAGCACCGGCAGCTCGTCGAAGCCCGGCAGGATGACCTGGCGGCACAGCCGCTGGATCAGCTGCAGCGCCAGCGCCATGCCGCCGACATGGAACATCGGCGCGCAGTTGATGCCCACCGACTCGGCCGGCCGCTGTGCCGCCAGGTTCGCGCTCAGCACGTTGCAGTAGAGGTTGGCATGGCTCAGCATCACGCCCTTGGGCCGGCCGGTCGTGCCGCCGGTGTACATCACCGCGGCCAGGTCACTGCCGCCGCGGCCCAGGTCGTCGGTCGGCGCTGCGGCGGCGACCAGCGCCGGACCGTCGAGGGCACCTTCGGGCGCCGGGCCCTGGCCCCAGTGCACCAGCGTGGCCAGGCTCTTGCTCAGCGACTGCAGCCCGGCGGTGGCGCCATGGAAATGCTCGTCGACCAGCAGCAGCCTGGTGTCGCAGTCGTCCAGCGAGTAGGCGATCTCCTTCGCGCTCCAGCGGATGTTGACCGGGTTGATCACCGCACCGGCCCACCAGGTGGCGTAGAGGAAGGCCACGTAATGGTCGCTGTTCAGCCCCAGCATGCCGACCCGGTCGCCCGGCTGCACACCGAGGTCGCGCAACACCGCGGCCAGCCGGGCGACGCGGTCGACGAAGCCGGCCCAGTCGCTGCGGCGGCCGGCGCACAGCAGCGCCTCGGCCCGCGGCCGTTCGACCAGCGCCTTGTGCAGCGGCTGGGTCAGGTTCATGGGACGTTCATCGGACGTGACCGCCGCCGGGCAGCGCGGCGCGCCGGTTCCGGCTGCGCGGCGGTGGGCGGTTGGGTGCGGCGGACATCGCGGTTCGTTCTGCGGTGGACTCGATCGGCATCGTAGGCAGCCGCTGCGGCCGGCCTCAATCGTCGCTTCGGACGATGTTGCCACCCCCGGACTTTCCCTAGCATCCCGCCCGCGTCTGACGGCGCTGCCCGCGCCGGCGGGCCCTTCGATCCAACCTGCAAGGCCACCATCGGCCAGGAGTCTCCGTTCCATGATCAGTCTGAATCGCCGCGTCGCCCTGATTGGCGCGCTGGCCCTGTCCCTGCCGCTGGCCGCGCTGGCCCAGAAGAAATACGACCCGGGCGCCAGCGACAAGGAGATCGTCATCGGCAACACCGTGCCCTACTCGGGCCCAGCCTCGGCCTACGGCACCGTCGGCAAGGCGATGGCGGCGTACTTCGACAAGGTCAACGCCGAGGGCGGCGTCAACGGCCGCAAGATCCGGTTCATCTCGCTCGACGACGGCTACAACCCGGCCAAGACGGTCGAGCAGGTGCGCAAGCTGGTCGAGGAGGACGAGGTGCTGCTGATGCTGGCGCCGCTGGGCACCGCGCAGAACACCGCGATCCACAAGTACATGAACGCCAAGAAGGTGCCGCACCTGTTCCTGAACACCGGCGCCAACAAGTGGGGCGACCCGAAGAACTTCCCGTGGACGATGGGCTTCATCCCCTCGTACTACGTCGAGGGCCGGGCCTTCGCGAAGCACATCCTCGCGACCCGGCCGAACGCCAGGGTCGGCGTGCTCTACCAGAACGACGACTTCGGCAAGGATTACCTGAAGGGCGTGCTCGAGGGCTTCGGCGACAAGGCCAAGGCGATGATCGTCTCGCAGCAGAGCTTCGAGGTCACCGACACGACGGTCGACAGCCAGGTGCTGTCGCTCAAGGGCAGCGGCGCCGACACCTTCATCAACATCACGACGCCGAAGTTCGCTGCCCAGGCGATCCGCCGGGCGGCCGAGTCGGGCTGGAAGCCGGTCCAGTACCTGGTCAGCGTGTCGACCTCGGTGACCTCGGTGCTGAAGCCGGCCGGCTTCGAGAACGGCCAGGGCATCGTCTCGTCGATGTACCTGCGCGACCCGTCCGATCCGGCGACCCATCCGAGCAAGGAGTACCAGGACTACGCCGCGACGATGAAGAAGCACTACCCCGGCGGTGACGTCGCCGACAGCCTGAACGCCAACGGCTACACGATCGCGCAGGCGATGGTCGAGGTGCTGAGGAAGGCCGGCGACAACCTCACGCGCGAGAACATCATGAAGGTCGCGGCCAACCTCAACGTCGCGCTGCCGATGCTGGCGCCCGGCATCACGCTGAAGACCTCGCCGGACGACTTCTACCCGGTCTCGCAGCTGCAGCTGACGAAGTTCGCCGGCAGCCGCTTCGAGCCCTTCGGGCCGATCATCGACCGCTGAAGCTCAGTCGACGGCCAGCGTGAAGCCGGCCTCGGCGACCACCTGGCCGTTGATGCGCAGGTCCAGCGCGTGGCGCCCGGGGTGGTAGCGGCGGGTGGTCACGGCCTTCATCGAATGGCGCCTCGAGAGTTGCCGCGTCTCGCCGGGCGCCAGTTCGATCACCCAGCCCTTGAACACCTTCGGCGTGGTGTGGCCGGCGGCCTTGACATGGTGCACCGCGTAGTCGATGGCCAGCCGCTGCGCGCTGCGGGCGCGACTTTGCAGCTGCACGCCGAGCTGCAGTTCGTCGCCGATGCGCACCTGCTCGGGTGAGACCGTCAGGCCGGCCCGGCCGCGGAACGCTGCGCCCAGCCCCCAGGCCGCCAGCACGGCCGGGTCGCCGGCCTTGATCAGCGAGCGGCTGGCGTGGCGCAGCAGCGCGATGCGCGGCGCAGGTGCACCGGGCAGGTAGGTCGCCAGCCACTGCGCGACCAGCGCCGGGTGGTCCTTGGCGATGTCGTTGAGGTGGTTGGCGACGCTGCGCCGCACGTCCTCGCTGGGATCGTCCTGCAGCGCGCGCAGCAGCGGCAGCGTCGGCGACGGGTCGGCCACCAGCGATTGCAGGCGCAGGCCCCAGGGCAGGCGGGGGCGGCTGCCTTCGCTGACCAGCCGGCGCACCTGCGCGCTGGGGTCGGCGGTCCAGCGCTGCAGCGTCGCGAAGCTGAGCGCCGGGTGGTGCACGATGAACGGCCGGATCGCGAACTCGGCCGAGAAGCGCTGCGTCAGCGCGTGCAGCACGGCCAGCGCCCGCGCCGGTCGCTGCTGGCCGCGCCGCGCGACGTACTCGCCCACCGGCCACAGGAACCAGCCGGCCAGGCCGTCGTCGCGGCTGCCCGTTCCGGTCGTGGCACCGGCGCCGCGGGCCGGCGCCAGCGCCGCTTCGATCAGGCCGGCTGCGGCGTCGAAATCGGCCGGCAGCGTCGCCTCCAGCGCATCGGCGACCTGCAGCACCCGCGCCTTCAGCTCGAGCGCGTCCAGCCCCTTGCAGGCCTGCGCGACGAAGCCGTCGGCATCGAAGCCGGGCGAGGCGCGCGCCAGGTGGGCAGCGGCCTGGGCGACGCCCTCGGCATTCAGCAGGTGCTTGAAAGGCTCGGCCATGGCCGCAGCATAGCGACCGGCCGCGATGCCCGCTCAGGCTGCCGGGCGGCCGGCGCCGGGCCCGGCGCGATCAGCCGCAGCCGCCGCCCGACTTGTCGCGCTTGAGCTGCAGCACGATGCGGGGCTGGAACTCGAGGTTCTCGTGGTGCCGCGGATCGGGCGAGCAGGACTTGTAGCGATCGCCCAGCGCCGCGCTGAAGGCATAGCGCAGCTGGTCGTCGCCGGCGTTGGCCAGCGGCTGCAGCGCGGCATCGTCGGCGCCGAAGGTGGCGATCCAGCGGTTGACGCCGCCTTCCAGGATGTAGACGTTCTGCACCCGGGAGGCCGCCAGCAGCTTCCAGGCCCGAACCGCGGCCGCCTCGTCGTTGCCGATGGTGATGAACACGGTGTTGGCCGGCGGCTCGCTCAGCAGCTCGGGGACGATCCGGTCGAGCCGCGCCAGCGGCACGTTGACCGAGCCGGCCAGGTGGTAGAGGTTGTGGTCGGACTCGCTGCGGACGTCCAGGTAGACCGGCTTGATCGCCTGCTGGTAGCGCGCCTTGTAGGCCTCGGCCGGCGAGATGAAGACCAGCCGCCTGGCCAGCATCTCGTCGGCGGTGTAGACACGGTTCACCGTCTGCGGCCGGCCATCGGCCTGCGTGACGACTTCGCTGCGCTTGAAGCTCAGCCGCTGGTAGCGGTCCTCCAGCGTCGGGCTGCCGATCGCCAGCACCGCCAGCGCCGCGGCGACCAGGACGACGGCGCCGGCCTTGCGCGCGGCCGGCTCGCGGCTGAAGTCCTTGCCGCCGATGATGCGCTCGAGCTGCTCGGCGCCCCAGAACATGAACAGCGCGACCAGCACGATCACCAGCACCAGCACCGGCGCCGAGACGCCGAAGACCTCGTCCAGCGTCAGCCGGCCGTAGTAGCCGGCGCTGTTGTACCAGTGGTCGAAATGGCTTTCGGTCTCGCCGAACAGGAAGGCGCCGACGAAGCCGCCCAGCATGAACAGCATGCCGTCGATCTTGCCGGTGGATGCCGAGGCCAGCGAGGTGGTCGGGCAGAAGCCGCCGACGATGAAGCCGACGCCCATGATCAGGCCGCCGACGAGGCCCGAGCCCAGGTAGGTCGGGTTGACCCAGACATGGCTGAAGTCGATCAGCCCGAGGCCGACCGTGCCGAACAGCAGCGTCAGTGCCACCGCGATCGCGGTGAACATGACCTTCAGCACGGTCAGTTCCTTGAAGTAGAACTGCGCCGCGAGCTTGCGCGAGTCGCCGAAGCCGGCCATCTCCAGCGTGTAGCCGAAGGCGAAGCCGATGCAGCCGAACAGCAGGTAGGTCCAGGGGTTCGCGGCGCTCACGGCCGTGAAGGCGTCCAGCGGGAAGGTCATGCGCCGCTCCTCGGGTGGTCCGGCGGGTTCGCCGTCGGCTGTTTCACGTCAGTTCCACAGCCGGCGCACGAAATAGGCCAGCAGGTAGGCGCTGCCGAAGATCGCCAGCATGATCACCCACGACCCGGCGGCCAGCGTGGCGCCGCCGGACAGCGCCTGGCCCGAGGTGCAGCCGCGCGCCATGCGCGCGCCATAGAGGAAGATCACGCCGCCGATGAACGACATCAGCCAGCGCGTGCGGTTCGAGATGCTCGGCCCCTTGGTCGTCGTCAGCCCCAGGCGGCCGTTGCGCGCGCCCGAGCTGAAGCCGCCGAGCAGCGCGCCGAAGAACACCGGCACGATCCAGTCGTCCAGCGGGTTCTTGTCGCCGCCGGCCATCTTCAGCAGGTAGGGGTTCCTGTCGACATGTGCCGGCGCGACGAGGTCGACCAGCGCGGCGTCGATGCGGCTGGTCGCCCCCGAGGAGCCGAGCCCGTTGCCGGTCAGCAGGAAGGCGAGGAACAGCACCACCCCCAGCACCGCCCCGGCCAGGTAGGGATGAACGTAGGCCTTCGGCGGCCGGCTGAAGATCGATCTGAACCACTGGGTAGCCATGTCGGTTTCCTTCGTCAATGCGCCGCCGTGCCGTCCCGCTGCGCGCCGGCCGCGCCATGGGTCTCGACCTCTTCGTAGCCGGTGACCATGCCGCGGATCGCCTCCAGCGGCGTCGTGCCGGTCGTCGTCAGGTAGACATGGCCGACGATGAAGCAGGCGAACAGCCAGGCCAGCAGCGAATGCAGCGGCGCCAGCAGCGGCAGCCCGCCGAGCGAGGCCGCCAGCTCGGGCCAGCGCTGCACGCCCCACATCAGCGCGCCAGTGACGATCTGCGCCGGCAGCAGCACGTTCAGGATGCCGAAGTAGGTCAGCTTCTGGATCGGGTTCATGCGGTCGTCGGGGCGCTTCTCGAACGGGTGCGGCTCGCCCTTGAAGATGCCCGACACGTAGTACCGCGTCTGCCGGATCGCGTCGTCGAAGAAGCCGTAGGGCCGCGGGATGTACTCCTGCATGCGCTCGGTGGCCAGGTGGTAGAACAGCGACAGCGCGGCGTTGGCCACCAGGATCGCCGCCAGCACGTTGTGCAGCGTGACCATCGCCGGGAACGAGATCGCGGCGAAGATGTCCGGGCGGTGGATGACCAGACCGGTCAGCAGCAGCGCGACGATGCTGGTGGCCTGCAGCCAGTGCCAGAAGCGCCGGTAGGCGTCGTACATGTGCACCCGCCGCGTCGGCGACGCGTCGTGCGGGCGCTTCCTGAACGCCAGCCAGCGCAGCGCGCCGTGGCCGATCACGCCGAGCAGCGTGGCCGCGAAGGCCAGCGCGCCGATCGCATCGACCCAGCCCAGCCGGCTGGCGCCGAAGACATAGAGCCCGTCGCGCGCCGGTGCCGGCTGGTAGAACAGCGCGCCGTCGGCCTGCCGGACCAAGTCGCCGCTGGCCGCGACCTTGCTGAGCGCCTCCAGCGTCGGCAGCACCGGGGCGAAGCCAGCCAGCTGCAGGCCCTGGGTCACCCGCGATCCGGCGTCGTGGCAGGCGCGGCAATCGTTCAGCGCATGCTCGCCGCGGGTGACGTTGTGGTGGATGCCGAAGGCTTGCACCTGGCCTTCGATGCGCAAGTTGTTCAGACCCAGCGCGGCCAGCCGCGCCTTCACCGCGGCCTCCTTCTGCGGCGTGTCGATGCGCAGCTCGGCGGCGCCGAGCTGGCCGTCGCCGTCGCGGTCGAAGGCAGCGACGATGGCGGCGGCGTGGCGGCCGCCGTCCAGGAACGCGGCCTTCAGGTCGGCCAGCCGCACCGGGCGCCTGTGGCCCCTGGCGTCGTCGTAGACCCAGTAGAAGCTGGTGATCAGGTTGTAGGGGGCCAGCAGCGCAGCACCCTGCGGGTCGCTGCGCTTCAGCAGCACCGGCTCGAAGCCGGTCACCAGCGAGCGCACGTCGCCGGGCACGCCGTCGACGCCGCGGCAGCCCTGCGCCGGCTGGCCATCGGCGCGCAGCACGGTCCAGTCGTAGGACTGGATCGCCGGCGCGTGCATCTTCGGGATGTGGCAGCTCTCGCAGGCCAGCGTGGCCATGTGCGTCTCGACATAGGGCAGCCAGGGGCCGTGGCTGGTCGCTGCGTCGTGGCAGTTCTCGCAACGGCGCATCGTGCCCTGGGTCTCGGGCGCCAGGTCGACCTGCGCGCTCGGGCCGCGCGCGAAGTTGTGGTCGGGCCGCTGCAGGTACTTCCCGATGTCGAGCGTGCGCGGGTCGTAGCGCAGGTGCGCCGGGTTGCGGCCCTTGGCGTCGTTGACATGGGCCGGGTTGTTCAGCGCATGGTGGCAGTCGGTGCACTGCAGCTGGCGCTCGGCGTGGATGTCCCAGGACCGGTGCAGCTGGGCCTTGCCCGCCAGGTTGACGCCCGACGCGTTGAGGCGCTGCGAGGCCATCACCTGGCCGGTGGTGGCGGTCTGCGGCTGGTCCAGGTCGCAGGCGCCGATGCGCAGCGGCGCGGCGCTGGCCGGATGCACCTCGCCATGGCAGGCGGCGCAGTTGGCGTTGGTCGGGTCCTGCAGTCCCAGGCGCCGGCTGTCGACGAGGCCCTGCGTGGTGAAGGCGGCGCGGTTCCAGGCCCAGCCCTTCGCGCCGGCCTCGACCAGGCCCAGCCCGGTCAGCGTGGCGGTGTTGGCATCGGCAAAGCGGCCGGCGCGGATCGCCGCGCTGCGCGCGGCCAGGTTGGGCCGCTCCAGATGGCAGAGGAAGCAGTTCACTTCCATCGTGCCGGACTCGGCCCAGTTCCAGGCCTCGCGCTGGCCGCTGGCAGCCAGCCAAGAGGTCTCGGGATCGCCGGCGCTCGGCGTCAGCGTGGCCAGCGGCCGGCCGGCGCGCGAGGTGGTGGCCGGGCCGCCGCCGACCACGCGGTCGCCATGGCGCATCAGCCAGTCGGGCGTGGACAGGTCGATGCGTTCGTCGCCGGCCTGGGTCAGGAAGCGGTAGCGCAGCGGGTCCCAGCGGCCGAACGGGCCGGGGCTGGCATCCCAGGTCGTCGCCGAGGGCTTGTACGACGCCAGGCCCAGGTCGACATGGAAGGCATGGCGGGCGATGAAGCCGGTGTCGTGGCACTGGCCGCAGCTCTTCATCGTCGACACCGGCTGGCCGCTGTCGAGCACGTTGACGCCCCTGGCATCGACCAGCGCGAAGTCGGGGTGCAGGGCCTTCAGCGGCGGCTGTGCCGCGGCAGCCGCCGGGGCGGCCGCGTTCACGCTGGCCAGTGCGGCAAGACCCGCCAGCAGGCCCATGCCCAGGGCGCGAGTCCAGGACCTCATGGCAGCTTCCTCCCGCCCCACTGGATCGGGTCGCCGGAGTAGCCCAGCGCCGCCCAGTCCAATCGGCCCGGCTTGCCGGTGGCCGAGTGGCAGGCGTCGCAGGGCAGCGCCTTGTCGGCCGACTGCACCATGTGCGAGCTGGCCCAGTACATGCGGGTCTCGGTGAAGCCGTACTGGCCGCTGTAGGCCAGCCCGGTGATCGGCACCGCCAGCGCGAAGGCCTTGTCCCAGTCGAAGGTGGTCCAGTAGCCGTCCTTGCCGGCGGTCACCGGCTGCAGCAGGTGGCGGTGCACCTTGTCGAAGGGCTGCCTGGCGACGTGCAGCTTGAACGGGAAGATGCGCGCCGACGGGTCGGTGATCGCGCCGGCCGGCTTGTTGATGTAGGTGGGCCCGCTCGGGCTGATCTTGTCGCCCAGCAGGTAGCGGTACTCGTTGTTGCCGTTGAACCAGAGGTAGGTCGGCGCGAAGTTCGCTTCGTAGCTGAACTCGCCCTTGATCTTCAGGTAGGTGTAGTGGTCGTCCTTGCGCCCCTGCTGGCCGGCCTGCGACCAGTCCCAGGCGACCTTGGTCGGCTCTTCGACCGCGATCGCCGGGATGTGGCAGGTCTGGCAGGCCACCGCCTTCAGGTGCGTCGCGATGCGTTCGTCCTTGTGGATCCCCCCCTTGTGGCATTGCTCGCAGGACACCTGCTCGGCCGGGTCGATCGTGTAGTTGTCGGCGATGATGCGGCCGAGGATCTGGTGCTTGCGCGCGACATGGCAGTCGCTGCACTGCAGCTTGTGCTTGCCGCCCATGTGCACGTCCAGCGAGCGGCCGGGGAAGTACAGGCTCTCGTCGAGGTCGCCGTGCTTGACGCCGTTGCCGCCGCCGCCGTCGAAGTGGCACTTGCCGCAGTTCTCGCGGGTGGTCGCGCGCACGCTGCGCGCCGCCGCCAGCAGGTCCACCTTGTCCGACGGGTTGCCCCACAGCCCCTTGCCGTAGCTGCCGGGATCGGCGTGGCAGGCCAGGCAGTCGACGTTCTCGGGATTCGCCTGCTGCGCCGCGCGGCCGGCCTCCCAGCCGTAGCCGGCGTGGCAGGCCATGCACTTGTTCTCGTTGCCCTGCGCGCCGATGCAGAAGTTGTTGATCTGGTTGATCTTGCCGATGGTCACCGGCTCCTTGCGCCAGGGCACGCTGACCGGCTTGGACTCCCAGGTCCAGTGTGTCGTCTTCATCACTTCGGCGGCGGCGTCCTTGTGGCAGGCCAGGCAGGCGCGGGTGACGTCCTGGCCGGTCTTGAAGACACCCTTGACGATGTCATGGTGGTCGACGTGCGTGCCCCTGACGGGCAGGCGGGCGGCGGCGTCGGGCGCGGGCGCCTTCTTCGGCTGCAGGACGACGAAGGGCACCAGGATCAGCGCGGCGATCGCGATCAGCCCGAGGACCCAGCGTGGAAATCGCCTCAACATCCGCAGCCTCTGCGCTTCCGGGCCCCGCGCCTGCCGGGCAGATCGTCGCCGGCCCGCAGCCTCGCCGGGCCAGCGCGCTGCATCCTGGTCATGGCTGCCTGCCGAGTCGCCGGCCATCGCAGCGCCGGCGCCTGACGAACTGTGCGGTCTATACGCATGGACTCATATTGCGTCGCCGCGGTGGCGACGGTGCTGACCCAGGTCAATCGAAGCGCTGCAAACTGCAGCGGCTGGGGTGCCGCCGGGTGAATCAGCGCTGGTCGTTCCTCGCCGTGTGCGCGGCGGCTGCGCGGGCCTGCAGGGACACCGGAAATCGCCGTTTTGGTGCGCCATGCACAAGACGCGAGGGTTTGCCGGCGAATCACGCACCGGTTTGATTCGATCTGCCGAGCAAACCCGCACCAAACTGGGCATGTGACTTGCTTGCCTTGGTGCGTGGGCGGCCAGCGATGCCGCCCTTCCCGAGGAGACAGACCCCCATGGACACGACCAAGCAGGGCGCCGATGCCCTGTTCATCCTGCTGGGCGCCATCATGGTGCTCGCGATGCACGCCGGCTTCGCCTTCCTGGAACTGGGCACGGTGCGCAAGAAGAACCAGGTCAACGCGCTGGTGAAGATCCTGGTCGACTTCGCGGTGTCGACGATCGCCTACTTCTTCGTCGGCTACGCGGTGGCCTACGGCACCAGCTTCTTCGTCGGTGCCGAGTCGCTGGCGGCGAAAAACGGCTTCGAACTGGTCAAGTTCTTCTTCCTGCTGACCTTCGCGGCGGCGATTCCGGCGATCGTCTCGGGCGGCATCGCCGAGCGGGCGCGCTTCGGGCCGCAGCTGATCGCCACCGCGGTGCTGGTCGGCGCGATCTACCCGGTGTTCGAGGGCATCACCTGGAACCAGCGCTTCGGCGTCCAGGGCTGGATCAAGGCCGCCACCGGCGCCGAGTTCCACGACTTCGCCGGCAGCGTCGTGGTCCATGCGGTGGGCGGCTGGATCGGCCTGGCCGCGGTGCTGCTGCTGGGCGCGCGCGCCGGGCGCTACCGCCGCGACGGCATCGTCAGTGCGCACCCGCCGTCGTCGATCCCGTTCCTGGCGCTGGGCGCCTGGATCCTGGCGGTGGGCTGGTTCGGCTTCAACGTGATGAGCGCGCAGACCATCGACAAGATCTCGGGCCTGGTGGCGGTCAACTCGCTGATGGCGATGGTCGGCGGCACGCTGGTGGCGGTGCTGATGGGCCGCAACGACCCCGGCTTCGCCTACAACGGCCCGCTGGCCGGGCTGGTCGCGGTGTGCGCCGGCTCCGACGTGATGCACCCGGCTGGGGCGCTGCTGACCGGCGGCGTCGCCGGCGCGATCTTCGTCTCGATGTTCACGCTGACGCAGAACCGCTGGAAGATCGACGACGTGCTGGGCGTCTGGCCGCTGCACGGGCTGTGCGGCGCCTGGGGCGGCGTCGCCTGCGGGATCTTCGGCACGCAGGCACTGGGCGGCCTGGGCGGCGTGGCACTCGGCGCCCAGCTGATCGGCACCGCGCTGGGCGTGGCCTGGGCGCTGGCCGGCGGCTTCGTCGTCTACGGCGTGCTGAAGACGGTGATCGGCCTGCGCCTGTCGGCCGAGGAGGAGTACGAAGGCGCCGACCTGTCGATCCACAAGATCGGCGCGACGCCGGACCGCGAGGTCAGCTGGTGAGCTGCATCCACCCGCCCGCCGGTCACCCGCTCACTTGTCGAAGGTGAGCACCTCGTTGGGCACCACCCGGACGCGAGCCAGGCATTCGCCCTTGGCGTCGCTGAACTTGTTCAGCTCGCCCATGTCGCAGCGGTCGCCGCCGCCGACCTGCAGCCGGGCGATGTCCTGGCAGCCGATGCCCAGCACGCGCAGGTCGCGCTGGAAGATGTCGCCGGGCTTGACCGGGCCGAAGCCCAGCACCTGCGAGCTGTAGACGACGCCGCTGGAGCGCTGCACGGTGAACTCGGGCACCAGGCTGCGGACCTCGTAGGGCAGGTTGTTGATCAGCGCCAGCACGAAGCCGCAGCCGCCGGGAATCTCGACCCGCCGCAGCATGTGCAGGTCGGCCATCGGCTTCGGGCCCGCCGGCGCGCTGGCCGCCGGTGCGCCGGCCTGCGCAGCCTCGGCGTCGAGATAGCGCCAGGTTCCGTCGTCCTTCAGCAGGATGCGCTTGCCGTCGGGGCTGCGCAGTTCGAAATCGGCATGCGCCGGCGCCAGCGCGGCGAGGCTGAACCCCGACAGGAGGATGACGAACCTGAGGCGGCTGAAGAGGGACATGGGTCGACCCGGATGGCGAAGGCCGCATTCTCGGCGAGCGTGGTCGCCGCGGCGGGGCGCTCAGCGGTTCAGCGCCACCGGGAGTGCCGAAAAACCGCGAAACCTGACACGCCGGTCGCGCACCGGCGTGCCGTCCAGGACCAGCCGCGGGTAGCGCCGGGCCAGCCCGCCCAGCGCGATGCGGGCTTCGAGCCGGGCCACGTTGAGCCCGGCGCAGGCATGCGCACCGTGGCCGAAGGCCAGGTGCGGGTTGGGCTTGCGCGCCAGGTCCAGCCGTTCGGGCGCTGCGAACACCGACGGGTCGTGGTTGGCCGCGCCGACGCCCAGCGTCAGGAAGTCGCCGGCCGGCAGCGTGCGCTCGCCCAGCGTGAGCGGTGCGTCGAGCTGGCGGTTGTTCAACTGCAGCGGGCTCTCGAAGCGCAGCAGCTCCTCGACCGCGGTGGCGATCAGCGCCGGCTCGGCGACCAGCGCGTCCCAGGCCTGGCGCTGGCTCAGCAGCGCGTGAACGCCGTTGCCGATCAGGTTGGTCGTCGTCTCGTGGCCGGCATTGAGCAGGAAGATGCAGTTGTGCAGCAACTCGGTCTCGGTCAGCCGTTCGCCATCGACTTCGCCCTGGATCAGCCGCGTCAGCACGTCGGCCTCGGGGTCGCCCGGCCGGGCGCGGCGTTGCGCCACCAGGCCGCGCAGCGCGTCGCAGAACTCGGTCACCGCGGCATGGCCGCGCGCCAGCACCTCGGCCGACGGTGCCGGCTCCAGCGCCGACAGGATCGCCAGTGACCAGCCGCGCAGCGGCGCGCGGTCGGCGCTGGGCACGTCGAGCAGGTTGCCGATCACCTCGACCGGGATCTCGGCGGCGAAGTGGGCGATCAGGTCGGGTGCGGCCAGGTCGGCCAGCCGGTCGAGCAGGCGGTCGACCCGTGCTGTCACGCCGGCCTCCATGCGGGTGATCGCGCGCTGGTTCAGCGCCCCGAGCAGCAGCCTGCGCACGCGGCCGTGCAGAGGCGGGTCGTTGAACACCAGGCTGGTCGTGTGGTGCTCGAACAGCGGCGTGCCGAGGCCGAACTTCGGGCCGAATTCGCGGCGCTTGTCCGAGCGGGCCTGCGGCGCACGGTAGACCGCGGCGACGTCGTCGTAGCGGGTCAGCAGCCACTGGCCGGGCCCGATCGGCTGCACCGGCTGGTGTTCACGCAGCACGGCATACCAGGGGTAGGGGTCGTCGATGAAGCCGGCCGGCGGGCGGGCCAGGCTGAACCCGGCCAGGGCGGCTGGCGCGAGGTCGTCGTCGTGGGGCATGGTGCGGGTCGGTGGCAGCGGGGTGGGTCCACTGTCGCACGATCGCCGGGTGGTGCGGGCGGCTCGCGCAGGACTTCGTCGACCACCCGACCTGCTTTGCGCCGCAGGTGCGGGCCTACCCGAAGCTCCGGCAAAGGCTCGCGCGAGGCGGCGCTCGGCCGGCCGGCGGGGCAGGTCGCGGCCGGTGTGATGATCGGGCATGGCTGAGACCTGGACCTTGCGGCTGGCCGGCCCACCGCTGCTGCGCGTGGGCGGCCGCGACCATGTGCTGGACGGCCAGGCCGCCGTGGTCGCGGCCCGCCTGGCGCTCGATGGGCCGCAGCCGCGATCCGTGCTGGCCGGCCTGCTGTGGCCCGGCGCCGACCCGGCCCGTGCGCGGGCCAACCTGCGCCAGAGCCTGCTGCGGCTGAAGCAGCAGGCCGGGCAGCCGTGGATCACCGGTGATGCCACGCTGGCCCTGGCCTCCGAGGTGGTGGTGGAGCCGCCCGACGAGCCGGACGCCGCGCCCTTGCTGCAGGGCGTCGTGTCGAAGGACCAGGACGAGCTGGCCTGCTGGCTCGACCAGGCCCGCCAGCGGCAGCGCCGGAACCAGCTCGCCACGCTGCAGGCCGCCGCCCAGGCGGCCGAGGCCGGGCAGCGCTGGCCCGAGGCCATCGACGCGGTGCAGCGCCAGCTGGCCATCGACCCGCTGTCCGAGGCCGGCCACCGCAGCCTGATCCGCCTGCACTACCTGGCGCAGGACCTGCCCCGCGCCAGCGCCGCCTTCGGCGTGCTGAAGGCCTTGCTGGAGGCGGAGTTCGGCGCCGCCCCCAGCGCCGAAACGCTGGCCCTGATGCGGCTGGTGCTCACCGCGGCGGCCGAGCCGCCGCGCACGGTGTCGGTGTCGCCCGGCCCGGGCCCGGCGCTGATGCGCCCGCCGCGGCTGGTGGGCCGGCAGCGCGAGCTGGCCGCCGTGCAGGAGGCGGTGGCACGGCGCCGACCGCTGCTGCTGCTCGGCGAGGCCGGCATGGGCAAGAGCCGGCTGCTGGCCGAGGCGCTGCAGCACGCCGTCGACGCGGTGATCGTCAAGGCGCAGGTCGGCGATGGCGGGGTGCCGTACGCCACGCTGGCGCGGCTGCTGCGCCGGGTGTTCGACCGCCACCCGGCCCTGCCGCGGCCCGCGGTGCTGGCGCGGCTGTTGCCCGAAACGGCCGCCGGCCACGACGCCACCCAGGCCGTTACCGAGGCCGTTACCGAGGCCGTTACCGTGGCCGTTACCGTGGCCGTTACCGAGGCCGCGCCCGCCGCCACCGGCCGGCGGCTGTTGCAGGAGGCGGTGCAGCAGGTCCTGGCCGGCGCGCGCGTGCAGCTGGTGGCCTGGGACGACCTGCACTTCACCGACAGCGCCACGCTGGAACTGCTGCCGCTGCTGATGGGCGAGGATTCACGCGCCGTGGCCTGGCTGTTCGCCCGCCGCCCCGGCGAAGGACCGGCCACCGTCGACGCCTGGGTCGCCACGGTCGAAGAGGGCTGCGGCCTGGGCGCCCACGCCATGTCGCCGCTGGACGAGGACCAGATGGTCGCCTTGCTGCAGGACCTGCAACTGCCCTGGCTCGACGCCGCCGAGGCGGCCCCTCGGCTGCACCGGCACACCGGCGGCAACCCGCTGTTCGTGCTGGAGACGCTGAAGTCCATGCAGCCGTCCCTGCAACCCGCCCGGCCGATGGCACCTGACGGCAGCCCGGCGCTGCCGCAGCCCACCAGCGTGGCCGCGCTGATCGACCGCCGCCTGCGGCGGCTGAGCGCACCGGCCCTGGCGCTGGCGCGGGTGGCAGCCATCGCCGGCGCCGACTTCGGGCCGGCCCTGGCCGAGTCGGTCACCGGCCGCGCCGCCATCGAACTGGCCGACGCCTGGGCCGAGCTCGAAACCGCGCAGGTGCTGCGCGACAACGCCTTCGCGCACGACCTGGTGCGGGAGGCCGCGCTGCGCGGCGTGCCCAAGGCCATCGCGGCGCGGCTGCACGCGGCCGTGGCACAACACCTGGCGGGTTTGCCGCCCGGCCCCGGCCGGGCCGCCCGGCTGGCCACGCACTGGCAGGCGGCGGGCGACGGCGCTGCCGCCTGGCCGTGGCTGCTGCAGGCGGCCGACGAGGCACGCGACGCGCTGCGCCGGCGCGAGGAGGCCGAGTTCATCGAGCAGGCCGCCCGCCTGGCACCGGCGCTGCAGCCGAAGCCGGCGCCATCGGCGCTGTCGCTGTGGCTGCGCGCCTACCTGGCGCGCGAGTGCGTGGGCGGCCTGCCGGCGGCCTTGCCGGCCCTCGACCAGGCCTTGCAGGCCGCCGCCGACGACCGCGAGCGCCTGCAGGTGCAGGTGATGCGCACTGCCGCGCTGATCGACGGCTGCGACTTCGAGCAAGGCCTGGCGGTCGGCCAGCCCGCCCTGCAGCTCGCGCTGCGCCTGGGCGACGATTCGCGTGCCGCCACCGTGCTGACCAAGCTGGGCTCGGCCCTGGCCATGACCGGCCGCAGCGAGGAGGCGGCGGCGCTGCTGGCCCAGCACTGGCCGGTGGTGGAGCGGCTGCCCGTGCCGGTGCCGGCCAACTTCACCGAGCGCGCGCTGCTGCTCGACAACCTGGGCCGGCCGCAGGAAGCGCGGCCGTTCCACCGGCGCTGCATCGACCTGGCATTCGATCAGGGCCTGCACAGCGAGCAGGTCATCGGCCGGCTCAACCTGGCCGTCAGCCTGCTCGACACCGGCGAGCCCGAGGCGGCGCGCGTCGAACTGCAGGTCGCCGAGCGGCTGCGCCTGGCGCACGACGACCTGAACGGCGTCGGCGTCATCGGCTGGAACCTGCTGGCGCTGGCCGAACGCGACCTGGCGCACCCGACCGCGGCGCTCGACTGGTTCGAGCGGCAACTGGCCCTCGACGCCGAGCAACTGCCCGCCCGCACGCCGATCGACCGGCTGAACCGCGGCTGGCTGTGGAGCCACCTCGGGCAGGCGGCGCGGGCCCTGCAGGACCTGTCGGACGACACCGCCTTTGCCGACCTGCCGGGCTGGGTGACGGCCCGGGCCTGGCACCTGCGGCTGCGGCTGGCGGTGCAGCGCGGTGCCGTCGGCGAGGGCCTGCTGCAGACGGCGCGCGGGCACGCCGACACCTGCGAACTGCGCCCGGTGCGCGAGGCCTTGCGCATCGAGGTGGCGCTGGCCGACGCTGCACGCCCCGATCGCCCGGCGCCGGACCCCGCCGCCGCGCTGGACGCGGTGCGGCGCAGCGCCCGCGACGACGGCTTCCACGGGCAGTTCTGGGCCGCCACCTGGGCCGGCGCGCGCTGCGCGTTGCTGCAGGGCGACGCCGACCGCGCCCGTCGCCTGGCCGCCGAGGCCACGGCCTGCCCGGTCGGGCACGTGCCCGCCGACCTGTGGCCCGGCGCCTGGTGGCACGGCCTGTGGCAGGTGTGGCGTGCGCTCGGCCAGCCCGATGCCGCCCGGGCCGCCCGCGCGCAGGGCCTGGCCTGGATCCACCGCCTGCTGCAGGACGACCTGGCGCCCGAGTTCCACCGCGCGCTGCGGGACGCCGTGCCGGCCCACCGCGAGTTGCTGACCGCGACTTGAGACCCGGGCGCCGCACCCCCTGTTCGTGGGGTGCGGCGGCGGCTGGCGTGACGCTGGCGTGACGCCCCCGCCCGCATGCTGCCGGCAGGAGGACACCCCATGCACCTGCAGACCCTGATCGCCGGCAGCGCACTGTTGGCCCTGGCCGCGCCGGCCGCCCACGCGAACATCGAGTACCTGTACAGCTACGATTTCCGTGCCCCGGGCAGCGGAACCGCCTTTGGCGGCAAGAACGGTAGCGTGCGCACCAATACGCCGTTCTATGCGGAGGACACCACGCCCTTCATCACGCACTTCGCCGGCAGCGGGCAGCTGCGCAGCGAGGTCCGTTTCTCGGGCCGCGCCGACACCCGGACGCGCGAATTCGGCGCCTCGGCCCGCGTGATCACCGAGCTCAGCCCCTTCCCCGCGAACCGGCCGCCCGGCCCGGACGTCGTGCTGCAGACCAGCGCCAGCGCCACCATCCGCCTCACCGACCGCATCACGCCGAATTCCGGCCTGGTGGCGGCCGGTGCCGAGACCATCGTGGACTTCGCGCCGGTCTCGTTCCACGGCCAGCTCGGCAACAGCGGGTGGGCCACGTCGGCCGGTGGCGCCTCGGTGCTGGCCCTGCTCACGGTGACGCCTGTCTCGGGGCACGGGGAGGCCGTGTCGCGCAAGTTCGACGACGCGCTGCTGCCGAATCAACTGCAGCAGGACTTCCGCGGCCACCAGGACCTGTTCTCGGACCTGCCCCTGCTCAACGGCGTGACCTACGCGTGGAGCCTGTCGCTCACCGTCACGGCCGCCATGATCCCGGCGGTGTTCCCCAACACCGACCCGCCGACGAGCGAAGCCTGGGCGGAGTTCGGCAACACGCTGCGCTGGGGCGGCATCAGCGCGGCACGCGATGCCTCGGGCACGGTGCTCGACGACTTCACGATCGCCAGCGCCAGCGGATTCGACTGGGTGAGCCCGGTGCCCGAGCCAGCCACGGCGGCGCTGCTGGCCGCCGGCCTGCTGGCCCTGGCCCTTCGCCGTCGGACGCGCTGATCTTTCCCCCGGACCCGCCCACCCTGGAGCCCGCCATGCCCCGTCCTCGCCCGACCCTGGCCGCCGCCGCAACCCTTCTGCTCGGCATCGCCGCGCACGCCACCGAACTGAACTTCGACCACTACCACGCGATCTCGCCGGCCGCCTATGGCGACCGCGTCACCGACTTCTCGCTCGGCTACGGCAACGCCGGTGGCGCAACGCCGAACGTGGTGCTGGACTTCGTCGCGTCGCGCGGCGCGTTCTCGGTCTATGCGACGGGCTATGCCGGCCTGCAGTCGGCGCTGGGGCACAGCTCGTACGACGTGCCCGGCCTGATCCGGCTGACCCCCGACGCCGGCTTCGATGTCGTGCTGCAGGGCTTCGACATCGCGGCCTGGTCGTCCGGCAGCTACCCGAACAGCCGCATCCGCGTGGTCGATGCCGCCGGCACCCCCCTGGTCGACAGCGGCGTGTTCACCTTCGGGCCGAACGCCGTGCAGCGCCTGCCGGCTGCGCCGATCCGCTCGTCACTGGGGCTGGAGATCCTGGTCAGCGACTTCGGCGACCTCGGTGTCGACAACCTGGTGTTCGGCCAGGCCGCCACCGTGCCGGACGCGCCCGCGGCGCCGATGATGCTGGCCGGGCTGGGCCCGCTGGGGGCGAAGCGGGCCCGTAAATCGGCCGGCGCCGGCCACCTGCCCCAGCGCCGGCAGGGCGCCGGACAGCGCCAGCAGCGCAGCTCGAATCCACAGGCGTCTCACCCGCGCAGTCCAGGCAGCGCCGAACCACCCCGCGGTGCCTGGGCCTGGGTGGCGGCGAGCCTGCCGTCGGCATCGGCGACGCCCGCCACCCGCGCTGCAGGCTGCGCCTGGATCGAGCCGCCGATGGGGCGCTCGACGCTGTGGGCCTGCGGCGAGGTCAGGGCGGGTTCGGTGTGATGCCCTGCCGCGGCAGCGAGAGGGCCGCGAGGGCTTGCCAGGCGAGGGCCAGGGCGCCGGCAGCGCCCAATGTCGCCAGCACGGCATGCACCCCGGCCAGCGCAGCCAGCCCCCACTGGGCGATGGCCGCGCCCAGCGCCAGCACCATCGCCGCGGCGCAGAAGGCAGGCCGGGCGGCAGCGGAGACCGCCCGGCCCGGCCCGGCGCGCGGTGGGCCCGACGCGCAGGTGCCTTCGGCCGGCGCCTGCGGCCACGCCCCGACGGTCGACCAGGCCAGGCCCCAGGCCAGGCCGTGCAGCAGGCCGGCGGACATCAGGCCGTCGATCCCGGGCCGGGCCAGTGCCAGCCCGCCCAGCACCAGCAAGGCGGCGGTGACCGCGGCCGCCATGGTGTCGCTGATCGGCACACGGCCCGTGGCGCCCCAGGCGCGCAGCAGCAGCGCGGGCGCCAGCATCGCGGCCAGGTGCGCGGCGGTGCTGGCCAGCGGGCTGAAGCCGGCGGCGCCGCACCAGTCGGCCATCAGCGCCAGCGTGGCCATCATCGGCAGCATCGCCAGTGCGGCCGTGGCCTGGGGCCAGAGCGCCGGTCGGCGCCAGGCCTGCAGCGGTGCCAGTGCCAGTGCACAGTCGAACAGGCCGGCGCGGCAGGCCGACACCGGGGACGCACGACGCGGCAGCAGCAGCAGCAGCGCCAGCGCGACACCCGCCACCGCAACACCGTGCCGCGACGGCGTTGCCAGCCACTGCGCCGACCAACCCGCCGGCTCTCCTGCCCAGGCCCAGGCCAGCGCCGCGCCCGCCAGGGCCGGCAGTGCGGGGGGCGGCGGGCGACGCGTGGCGCCATGGCGCAGCAAGCGCACCGCCAGCGAGGCCGCCACCAGCAGCGCCGCCCAGGCGACCGCCAGGGCCAGCAGCCCGATCGCCGGCGCCGGGCCGGCCAGCGCCGAACCGGCGACCGCGGCGGCCAGCACGGCCGCCAGTGCCGCGCCGCTCAGCGTGCGGCGCAGGGCCGTGGGCGACCAGGACCGGCGCGAGGCCAGCGCCAGCGCTGCGCCGAGCGCGGCCAGCCACAGGGCCACCGGCAGCAGGCCCCCGGCGGCCAGCGGCAGCTGCTGCCGGCCCAGCGCGCCCAGCACGAGCCAGCCGCCGAACAACAGCGCCCAGGCCAGGCTGCGTGCCAGCGCCAGCCGCAGCGCGGGCGCCGAGCCTGCGCCGACATGCCGCTCAAACCGCGGCATGTCGGTGCAGCCGGTCGGTGCCGCGCGTGGCATGCACGCGGGCGTTGAACGAGACGATCAGCCGGTCCGCCGTGCCGGCATAGGGCAGCGCCTGGTGCGCCAGCCACGACGGGAACAGCACCAGCTGGCCCGGCACCGGCGCCACGTCCACCTGTGGCGGCTGCAGGTAGGCATTGCCCAGGTCGACATGGGCGCCGCCCAGCGCGGCGAACGGCGGGCCGTAGAAGCGCGTCACGCCGTTGGCGGCGCCGTAGGTGGGGTGGGTGATGCGCTGCGCCTCGGCGTCGACCTGCACGCAGTACACGCCCGACCAGGAGCAGTTGCCGTGGGTGTGCACGTCGTGGAAGGCGCCGCGATTGCTGGCCTGGAACCACAGGCCGTCGATCGCGATCGCCAGGTCCGGCGGCACCGCAGGCCAGGCACCGCGGTTGACCTGCACCACGGTGTCGCGCAGCCGGTCGACGATGAAGCGCACCAGTGACTGGAACTCGGGCAGCCGGATGCGCGTCAGCAGGTCGTCGTCGCTGGCGAAGAATGCGGCATCGCCGTTCTCGCCGCGGGCATGGGCCTGGGTCGCGCGCAGCGTGCCGAACACGCGCGCCAGCAGCGGGTCGATCTCCTGGGCCGCGTCGAAGCGGTGCACGGCCAATGGCACCGGCCACAGCGCATGCAGGCCCGGGGCGAGCGACATGGGGCTCAGGCTTCGGTGGCCAGCGCCGCCGGCCAGCGCAGCACGTGGCCGGTCTCGCGCTCGAAGCGCTCCAGGTCCTCCGGCGTGTCGACATCGACCCGGTAGCGCCGGTTGTCGGTGTCGAACCAGGCCACCGCCTCGGGGTGCGCCGCGCGCCACTGGCGGCAGCCGACCTTCGCATCGCCGGCCAGGATCTGCGCGCGCACGTCGGCGCTGAACAGCACCGGGTTGCCCGGCTCGCCGGCCACGCGCGGCACCAGCACCTCGGTGCCGGCGGGGCGCTTCTTCCAGGCGCCGATCAGCGCGTTGATGTCCTGCGCGTTGATCAGCGGCTGGTCGGCCAGCGCGACCAGCACGACGTCGAGCTTGCCGGCCAGCGCCGCCAGCCCGGTGCGCAGCGACGACACCTGGCCGTCCTCGGGCCGCGGGTTGCGTGCCAGCGTGACCGGAAAGGCCTGCACCGCCGGTTCGATGGCGTCGGCATGGTGGCCCAGCACCACCACCAGCTCATCGACGCCGGCACCCGACAGTGCCACCAGCTGCCGCGTCACCAGCGGCACGCCGCCCAGTTGCAGCAGCGATTTCGGGCGCCCGCCCAGGCGCCGGCCTTCACCCGCGGCCAGCAGCACCGCACCGACCACCAGCCGGCTGTACAGGCCGCCCCCCGCTTTCAGGATGCAGCCCATGTCAGCTGCCGCAGCAGGAAGGCTTGCCGGCGGCCGGGGCCACGCCGGCCAGGGCGGGCACGGGCAGCTCGCTTGCCGCCGCGCCGCCGCCGCAGCAGGAGGCGGCGATCGGCGGCAGATCGGGCAGCGGCGCGATCGCCGGCCGTGCCTGCGATGCCGTGGTCGCCAGCGTAGCCGTGGCCAGGCTGCGGGCGGGCTCCGGCGCGCCCGAAGCCGCGGCCGCGGCCGGCTCGTCCACCGAGACGCCCGCCACGGTGCCGCGCCGGCGCGCCGCCACCACCGCGGCCAGCACGGACAACGCCACTTCCTCGGGTGTGTGGGCGCCCATCTGCTCGGCGATGCGCTGGCCGGCGGGCGCGACGATGGCCGCCACGGCCGTGGCGTCGGCGCCGGCGGCCACCAGCGAGTCCTTCAGCACCTGGGCCTTGCGCGCGCTGGCCACCAGCCAGACCTGGCGCGCGGCCAGCGCCAGCGCGCAGCGCAGGCCCTGCACGTCGCGCCGGCCCTGGGTGGCGACGACGACGAAGGCGCCCGGTGCCACGGCCCGGGCTGCGGCGTCGGCACCGTCGTCGGCCAGGACCAGGGCCGCATCGGCAAAGCGGGCCGTGTCGGCACCCTGGGCCAGCACGGTGACCGCCAGCCCGACGCGAGGTGCCAGACCAGCCAGCGCCACCGCCACCGGAGAGTCGCCGATCACCACCAGGCGGGCCTTCGGCAGCACCGGGTCGATGAAGAGCTCGAGCGTGCCGCCGCTGTGGCAGGCCATGCCGAATTCGAGCACGTCGTCGAGCTCGCGCGGCTCGGCGCCCTCGGCGTTCGGCGCGATGCGGATCATGCGCGCACGGCCGTCGGCCAGCGCCAGCTTCACCGTGCGCAGCACCGCCGGCTGGGCGCAGCCGCCGCCGATCCAGCCGGCGGCAAAACCGTCGCGCGTGACCACCGCCTTGTCGCCGGGCCGTGCCGAGGCCGGCGGCTGCACGCGCAGCACGCTGACCAGCGCAAAGGGCTCGTCGCGTTCGTTCAGCCGCTGCAGCGCGGCCAGCACGTCGAGGGTGGGGGTGGTCATGGCAACTCCTTCAATGCAACAGCGGGGTGGCCGCCTCCAGGTCTCTCAGGCTGGCCAGGCGAACGAAGGCCTGCACCTGCGCGCGCGCCCGCTGCACCGCGTCCGAGGCGGGCGGCTGCGGTGCGGGATGGAACCAGACGATGCGCGCCCCGTGGCCGCGCACGCGCGCCAGCGCGCCGGCCAGCGCGTCGGGCGGGTCGGCGTCGAAACCGTCGGACAGCAGCCAGACCCTCGCGCCGCGGCTCAGCTGGGCCCGCGCATGGCGCTGCACGAAGTCGTCGACGCTGGTGGCGATGCGGGTGCCGCCGCCGAAACCGGCCGCCACCGCATTGACCTTCTCCTGCACCGTGGCCGAGTCGCGCTGCAGCAGTGGCGTCACCTCGGCCAGCCGGGTGTGGAACACGAACACCCGCGCGCCGGCCGCGCCGACGAAGGCGCGCGCACTGCGCAGGAACAGCTGGGCATGCATCTCCATCGACCGGCTGACGTCGACCAGGATGAACAGCCGCGGCCGCTCTCGTCGGGCACGGCGCCAGGCCGGCTTGACCGGCACGCCACCGGTGGCCAGGCTGGCGCGCAGCGTGCGCCGCAGGTCGAGCCGGCGGCCGCCGGCATCGGCCTGCCAGCGCCGGGTGAGCCGGCGGCGCAGGCGCTCGGCGATGCGGTCGGCCAGTTGCTTCAGCCGCGCCAGGTCCTGCGGCAGCCATTGCGCCAGAGCCCGGTCGTGCAGCGGATCGGTGCGGGTGGCGCCGCCCTGGGCCTGGCTGCGCCCGCCGTCGTCGGCATCGGGCCGGGTGTCGTCGAGCACCGCGTCGGGCGCGCTGTCGCCGCGGCCCGGCGCGCTGGCCAGCTGGTCATGCAGGGTCTGCACCACGAGTCGCAGGTCCCGCAACGGCCGGGTCTGGCCGCTGACCCGGGCCGTGCCCTTGGTCCGGCCGGGGTGCCAGTAGCGCTCGAACAGCTCGGGCCAGCGCCGCCAGTCGGTTTGCCGATGGCAGGCAATCGCGCGCCAGGCGGCTTCGAGCGCGCGCGAGCGCTCGGGCGGCAAGGCCAGGGCGGCCTGCACCATCGCCTGCTGCTCGGCGATGCCGACCCCGAAGCCATGGTCGCGCAGCGTCGCGGCGAAGCCGGCGATCGCCTGCAGCGGCTGCGCGGCGGGCGTCATGATCAGGTGCCGGTGCGCACGGCGACGCCATCGCCGGTCTGCACCGCGGCGCGGCCTTCGATCAACCGCAGCACGCGCTCGGGCGTGAACTGGAAGCGGTCGTCGCGAGTCTTCAAGAGGCAGCCCAGCGTCGCGTCGAGGGTGGCCGGGTCGTCGGGCAGCGCCGTGCGGCCCAGCCGATGCAGTGCGCGCACCCAGTCCAGCGTCTCGGCCACGCCCGGGGTCTTGTCCAGGTCCTCGCGGCGCAGCCGCTGCACGAAGCCGATCGCCTGCTCGACCAGCCGGGACTCGGCCTGCGGCAGCGTCGCCCGAACGATCGCGATCTCGCGCGCCAGCGTCGGGTAGTCGAGCCAGTGGTAGAGGCAGCGGCGGCGCAGCGCGTCGCTCAGCTCGCGGGTGCCGTTGCTGGTCAGCAGCACCTGCGGCACCTGGCGCGCGGTGATCGTGCCGAGTTCGGGCACGGTGATCTGCCAGTCCGACAGCAGTTCGAGCAGGAAGGCTTCGAAGGCCTCGTCGGCGCGGTCGATCTCGTCGATCAGCAGCACGCAGGGCTCGTCGCTGGCGATGGCCTGCAGCAGCGGGCGCTCGAGCAGGTAGTCGCGCGCGAACAGGTCGGCCTCGCGGATCGACCGCGGGTCGTGCTCGTGCAGCCGGATCGCCAGCAGCTGGCGGCCGTAGTTCCATTCGTAGGCGGCCTGGGCCAGTTCCAGCCCTTCGTGGCACTGCAGGCGCACCAGGCGCCGGCCTTCGGCCTGGGCGAGCGACAGCGCCAGCGCGGTCTTGCCGACCCCGGCGTCACCTTCGAGCAGCAGCGGGCGCTGCAGCTCGGTGGCCAGCCACAGCGTGGTCGCCAGCGCCTCGTCGGCGATGTAGCCGGCCTGGTAGAGGCGCTCGCTGAGGGCGGCAAGGTCCGACACGGGCTCGCTCAGGTCGGCCTGCGGCCGAACAGCCCGCCGAACCAGTTCTTGATCAACATCCAGACGATCGCCAGCGCATTGAGCTCCTTGTGCGCCTGCGGCAGCGGTCGCGGCGCGGCCGGCTGGACCGGGGTCGCAGGCACTTCGGGCGGCGCGGCGGCACGCGCTTCGGCGGCCGGCGCCGCCGCCTCGGCCACCACCGCCTCGGCCGCTGCCGCCGGCGCCGGCACCGCCGCCGCGGCGATGCGGAAGTTGTCGGCGAACTGGCCCAGGATCATGTCCGACACCTGCACCATCATCCGGCCGCCGAACTGCGCGAACTTGCCGTTGACGATGACCGCCGCATCGCCGACCAGCACGCACTGGCCGGCCGTCTCGCCGGGCTCGACATGGGCGGCGAGGTTCATCGACGCGGTCGAGCCCGACTTGTCGGCGCCCTTGCCGAGCAGCTGCAGCTTTTGCGTGGCCTCGTCGAGCGCCAGCACCTCGATGTCGCCGGCAAAGGCCGCCAGCGCCGGACCGACCTTGACCTTGACATTGCCCTTGTAGTGGGTGTCGTCGGTCTGCTCGGTGATCGCCGCGCCCGGCATGCAGCCGGCCACCGCACGCACGTCGCGCAGCACGGCCCAGGCCTGCGCCGGACTGGTGTCGACCGGGTAGCGCTTCTCCAGTTTGACTTCCATTTCGTCCTCGGATCAGGCGATCGTCATGCGTCCAGGGCCACGCCGCTCTTCTTCAACTGCTGCCAGACCCGGTAGGCGCTGTGCGGCATCGTCATGTCGGTCACGCCCAGGTGGGCGAAGGCGTCGACCACCGCCGAGGTGAAGGTTGGGATCGAGCCGACGTGCGGGCTTTCGGCCACGCCCTTGGCGCCGATCGGGTGGTGCGGGCTGGGCGTCACGGTGTGGTCGGTCTCCCAGTGCGGCGTCTCGACGAAGGTGGGCAGGAAGTAGTCCATCAGCGTGTTGCCCATCAGGTTGCCCTGCGCGTCGAACGGCATCTGCTGGCCCATCGCCACCGCGAAGCCCTCGGTCAGGCCGCCGTGGATCTGGCCCTCGATGATCATCGGGTTGATGCGGGTGCCGCAGTCGTCGAGGGCGTAGAAACGGCGCACCTTGGTCTCGCCGGTGGCGCGGTCGATGTCGACCACCGCCAGGTAGATGCCGAAGGGGAAGGTGAAGTTCGGCGGGTCGTAGTAGTGCACCGCCTCCAGCCCCGGTTCCAGCCCGGCGGGCACGTTGTTGTAGGCCGACCAGGCGATGTCCTTCATGGTCTTGAAGCGTGCCGGATCACCCTTGACGTTGAAGCGGTCGATCTCCCAGTCGAGGTCGTTCTCGCCCACTTCCAGCAGGTGGGCGGCGATCTTGCGCGCCTTGGCGTGGATTTTTCGCGCGGCCATCGCGATCGCCGCGCCGGCCACCGGCGTCGAGCGGCTGCCG
Organism: Burkholderiaceae bacterium; assembly: GCA_016790515.1. Classification (GTDB taxonomy): domain Bacteria; phylum Pseudomonadota; class Gammaproteobacteria; order Burkholderiales; family Burkholderiaceae_C; genus Pseudaquabacterium. Next base: position 11,854 of record JAEUOY010000092.1, on the reverse strand, counting down.
TAGGTGCCCAGGCCGTAGGGCGCGGTGCTGGTGTCGCCTTCCTCGACCTGGATCACCTCGCTGGGCAGGCCCAGTTCGGTGGCGATGATCTGCGCGTAGGTGGTCTGGTGGCCCTGGCCCTGGGTGATGGTGCCCATGCGGGCGATCGCCGAGCCGGTGGGGTGGATGCGGATCTCGCAGGAGTCGAACATGCCCACGCCGAGGATGTCGCACATCTTGCTGGGGCCGGCGCCCACCACCTCGGTGAAGGTGACCAGGCCGATGCCCATCAGCGTCGGGCAGTTCGGGTCGGCGCGCTTGGCCGTCTGCTCGGCGCGCAGGGCCTTGTAGTCGACGGCGGCGAGCACCTTGTCGAGCGCGGTCTGGTAGTCGCCCGAGTCGTACTCGAAGCCGAACGCGCTGGTGTACGGGAACTGCTCCTTGCGGATGAAGTTCTTCGCCCGGATCTCGGCCTTGTCCATGCCGAGCTTCTGCGCCAGCACGTCGACCATGCGCTCGATCAGGTAGACGGCTTCGGTGACGCGGAACGAGCAGCGGTAGGCCACGCCGCCCGGCGCCTTGTTGGTGTAGACGCCCTTCACCTCGGCGTGCGCGGCGGGGATGTCGTAGCTGCCGGTGCAGATGTGGAACAGCCCGGCCGGGAACTTGGTCGGGTCGGCGCAGGCGTCGAACGCGCCATGGTCGGCCACCACCTTGACGCGCAGGCCGAGGAACTTGCCGTCGGGCGTGGCGGCCAGCTCGCCGTCCATGTGGTAGTCCCGCGCAAAGGCCGTGCTCGAGATGTTCTCGATGCGGTCCTCGACCCACTTGACCGGCTTGCCCAGCACGATGGAGGCGACGATGGCGCAGACATAGCCCGGGTACACGCCCACCTTGTTGCCGAAGCCGCCGCCGATGTCGGGGCTGACGATGCGCACCTTGCTCTCGGGGATGCCCGACAGCAGCGAGACCACGGTGCGCACCACGTGCGGCGCCTGCGAGGTCATGAAGGTGGTCAGCTCGCCGCGCACCGGGTCGAAGCTGGCGACACAGCCGCAGGTCTCGAGCGGGCAGGGGTGCACGCGCGGGTAGTGCATGTGCTGGCTGACCACCACCGGCGCGGCGGCGATCGCGGCCCCCGCGGCATCGGCATCGCCCGCGGTCCAGGTGAAGATGTGGTTGTGGTGCTCGCGCGCGCCATGCGCGCCGCTGGTCTTCCCGGCCAGGTCCTCGCGCAGCACCGGGGCGCCGGGCTGGAGCGCCTCGTACGGGTCCATCACCACCGGCAGCTCTTCGTACTCGACGACCACCGCCTCGACCGCGTCGGCGGCGATGTAGCGGTCGTCGGCGATCACGATCGCCACTTCCTGCATCTGGAAATGCACCTTCTCGTCGGCCAGCACCGCGGCCACGTCGCCGGCCAGCGTGGGCATCCAGTGCAGCTTCAGCGGTTTCAGGTCATCGGCGGTCAGCACCGCATGCACACCGGGCATCGCCTGCGCGGCGCTCTTGTCGATGGACTTGATGCGCGCATGGGCGAGCGGGCTGCGCACGATGTCCATGTGCAGCATGCCGGGCAGCTTGATGTCGTCGACATAGTGGCCCTTGCCCTGGATGAAGCGGGCGTCTTCCTTGCGCAGGCGGCTGTCGCCCATGCCTTGCAGGGTGGCGCTGCGCTCGAGCAGGGTCGGAGATAGCGGTGCGTTCATGGTCTCGTGCTCCGGTCAGGCGGTGGCGGTCTGCGACTCGCGCAGCTTGGCGGCCGCGTACTGCACCGCCTTGACGATGTTCTGGTAGCCGGTGCAGCGGCACAGGTTGCCGGCCATGCCGGCGCGGATCTCGTCCTCGGTCGGGTCGGGGTTGTCCTGCAGGAAGCGCCAGGCGCGCATCAGCATGCCCGGGGTGCAGAAGCCGCACTGCAGGCCATGCTCCTTGTAGAAGCCCTCCTGCACCGCATGCAGCACGCCGCCCTGGGCCAGGCCCTCGACCGTGCGCACATCGGAGCCTTCGCACTGCAGCGCCAGATGGGTGCAGCTCTTGACCGACCGGCCGTCGATGTCGACGGTGCAGGCGCCGCAGTGGCTGGTCTCGCAGCCGATGTGCGCGCCGGTCAGGCTGCAGTCCTCGCGCAGGAAGTGGACCAGCAGCGTGCGCGGCTCGACCGCCTTCTCGACCGTCTTGCCGTTGATGTTCACGCTCAGCAGTTTCTTGGCCATCGCTTGTCTCCGGGATCGAATCGGTTTCAGCAGCGCGCGGCGGCGCGCTGCAGCGCGCGGCGGACCATCTGGCCGGCCATCGCGGTCTTGTAGTCGCGGTCGCCGCGCAGGTCCTCGGCCGGGTCGCAGGCGGCCATCGCCTTGGCCGCGGCGTCGTGCAGCGCGCCGTCGTCGAGCTTGCGGCCCAGCAGGGCAGCCTCGGCGTCGGTCGCGCGCAGCGCCATCGGCGCGACGTTGGTCAGGGCGATGCGCACCTGGCCGACCACGCCGCCGTCCAGGCGCAGCACCACCGCCGCGCCGGCGGTGGCCCAGTCGCCGGTCTTGCGCTTGAGCTTCTCGTAGGCCCAGCCGGTGCCGGGTGCGGCCGCCGGCACGCGGATCTCGGTGAGGATCTCGTCCTCGGCCATCGCCGTCATGTAGGTGCCGAGGAAGAAGTCGTCGGCGGCCACCTGCCGGCTGCCGTTCGGGCCCTGCAGCGTGAAGCCGGCGTTCAGCGCCAGCGCGATCGCCGGGTGGTCGTTGCCCGGGTCGCCGTGGGCGATGTCGCCGCCGATGGTGCCGCGGTTGCGCACCTGCGGGTCGGCGATCTGGCGCGCCGCCTCGGGCAGCAGCGGCGCCTTGGCCTGCAGCAGCGGCGAGGCGATCAGGTCGTTCTCGCAGGTCATCGCGCCGATCACGATCGTCGCGCCGTCCTCGCGGATGCCGCGCAGCGCCTCGATGCGGTTCAGGTCGATCAGGTGCGCCGGCGCGGCGAAGCGCAGCTTCATCATCGGCAGCAGGCTGTGGCCGCCGGCCAGCAGCTTGGCGTCGGCGCCCAGCGTGCCGAGCAGGGTCAGGGCTTCGCCCACCGAGCGGGGCGCGTGGTATTCGAAGGCAGGGGGGATCATCGGCGTCTCCTGGTGCGTTCTCGGCAGCCCTCCGGACAGGGCCCGCGCATCGTCGGACATGCCGGTGCCCGACAGGCCAGTCGGGTCATTCCGCGTCGATCGGGCCGTTTCCGCACGAAGCGCGCGTTCTGCCGCACGAATCGCCACCCTGCTGCACGAGTGGCGGCGCGGGCCCGGCGAGAGCGCCGCAACCCTGGGGAAACACCGAATCAGGACTTACCCGAACGGGCGCCCGGGAACCCGCATCAACGTGTCGCCGGTGCGGCGCCGGCGGGCACGCCCAGCCGCTCGAGCAGCGCGGCCGCACTGCTGCGCGATACCGCGATCGGCTCGACGATGCCGTTCAACTGCACCGCCACCCGGCCGTCGTCGCGCTGCAGCTGGCGTACTGCGCGAAGGTTGATCAGGTGGCTGCGATGCACCCGCATGAAGTGTTCGGGGTCGAGCCGGGTCTCGATGTCGCCGATGCTCAGGTTGCAGAACTGGCTGCCCTTGGCGGTGACCACCCGGGTGTAGTGCCCATCGGAGCGGATGCACAGGATGTCGTCGGCGTCGACGAACAGGGTGCGGTTCTGCGCCACGGTGGGGATCTTCAGCAGCCGCCGGCGGGCATCGCTGCGGCTGGGCTGGGTCTCCTCGTTGGCGGCGACGACCTCGGTGATGTCGTAGAAGATCAGCACGTAGCCGGTCGGCGTCGATGCGGCGTCGCTGGTGCGCGAGACCTTGATCAGCAGCACCCGCTCGGGGATGTTGATGATCATCGTCATCGGTGGCGGCGCAGCCACCGGGCACTGCCCGGCCTGGTCGAGCAGGAACTCGACCTTGGGCCGCGAGCGGTCGGGGTGGAAGTCCAGCACCATCTGGTCGAACGGCTGCATCCGGTCGACCGGCAGCACGCGGCGGGCGAAGTCGTTCATGCCGATCACCCGGCGCTGGTTGTCCAGGTGAACGATGCCGGGCTCGAAGCGCTCCAGCAGGTACAGCGGCGACACGGGCGTTGCTCGGTGATCCATCGGGTTCGGCCTCCGGCCGGGGCCGATGCGGATCGACCGGGGCGACGCGAGGATTGAACCATGGCCGGCCAGGCCGGCGGGAGCACGACAACCCCGATCAGGGGCTCAATTCGTCACGCGCCGTCAGATCCGGTGGCCCCAGCGCGCCAGCGTCTCGGGGACCGTGTGGCGCATGTGCACCGAGATGGCCAGCGCCGCCAGGTGGTTGCTGTCGCGGCTGAGGATGGTGTGCGACAGCGGCAGGAACTCCTGCTCCTCGAAGGCTGCGTGCGCCAGGTACAGGTCGACCAGCCGCTGCACGGCGCCGGCCTCCAGATCGCAGTCGTGACCCTTGGCCACCGCCTTCAGGCCGGGGACCAGCCGCGCCCACTGCGCTTCGATCAGCCGGTGCTCGGCGGTCAGCCGTTCCACCAGCGCCTGCACGCGGCTGCGCTCGTCGCCCTTGGTGGCGCTGGCCAGCACCGCCGGAAACAGCTCGCGTTCCTCGGCCCCGTGGTGCTCGTCGATCACGTCGGCGAAGAAGGCCAGCGACTCGGCGGCGAGCCGGCGCGCCTGCGCGGCCGGACCGAGCAGCGCCGGCAGCCCGGCCAGCGCTTGGAGCTTGTTGGTGATGCCGACATGGCACTGCGAGAAGTCGCTGATCGGGTCGCCGGGCGGTCCGGCGGTGTCGGGGTTCGGGCTCATGCGGGCATCTCCGGTTTGGCGGGCCCGCGGCGGCAGGCCGAGGCATCAAGCTAGGGCCGTTTGGTCGACGTGGTCTTGACGGGCATCAAAATGCCCGCTCGATCACTCTTTCGCTGCCGTGTTCAGGCGGTTCAGCAGCCATTGCACGCCGATGATCGTCTTGGCGTCGTGCAGGCCGCCGCTGCACAGCAGTTCGGCGAGTTGGGCGATTGGCATCGCCACGGTCTCGATGTCCTCACCCTCGGCCTCGACGCCGCCGCCACGGCCGTTGCGGCCGGCCTCGGTGACCTCGGCATAGAAGAGAAAGATGCGCTCGGACGATCCGCCCGGCGAGACGTAGAAGTTCGCGATCGGCTCGACCGCCTCGGCGTCGTAGCCCATCTCCTCGCGCAGCTCGCGCCGCAGCGCGGCCTCGGGCGACTCGCCGGCGTCGATCATGCCGGCCATCGTCTCGACGATCCAGCCGGGACCCTTTTCCCAGGCCGGGTACTTGAACTGCTCGACCAGCAGCACGCGCTGGCGGTCGCGGTGCCAGACGATCGCCGCCACCGCGTCACCGCGCTCGAAGCACAGCCGCCGCAGCGGCGGGCTCATGCGGCCGTCGAAGCGCTCGTAGCTCAGCTCAGCCTCGTCGATCTTGAAGAAGCCGTCGAAGACGCGGCGCTTCGAATGGAGGATGACCTTTTTCATGGCCGCCGAGCATATGCGCCCGCGCTGCCTCGGGTCCAGCGCCTCGGCGGCTTCAGGTGTTCTCGGCGTAGCGCTCGGTCAGGTCGCGCGCAAGGTTGTCGATGTCGGGAAACAGCAGCCGCCGACCGAGCCCGATCGTGCGCAGGTGCTGGCGCACCATCTCGCGCAGCGGCGGGCCGATCACGATGCCGGTCAGCGCCTGCCGCGCGTCGAGCGCCAGCAGTTGCTGGCCCAGCGGGCCACCGAGCGGGTCGAGCACCAGGAAGCTGGCGTCCTGCGCGGTGATGCGCTGCGAGATGTGCGGCGTGCTGATGATCAACGGCGGTTGGCGAACCTCGCTGCCGTCGGTCATGTAGCCGTCCAGCACCTGGTCGATCTCGTGGTTCGCGACCACCGGCACCAGCCTGCCGTCGACCAGCCTGGGTGGCGCCGGGAACTCGGTGTAGTCGCTGGTCACCGGGCTGCCGGACGGCGAGCGCTGGCCGTACCAGCGGCACATCGCGTCGATCATCCGGGCGATGTCGATGCGCCAGACGATCACGTCGCGATCGGGCGCCTCGGTCTGGACCGCGAAGTACAGTGCCACGCCGAATGCCGACGTGACGTCCATCAGCCGTGTCGGCAGGCCGTGGTGCTGGGCCAGCGCCAGCAGTTCGAGGTTGTTGCGCAGGTTGTAGCCATGGGCCCGCGCGGCAGCGCCGAAAGCCGACATCAGGTTCCACTCGTTGCGCAAGTGGTTCGGGTTGCGGGCGACACGTGGCGTCAGCTCGAAGCTGGCGTCGATCAGGCCGCGGTAGAAATGCTCGCCCGGCTCGCCGGCCAGCGCGAACAGCGCCGCCAGCGTCTTCGGGTGCTTCAGTCTGAAGGGGGCCCGCGGGCGGGGCTCTCTCGGCGGGCGGGGTCGGTCGGGCATCGGGCGGGGTCTTCGCGCCGCAGTATCGCCGCCGCCCGCCAGGTCCGCCATCTCACCCGGCGGGCCCGCCATGGCGCCCGGCGCCGGCGGCGAAGCGGGCCGCGCCCGACAGGCCCTCGGCCTGCAGCGCGCCGAAGCCGCCGGCGCCTTCGCGCCGCAGCGCCTCGTCCAGCGGCCAGTCCCACTGCGCCAGCGCCGAGGCCCGGTCGGCGCGCAGGCACTGCTGCGGAAAGCCGGCGATCTGCCGCGCCAGCGCCTGTGCCTCGGCCAGCGCGCAGCCGTCGTCGACCACCCGGTCGGCCAGGCCGATGGCCAGCGCCTCGTCGGCAGCGACGGCGCGGCCGGTGAGGATCAGGTCCAGCGCCCGGGACTGGCCGACGATGCGCGGCAGCCGCACGGTGCCGCCGTCGATCAGCGGCACGCCCCAGCGGCGGCAGTACACGCCGAAGATCGCGCTGCGGGCGGCCACCCGCAGGTCGCACATCAGCGCCAGCTCGAGCCCGCCGGCCACCGCATGGCCCTCGACCGCGGCGACGACCGGCTTGGTCAAGGCCCTGCGCGTCGGCCCCATCGGCCCGGGGCCGCTGCCGTCGGCGGTGACGGTGTTGCGCCGCGCCGGGTCGGCCACCGCGGCCAGGTCGGCGCCGGCGCAGAACTGGCCGCCGCCGCCGGTGAACACCGCCACGGCCAGCGCCGGGTCGGCCTCGAAGCGCTCGAACGCCTCGCGCAGCGCTGCCGCGGTGGGGCCGTCCACCGCATTGCGGCACTGCGGGCGGTGCAGCGTGATCGTCGCCACCGCGCCGTCGGTGGTCCATTGCACGGCGTCGTGCTCGGCTGGGGTCATGCGCGCGGCTCCGGAGGGCGGGCCCGCCAGTCTGCCGCCCCGGGGCGTCGCGGCTGGTAACCTGCGCGACTGCCTCGCAATTCCCGCAAGCGACCCATGTTCACCGGCATTGTTCAAGGCGTGGCCCAGGTGGCCGCGATCACCGACCGCCCCGGCCTGCGCAGCTTCGAGCTCGCCTTCCCGCCGGGGTTCGACGACGCGCTGGCCATCGGTGCCAGCGTCGCCTGCGATGGCGTCTGCCTGACCGTCACCACGCGGCCGGCGCCGGGCCGCGCGGCCTTCGACGTGATGCAGCAGAGCCTGGGGCTGACCACGCTGGGCGCGCTGGCGGTCGGCAGCCGGCTGAACGTCGAGCGCGCGGCGAAGGACGGCGCCGAGATCGGCGGCCACCCGCTCAGCGGCCATGTCGACTGCCGCGGCCAGCTGCTGGCGATCCGCCGGCCCGAGAACAACCATGTGCTGCGCATCGGCGTGCCGCCCGGCCACATGCGCTATGTCTTCGCCAAGGGCTACATCGGCGTCGACGGCGCCAGCCTGACGGTGGCCGAAGCCGACCGGCGCGAGTGCTGGTTCGAGGTCTGGCTGATCCCCGAGACGCTGCGCATGACCACCTTCGGCGACAGGCGGGTCGGCGACGCGCTGAACATCGAGATCGAGCGCGCGACCCAGGTGATCGTCGACACCGTCCGCGATGTGCTCGACGAACGGCTGGGTCCGCTGCTGCCGGCGCTGCAGGCGCTGCTGGCGCAGCAGGGGCGGTCGATCGACGAGTTCGGCGCGGCGATGCCGGCGCCGGGCTCGCGCTAGACGGCCCGGACCGGCAGGCAGCGCAGCCGACGGCGCAGCAGACCGCGCAGGAGACGACCGATGCCCGAGCCGATGCCGCCGCCCGGCGCAACTGCCGCACCGGGCGACGCGGTCTACCGTCTGCTGTTCGAGCGCAACCCCTGGCCGATGTGGGTCTACGAAACGGCCACGCTGCGCTTCCTGGCCGTCAACCCGGCGGCGATCGCGGTCTACGGCTACAGCGAGGCCGAGTTCCTGGCGATGCGGATCACCGACATCCGGCCCGAGGCCGACCGGGCCGAGATCCTGGCCTTCCTGGACGGCCTGGGCAGCCGGTCCAGCCCGAGCCGGCATTGGCGCCACCGGCGCCGCAACGGCGAGGTGTTCGACGTCGATGTGCTGTCCGAGCTGATCGACTTCGGTGGCCGCCCGGCGCGGCTGGTGGTGTCCAAGGACGTGACCCAGCAGCTGCGCGCCGAGCGGGCCCTGCGCGACAGCGAGCGCCGCTACCGCGACATCGTCGACGCCGCCGCCGAGGGCATCTGGATGATCGACCCGCAGGCCCGCACCCGCTTCGTCAACCCGAAGATGGCGCAGATGCTGGCCTGCGGCCCCGACCGTCTGCTCGGCCAGCCGCTGGACCGGTTCGCCGACGACGCGGCCCACGTCGCAGCGCTGCAGCGGCTCGCGCAGGGCGGGCCTGGGCCGGCCGGACCGCTGGAGCTGCGCCTGCGCCGCGACGACGGACGCCAGCTGTGGGCCTCGGTGTCGGCCAACCCGGTGCACGACGATGGCGGCCGGCCGGCCGGCGCGCTGGCGATGCTCACCGACATCACCGAGCGCAAGCGCGCCGAGGCGCGCGACGCCGGCCGCAACCGGGTGATGGCGCTGATCGCCGACCGCTCGCCGCTGGGCGCGGTGCTCGAGGCGATCGTGCGCGGGCTCGAGTCCGGCGAGCCGGACCTGCTGTGCAGCGTGCTGCTGCTCGACGCCAGCGGCACCCGGCTGCGCCACGGCGCGGCGCCCAGCCTGCCCGACGAGTTCAACCAGGCCGTCGACGGCCAGCCGATCGGGCCCGTGGCCGGCAGCTGCGGCAGCGCGGCCTACCTCGGCGAACGGGTGGTCTGCGAGGACGTGCTGAGCGACCCGCGCTGGGCCGACTGGCGCGAGCCCGCGCAGCGCGCGGGGCTGCGGTCGTGCTGGTCGGAGCCGGTGCGCAGCCATGCCGGCGCGGTGCTCGGCAGCTTCGGCGTCTACCGCCGCGAGCCGCACCGGCCCGGCGACGACGAGCTGGCCGCGGTGGCCGAGGCGGCGCGCATCGCGGCGATCGCGATCGAGCGCCAGCATGCCGACGATGCGCTGCGCGAATCGCAGAAGATGGAGTCGCTGGGCACGCTGGCCGGCGGCATCGCGCACGACTTCAACAACATCCTCGGCGCGATCCTCGGCAACGTGGCGCTGGCCCAGGCGCACGGTGGTCCGGCGGCGGCCGATGCCGCGCAGGTCGAGCAGATCCGCCGCTCGGCGGTGCGGGCCAGGCAGCTGGTGCAGCAGATCCTGGCGTTCGGCCGGCGGCAGCCGCCGCAGCTGCTGTGCTGGCCGGTGGCCACGCTGGTCAACGACGCGCTGGGCCTGCTGCGCGCCACGTTGCCGGCCGGTGTGCGCATCGTCACCCGGCTGGCCGACGGCGTGCCGCCGCTGCAGGCCGACGCGACCCAGATGCAGCAGGTGCTGATGAACCTGTGCACCAACGCCTGGCATGCCATGCCCGGCGGCAACGGCGTGATCGAGATCGGCGCCGTCGCGCTGCCGGCCGAGACCGGCCGCAGCCCGGCGCTGGCCGCGCTGCCGGCCGGTCCCTGCGTTCACCTGTGGGTGCGCGACGACGGCGCGGGCATGGACGCGGCCACCCAGGCGCGCATCTTCGAGCCCTTCTACACCACCAAGCCGGTGGGCAGCGGCACCGGGCTGGGCCTGGCGGTGGTGCACGGCATCGTCGGCGAGCACCGCGGCGTGATCCAGGTCGACAGCGCGCCGGGCCGCGGCACGACCTTCCACCTGATCTTCCCGGCGGCGCCGCGCGGCGCGGGCGAGACCGCGCCGGCGGCCGCCGCCGTGCCGCCGCTCGGCCCGGCCCTGCCGGTGCCGATGCCGGCTGCGCCCGGTGGCCGGCCGCCGCATGTGCTGTGCGTCGACGACGACGCGGTGATCCTGCTGACCCACGAGGCCCTGCTGCGCCAGCAGGGCTTTCGCGTCACGGCGCTGGCCGGCGCCGACGAGGCGCTGGTCCTGCTGCGTGCATCGCCACAGGCCTTCGACATCGTGCTGTCGGACTTCAACATGCCCGGGACCTCGGGCCTGGACCTGGCCCGGGCGGTCGCCGCGATCCGCGCCGACCTGCCGGTGCTGATCAGCTCGGGCTACATCGATGCGCAACTGCTGGAGCGCGCGGCGCGCGCCGGCGTGCGGGCGCTGGTGCGCAAGGAGAACCTCGCCGAGGAACTGGCGCCGGCGATCTGGCGCGCGCTGTCGGGTTGAGTCAGATCACCGCCTGCTCGACGAAGGGCCGCCCGTCCAGCACCCGCTGCGGGCTGAACGCCGACAGGTCCAGCGTCTGCCAGGCGCCGGTGAGCAGCCGTTCGGCCAGGCCGCGGCCGGCCGCCGGCGCGTGCTGCAGGCCGTGGCCGGAAAACCCGTTGCAGAGCCAGAAGTTGGCGCAGTCCGGGTGCGGGCCGATCAGCGCGTTGTGGTCCAGCGGGTGCACCTCGTAGTAGCCGGCCCAGGCGCGCTGCACCCGCAGCGCCTCGAAGGCGGGCACGCGGTGGGCCAGCGCCGGCCAGACGCGTTCGTCGAACTGCGCCAGGTCGGGCTGGTCCAGCGGCAGGTCGTCGGGGTCGGCGTCGCCGGCCCCGGGCGACCAGCCGCCGATGAAGCCGGCGCCTTCGCTGCGGAACCACACGCCCGAGGGATCGACCACCAGCGGCGTGGGCGGCAGCGCTGCCGGGCAACGCATCACGAACACGGTGCGCCGCCTCGCGCGCACCGGCACCTCGAGCCCGGCGAGCGCCCCCACCGCAGCGGCCGCCGGCCCAGCGGCGTTGACGAAGACATCGGCGTCCAGCGTGTCGCCGCCGGCGAGTCGGGCCGCCGCCAGCCGGGCGCCGCGACGCTGCAGGCCCAGCACCCGGTCGCGCCGCCACCGGGCGCCGAGCGAACGGGCCTTGGCCGCCAGCGCCCGCGCGAAGGCCTGGCCGTCGAGCCAGCCTTCGCCAGTCCCGCCCAGGCTGGCGAGCGCCAGGTCGGCACTGTTCAGCCAGGGGAACGAGGATGCCAGCTCGGCCGGCGACAGCAGCGCCACGTCGGCTCCGGCCTCGCGCTGCACGGCATGGTTGCGCTGCAGCACGTCGGCACCCGCGGCGCCGGCGCAGAACAGGTAGGCACCGGGCACGAAGCCGACCTCCACCGGCGCCCCGTCGACCGCCAGCCACTGCGCGGCCTGCGACACGACCTGGTGGCCGAAGGCCGACATCCGGACGTTGACCGGGTTGCTGAACTGCTGGCGGATCGAACCCGCCGACAGCGCCGACGACGACCGCGTCAGCGCGGGGTCGGGCTCGACCACCTGCACCTGCACCGCCGTGCCGCCCAGCCGCTTCAGGAACAGCGCCACCGCCGATCCGACCGCGCCGCCGCCGATGACCACGACCTTCATGCCCGCCTCCTGGTCCGGCGAGGCTAGCACTGCGGTTCAGGCAGGGTCGGCGATCAGGTGCTCGGCCAGCGCATGCCAGGCCGGCAGCGAGGTCGGGTCGCTCAGCGCATTCGGCGGCAGCGGGTGCGAG